>JAISET010000085.1 GCA_031264015.1 Deltaproteobacteria bacterium | reverse complement strand
GACGCGATGACGCGATGACGCGGACAACGTCCCCGCCGTCGATTTTATCCTGGACGACGTCAAAAAGACCGGGCGTCCGCGGTCTGACGTCGTCGCGGATTCGACCGACGATTTTAAGCCGCGTCCGCGTCGTCAACTCCGACCGCCGCGCCGTTGTCGTCCGCCCCGATGATCATCCCGCCGCCGCCGACATAGTTGGGGAACGCCGCCGCCGTCCGTTCAAATCGGCCGTTCGGTTCGCGCTTGAATTCGGTTATCCTCCCGCGTTTTCAAACCTCCGCCGCGATGGACGGCGAGGTTGTCATGTCATTTATCTTTTCAAATGACAGGATAAATTTTTATTTTCGCGCGGCGCGCGTCACATGGCGGGATTTGGACGGGATTTTTACGGGAATTGGACAAAACGCCTTGACGACGCGAATCCGAAAAGTCCGTTTTCGTCTCCCCGTCCCCCCTCCCCCTCAGTAAGCCCCCGAGAGGACGCAGTCCCGGCAGGCGGCGGGGACCGCCCCCTCCTCGTGCCCGCGCCGCAGCTCCGTCATCGCCCCGGAGCGCCAGATGTCCGAGACGCTATGGCGTTCCGCCGAGAGGTTCAGAAGACTCTCGCCGTGCCAGCTGCAGCAGGGCCAGGCCCGCCCGGACTGGTCCAGGCCCAGCCTCTGCCAGGGCTGGTGGCAGCGGACGCCGGACTGCGCTTTCAAACGGAAGTTTTTGTCGGGGTCGTCCAGGGACCCTGGCCTCGGCAGCCTGGAGCCGGGGAACCAGACCGGCTTCTGGACGGAGACCATGTCGGCCAGGGGGGCGAAGCGCTCGAGAAACATGTCCAGCTCCCCCTCGTTTTGGGGGAGGCGTAAAAAGCTCAGGCGCAGGAGGGGGAAGTCGAGGTTGTTTTTGGCTCTCAGGTCTAAAAAATCGTCTATGGAGCGGACCAGCGCGTCAAAGTCGCCCCCGGGGCGCACCGAGCGGTACGTCCCGGCCGTGACGGCGTCCACCGAGACCTCCAGGCGCGTGAGCCCGCTCCCGACCAGGCCCTCCGCCAGCGCCCGGGTCAGCGCCGCCCCGTTGGTGCCCAGCCGCACGTCCATGACGCCGGCCCCGACGGCCCGCTCTATGAGGCGGACTATGCCGGGCCTCAGCAAAGGCTCGCTGGCCAGCCCCAGGGTCATGGCCGGGAGCGACGTCTCCCTGGCCTCGTCCATGAGCCTGGCGTAGAGCCCGTCGCTCATCGGAACGTCGGGGGGGGGTTGCTTGTCCGCGGGCGGTCCCGGGGAGCGGGAATTTGCCGCCGCCCCGGCGGGGGCGCCGCCCCGGCGTCTTCTGGCGGGCAGCGGGCACATCAGGCAGGAGAGCTGGCAGCCGGAGTTGACGGCCAGGTCCAGGCTCAGGGGGCGCGCCCCCGGGTCATGAAAAGGACCGGCCTCGGCCCAGGCGGCCCGGTAGTCCAAAAAACGTTGTCCGAACCGGGCGAAAAGAAGCTCGCGGTAGCGGTTGTCCCTCTCCAAAAGCTCCGTCTGTCCCCCGGGGGCGGCGTGGACCACCGTGAGGCCCGGGGCCCCGCTCATCTGATGACCACCACCGCCTCGGCCGGCAACTGCTCCGAGCCGGCCACCAGACTCCTTTTGCCGGGCAGTCTTCTGGCCAGGGCGGAGGCCTGCCCCCGGCGTCCGGACCGGTAGGCGACCACCGTCTGGCCCGCCGCGCCGCTGGGGACCCGGTCGGCCACGTAGACCACGTCGTAGCCGATCTGGCTCAAAACCTGGCGGTAGTCCTCCCCCACCTGGGGCCTGCCCGTCTCGTTGACGAGGACCACCGAGAGGCTGGGGCGGACGGGGGCGGAACTTCCGGCGGGGGCCGGCGTCCCGGCGGACCGGGAGCCCGGCGCCCCGCCCGACGAGGATCCGGACGGGGCGGCCGGGGCCCGGCCGCCGGAGTTTCGGCGGGAGGAGGAAGCGGAGGCCGGGGCCGGGGCGGACGCCCCCGTCCCCCGTCCCGTCGTCCGGGCGGCGTCCGCCGGGGGGGAGCCCTCGTTGATGAGGCCCGCCGAGCCGATCTGCGGCCTGAGGCCCTGCTCCACCAACAAGGAGCCCGCCCTGGCGATGGCCAGAGTGTTTTCCATCTCGTCGGGCCCGGCCGGGTCCGCGCCGGTCTCCCCGAACGCCCGCGGGGCGGCCGGGGGAGGCGGCAGGGCCACGGCCAGCTGCGGGGCCGCCGGGGCTGGGGCCGGGTCGGGGACCGCGGCCGGCGGGGGCGGGGCGGGCGGGCTTGTCCCGGCCGGGGGCTCGGCCGCGGAGCCGACGGAAGCCGGGCCCGAGTCGGGCGGGGCCGAGTCGGGCGGGGACGAGTCGGGCGGGCCAGGGGCCCCCGGGGGCGGGGAGAGCCTGCCGCCCGCGGTGGGCGAGGCGGCGGCGTCGGCCTCGGGGACGGGGGGCAGGAGGTCCGAGAAGAGGTTGCGGACCAGGGCCCGCTCCGAGCTCTCGGGCCGGGCGGCGCCTTGGGCCCCCTGGCCGGCCGGCCGTCCGTCTTCGGACTGGGCGGACATCAGGGAGTTCTCGAGCTCGTTCTGGGCGGCGCTGCCGATGGGGACGGAGTTGCGGGGCCGGTCGAACTGGCCCACCTCCATCTGCTGCCAGCGTCCCTGGCTGGTGTCGAAGTCGGGCAGCGGGCCCGAGGCCGAGGGCGCCCCGGTCGTCTCCCGGGACTCCCGGCGCCAGGGCGGGGCGGGGGGCGGGCCCAGCTGGCCCTGGACGGTCGGGGTCGAGGCCTGGTCGGCCTCCGCCCGGGCGTCGTCATAGGTCTCGGGGGTCTGATAGGTCTCGGGGGGCTGATAGGTCTCGGGGGTCAGGCGGCTTTCGGCCGACCGGGCGGGAGATCCCGTCTCGTCCAGGGGGGCGTCCGGCCCGCCGGGGAACGTCCCCGGGACGGGCTCGCCGACCGGGGGGCCGGTGCCGCCGGCCAAGTTCGAATCCTGGTCGTCCTCGGGGAAGGGGTTCTCGAAGACGCCCTCGTCGCTCTCGGCGGGGGCGGCGCCGTCGTCGCCCGGAAATTCGAAGGAGGCCTGTCCGGCGTCCCGCGGGGCCGGGCCCAGGTCGTAGGGGGAGGCGGAGGCCGGCTGGGACGCCCCCGGGACGACGTTGGGGCCGTCGGTCGCGGGCGGGGGAGGGGCGGCCGTCATCGAGGGCGGCAGCGGCGGCAGGGCGGAGCCGGACTGGGGCCGGGCGGCGTCCGTCTCGGCGGACTCGTCCCCGCCCCCGAACAGGGATGTCAGGTCGCCGTCCTCCTGCGCCCCGGCCTGTCCGGCGGGAAGCGAAAGAAGGAGGGCGAGGGCTAGAAAAAGCCCCGTCAGGCTGGCTTTGGATAGGCTCATCGCAGGCCCCGAGGCCCGGCTGAAAACCGGGGCTCCTGTCTAACGGGCTTTGCAAGGAAAGCCCGAGACTTGATTATAGTCCATTTTCGCCGCTTTGTCCCCGTCCGGGCCCGTCTCGGGACGCCGGAGGGAGGCGCGGGAGACTCGGGGGCGTCGTCGGGGTCCCCCGGGGACGTCGTCGGGCGCCCGACATGACTGTGAGAAGCAACATCAGGGCCAAAAAAAACGCGCTCTGGCCCTCCCTTATTTATCGGACGACGCGCCCCGCCGCTTGAGACGGGGCGGCGGGAGTTTCCTGACGGCGGCTTTTCCTGGGGGCGGCGCGGCGCGGCGGGGCGGGCGGCCTCCGGCGCGCCCCTTTTGGCCGGCCGCTTTTTGGGGCGGCGCCGCGTGTCCCGGGCGCCGGGCCGGCTGGAATGTTCCGGCGCCCTGGTCCGGCCGCCGGTCACTGGAAAATAGACCGCCGTTTCATTTCTTCATGACGACTCCGGCCGGGGAGGCTGTTTGGGATGGTCGGCCGGGGAGGCGTCCGGCAGTGGCGTGACCAACAAAAAGCCCCGGACTGTCTGTCCGGGGCCTTGTCGATTTTTTCATGAATGTTGAGTGTCGCGGCGAGAGGGTCGGTCCTTCTTTGGTTCTTCTTCGGTTCTTCTTCGGGCCCGCTCCGGTCCCGCCTCGGGCCCGTTTGTCCGGCCGGCCGGCGGGCCCGACCGACGGCCGGGCCCCGGCGGGTTTTGGTCCGGTCTTAGAAGAAGACCAGCGAGAGGACGACGAACATGGGCACCAGGATGCAGCAGGACCAGCCCAGATAGCCGAAGAAGCTGGGCATCTTGACGCCGCGCTCCTCGGAGATGGAGCGGACCATGAAGTTGGGGGCGTTGCCGATGTAGCTGTTGGCCCCCATGAAGACGGCGCCGCAGCTGATGGCCGCCAGGGTCTGGGGGAAGACGTTCATGAGCGTCTCGGCGTCGCCGCCGGCCGTGTTGAAGAAGACCAGGTAGGTCGGCGCGTTGTCCAGGAAGCTCGACAGCGCCCCGGCCAGCCAGAAGTAGGCGATGTTGACCTGGCCGCCGTCGGGGGCCGTGACCAGGGCGATGAGCGAGCTCAAGGCGCCCTCGGTGCCGGCCCGCAGGATGGCTATGGCCGGGATCATGGTGATGAAGATGCCGAAGAAGATTTTGGCCACCTCGGCGATGGGGCCCCAGGTGAAGTTGTTGCCCTCCCTGACGGCCTTTGGGGTCAGGACCACGGTCAGCGCCGTCAGGACCAGAAGCCCGGCGTCCCTGACGATGTCGGAGAGCGAGTAGGAGATGTCCGCCCAGACGGTCACGGACACCGGGCTGTGCCAGAGCCCGCTTAAAAGGACCAGTCCGATCACGCCCAAAAGAAGCAGGAAGTTGAAGGAGCCCTCCAGGCCGATCTTCTCGCCGCCGCCGACGGCGGGGCGGCCCTCCTTCTTATAAAGATAGCTGTCCAAAAGAAAATGGGTCAGCAGCAGGGCCACGACCATGCTCAGCGTCTGGGGCCAGACGTTGACGGTGGTCCAGAAAAAGGTGACGCCCTTCAAAAACCCCAGAAAGAGAGGCGGGTCGCCCAGGGGGGTCAGGGACCCGCCGATGTTGGAGACCAGGAAAATAAAAAAGACGACGGTGTGGACCCGGTGGCGCCGGTGGGCGGAGGCGGCGAGATAGGGCCTGATGAGCAGCATCGAGGCCCCGGTGGTCCCCATGATGCTGGCCAGGATCGTCCCGACGACCAAAAAGACCAGGTTCATCCTCGGGGTGCCGCTCAGGCTTCCCTTGAGCCGGATGCCGCCCGCGATGGCGAACAGGGCCAGCAGGAGGATGATGAAGGGCAGGTACTCGGCGACTATGGTGTGGACGGCGGCATAGACGGCCACCCCGGCGCCCAGGCCAATCACGCAGGGCGCCAGGAAGGCCAGGGCCCAGGCCAGCGCCACCTTGCCGAAATTGTGCTCCCAAAAATGCGGGGCCAGCAGGGGGAAGAGGGCGATGGAGAGGAGCATGCCCGCGAAGGGGAGCGCCCACCAGACGGTGAGCGAGGCCCCGTCCAGATGAAGGCCCGCCCCCTCGTGCCCGCCGGCCTCGGAGGCCAGGGCGGAGCCGGCCGGGGCGAGAACCAGCAGCGCGAAGACGAGAAAAGCCGACAAGAGCGCGGGCGGGGACAAGACGGCCCGGGGGGCCTGGGACGAGTTTGACGGCAGGAACATTAAACACCTGGGTGGCCCGCGCGGTCTTAGGCGCCGGCCGGCGGCGGCCATGACGGGCCGGGGGCGGCCATGACGGGCGGCGGGGACGGTCCGGCGCCGGGGGCGGGACCCCGGCCTCCCGGATTATCTCGGGACGCCGGCGGACTCGGCCTGGCTTGGCGCGGCGGGCGGGGGACTTGGGAGCGAAAAAAAACAAGGCGAAACATGCTCGCCGTATTGTCAGTTTTAATTTTAATGGATGTGGAGGCGGATGTCCAATTTTTTTGACGACATGCCTGTCTGGTACAGTTGAATGCAAGAGGATTGAGACGCATGACCGGCTTGCTTTTATATTTATAAGCCATGCCTTTGAACCATATGAATCATTCCCCTTTCCCGAGGCGCGGACGGGTTGGAAACTGTCCCCGGCCGCGGAAAATTTCCCTCCGGGCGTCGGCAAAATTGACGGGGCGATTTGAGATAATTTTTGAGCGGGTCCGGAAAAATTGTCGCCGCGGGCTTTCGCCAGGCTCGGGCGCGGACCGGCTGTCTTTTCGTTCGGGCGGTCTTTTCGTTCGGGCCGGTCTTTTCGTTCGGGCTGTCTTTTCGTTCGGGGCAGGCCCGCCGTTTATCTGACGGGGGCCGTCTGGGCGGGCAGGGGGGCGGTGACGGCCAAGAGGGCCGCCTTGGAGGCCTCGAGGTCGGAGGGCTGGTCGAAGGCCTGGCGCAGGAACTCCATGAAGCGGGGGTGGTAGGCGATGGCCTGGTCCACCTCCGGGCTGGTGCCCTTCTGGTAGGCCCCGATGTTGATCATGTCCTCGTTGTGCTGGTAGACGGAGAGGATGGCCTTGAAGCGGGCGGCGGCGGCCAGGTGCTCGGGGTCGGCCAGGTCGACCATCAGGCGGCTGATGCTGGAGAGAATGTCCAGGGCGGGGTACTGGTTGCGGGCGGCCAGCTCCCGGCGCAGGACGAAGTGCCCGTCCAAAATGGAGCGCATGGAGTCGGCCACGGGCTCGTTCATGTCGTCGCCCTCGACCAGCACGGTGTAGAGGCCGGTGATGCTGCCCCCGCCCCAGGCCCCGGCCCTCTCCAACAGCTGGGGGAGCATGGCGAAGACCGAGGGGGTGTAGCCCCTGGTGGTGGCGGGCTCGCCCACCGAGAGCCCCACCTCCCTGGCGGCGTAGGCGAAGCGGGTGGCGGAGTCCATCATGAGGATGACGTTTTGGCCCCGGTCCCGGAAATACTCGGCGATGGCCGTGCCCACGTAGGCCCCGCGCATGCGCACCAAGGCCGGCTGCTCGGAGGTGGCGGCGACGACCACGGACCTTTTCAAGCCCTCCGGCCCCAGGTCCTTCTCGATAAACTCCCGCACCTCGCGGCCGCGCTCGCCGATCAAAGCGATGACGTTGACGTCGGCGCGCATGTGCCTGGCGATCATGCCCATGAGGGTGCTCTTGCCCACCCCGGAGCCCGCGAAGATGCCCACCCTCTGGCCCCGGCCGATGGTCAGGAGAGAGTTGACGGCCCTGACCCCCACGTCCATCGGCAGCGTGATGCGCTGGCGGGAGAGGGGGTTCCCGGCCCTGGCCTTGAGCGGGTAGCTGGCCTCCGTCTCGAAAGGCGGCAGGTTGTCCATGGGGCGCCCCCGGCCGTCCAGGACCCTCCCCAGCATGGCGGGGCCCACGTCCACCGAGGGCTGGCGTCCGCTGGCCATGATCCTGCTGCCCGGGGTCAGGCCCGTCATGTCGCCGATGGGCATGAGCTGGATGGTCCTGTCCTTGAAGCCCACCACTTCCGCCTCCAGCATGCTCTGGTCGGAGAGCTGGATGCCGACCACCTCGCCCACCGAGGCGGCCGGCCCGTCGCCCTCGATGACCAGCCCGGCCACCTTGGTGACCCTGCCCTCCAGGGCCAGAGGCGGCGCCGACTTGAGGGTGGCGAGGAGATTTTTGAAGTTGGGGTTGGCCATGATCGCTTCTCTAACGACGGGGACGGTTTGAAGGCCTGATCTGTCGACTGACTGATTTGTTTGATGCTTACTTACTTGTTTGAGCGATTAAATTTTTTAATACTAGTAATACCGCTACCACTACTGTTATTGTTACTACTGTTACTGCTACTACTGTTACTGTTACTGCCGCTGCCGCCACTACTTTTACTGCTGTTACAACTACTGTTTTGTATATTTCATCCCAGGCTTGTTTGATTGATTGTCCGTCAGTTTGTTTTCGTCCCCCGGACGTTTTTCGAGGCCGGGGTCTTTTTTGATTCCGAGTCCCCGGGCGGCAGGAGGCCAACTTTGACTTTCAGGTGCCTGACCTGGGCGTCGTCGAGCTCGACTATGTCGCCCGCCTTGAGGGTCCCGGGGAGTCTCAGCCCGCAATAGGCTATTCTTTTCAGTTTGACGACCCGGTGGCCGACGGCGGCGCACATTTTTTTCACCTGCCTGTGCCGCCCCTCGGTGAGGGTCAGCTCCAGCCAGCCGGCGTCGGGCCCGGAGTCGAGCATCCGCGCGCGGGCCGGGGCGCAGGGTTTGTCCCCGACGACGAGTTTTCCGGAGCGGATCATGTCCAGCTCCCTCTCCGAGGGCTCGCCTTTGACCCTGGCCCTGTAGGTCTTGGGGACCATGTAGGATGGGTGCATGAGCCTTTTGCCGAGCTCGCCGTCGTTGGTCAGGATTAAAACGCCCGAGACGTCGTTGTCCAGCCGGCCCACGGGGTAGACCCTGACGTCCAGGCGCTCCAAAAAAGGCCGGATGGTGGGACGTCCGAAGGGGTCGCCCATGGAGGTCAGATAGTTCTCGGGCTTGTGGAACATGTAGTAGCGCTGAGGCTCGCTTTTGGCCAGGGGCCTCCCCGCCACGGTGATGCGGGCGGTGTCCGGGTCGACCAGTCTTCCCTGGTCGGCGACCACCTCCCCGTTGACCGAGACCAGGCCCCGGCGGATCATCTCCTCGGCCCCCCGCCTGGAGCACAGCCCGGCCGCGGCCAGCAGTTTCTGCAGCCTGGCCTCAGCCACCGGCGACTCCTTTGACGCCGCCGCCCGCCGCGGCCCGCCTCCCCGCCCCGGCCGGGAGCGCGTCCTTCGAGACGGCCTCCGACAACGACGGGGACGTCGTCAGGCCGCCGGCGACGTCAACCTGGCCGCCGGCGCCGCCGTCGGCGACGTCGGCGTTAATGCCGGCGACATCGGCGTTGATATTGTCGACGCGGGCGTCCGCGTCGGAGGCGTTCCGAGGGGCGTTCCGCGTCGCGTCGCCCGGGGCGGCCGACGTCGGCCGGGCGGCCCCGCCCAGGATCTCGTGGAGGACCCGGCGGCTTTTGAAGAGGCGTCCGGCGTTGTAGGTGGCCAGCTTCAGGAACAGGCTCTCGGCGGCGAAGACCTGCTCCTCGGTGAGCTCCGGGCAGAGGTCGTGGTCGGAGATGCCGCGCAGGGCCTCGGCGAGCCCTACGGGCAGCCTGACCAGCCCGCTCCCGACGGGCCCGGAGCAGACGCCGCAGACCAGCGTCCCCTCCCTCGGGTCGAAGCTCCAGCGGTCCTCGCCCGTCACCCCGCAGCGTCCGCAGCACTCCAGGTTGGCGCCGAAGCCCGCGAGCTCCAAATACCTTTTGGTGAAGCCCAGCGAGAGCCTCCGTCCCGCGAGCGACGGCGGGGCGTAGTCGCCGGCCAGGGCCAGGGCGCCCAGGTGTCTGACCAGCAGGTTGAAGGGGCCGGCGGCGGCGTTGCGGGGGACCTCGAAGGCCCGGATCAGCTCCAGGGCCCAGGCGGCCAGGGCGGAGCAGACGGGGTCGTGGGGCAGGGTCGGGGCCAGGGGGTTGTGCTCGCCGCGGGAGCAGTAGGCCACGGGGCTGTTCGGCCTCTGCTGGAAATAATAATAGGCGGCCGTCCCGGGCCGCAGGAGGTTCCCGCCGTAGCGCCTGACGCTCTGCCGGGCGTTCCTGGCCACGGCGGTGAGGGTCCCCTGCTCCCTGGTCAGAAAGGTGACCACCAGGTCGGACTCGCTCCGGCCTGTTCTGGAGAGGACCACGCCCCCCAGGCGGACCGGGGGCGGGAGGGACTGGCGCCCGAGGGTCGGTTTTTTCATATGAAGTCGCGGGTTCTGACGCGCTCGAGACTGGCGAGCAGGCGGTTGTATTTGGTCATGCGGCACTGGGGGCAGTGTCCGCGGCAGTACTCGCCCCGGGCGGCGAGCCTGGTCTGCACGAGCCTCGCGCCCCCGCGCCAGACGTCTTGGAACGACCCGTCGACGACGCTGCCCATGGAGCCCGTGGCGGGGTCGTCGTTGAGCCTGCCGCAGAGGAAGACCGAGCCGTCGGCCGTGATGACCGCCGAGAGGCTGTGGGCCAGGCAGGGCAGCCCGTCGTTGCCGGAGCCGACGTTGTCCTGCAGGGCGGCCGCGTTGACGGAGAAGCTCCCGGTCTCGACGGACCCCAGATCGACCGGGGGCAGGCGGCTCTCCAGCTCCGGGTGGTCGACCACGGGCCGCAGGTGCAGGTAGTCGGCGCCCAGGTCCCTGAGCCTGACGGCCAGCTCGCGCAGGGCCGCGGGGTCGTCGTTGCGCCGGGTCAGCACGTAGCCGACGCCCAGGGTGGGGCGCGGGGAGAGCCCGGCCAGCCTCCCCAGGCTTTCGAGGACGGTCTCGAAACAGCGGGCCCCCTTGAGGCTCCGGTACTGGTCCTCGCCGGTGGCGTCCAGGCTCAGGCGCACCCACTGGAAAAGGGAGTAGAACTCCGGGCCCAGGCCGCCCGCGAACAGGGCCGTCCCGTTGGTGATCAGGCCCACCGAGAGGCCCTTGGAGACCGCCAGCTCGGCCGCCTCCCGAAAACCGGGCCACAGGGTCGGCTCGCCCCCGCCCTCGATGGTCACGCCCCTGGTGCCGCCCGCGGCCAGGTCGGAGAAAAGCTTTTCCAGGACCGGCATGGTCAGGCGGTCGGGGCAGAGGGCCCGGGACTTCAGATCCGAGCACCAGACGCATTTCAAGTTGCAGCGGCTGGTCAGGCTCAGCTCCACCGAGACGGGGTAGAGGGGGTCGCAGCCCAGGCGGTTTTTGTTGAGACTGGTCAGCTTCTCGGGGAAAAGGAGGATCTTCTCCAGGCCGATCTCGTCGGGGGCCCTGAGGGGGGGCCGCTGGCTGGGGGCGGGGACGGGCATGGCTCTCAGGTGGTCGGGGCGGGCGCCGGCGCCCCCTGGGCGGCCGCCGGGTGGAGCTCGACCATCCGCCGGTAGTACTCGGCCAGGTCGAGCCTGAGCTTGTCGAGGGCCTGGGCCGCCGTCAGCCGCCCGAGGTTGAGGCCCAGCCAGGTCTCGAACTCGGCGCCGTCGCCGCCGCGGCCGGGGTCCAGAAAGTTGGGGATGTAGCGCTTCTGCCGGTGGCTGAGCCCGGCCCGGTAGCCGCGCTCGTCGGACTCCAGGGCCGCCGAGAGGTTGGGGTAGAGGCGCGCCAGCTCCTCCTTGAGGCGTCTTTTCAGCTCCAGGGCCTCCGGGACGGCGCCCATGCCCGGCCCGCTCAGGAGGGCGTGGGCCCGGCCCCAGTCCTTGGCCACCCCCCGCCCCAGGGCGTACATCTGGGCCAGGTTGAAGCGGGCCAGCTGGTCCCCCTGGTCGGCCGCCGCCGTCAGCCACTTGAGGGCCAGGGGCAGGTTCCTGGGGGTCATCTCGCCCTCCAGGTAGACCACCCCCAGAAGCCTCTGGGCCGGCGAGTAGCCCAGGCCTGCCGAGCGCTCCAGATAGTCCAGGGCCATGGCCGGGTCCCTCTGGCGGCCCGAGGTGGCCAGATAGAACCTCTTGCCCGTCTCGAACAGGCTCCGGGCCGACTGCGGCTGGTCGTCGGAGCTCATCGGACACCGGGGCCGGCGGCCCGGGGCGGGGCCGTCCGCTCGCCTCGGGGCGCCGTCGCCAGAGAGGCGCCGCGGGCGGCAAATAGTCTGTGGGAGGCGAAAGTCAACATTTCAACCAGGGGTGCGTCATGATAAAAAGCTTTGCGGACAAGGCCCGGACGGGCGCGCGTCGGGACGGCCGGCAAGCCGACCTGTCCGCGGACAACCAAGCAATTTTTGTGCCGGGAAAAATAATACCTGCCCGCCTGCCCGACCGCCGACAAATCGACAAATCGACAAATCGTCAAATCGGAAAATCAGAAAATCAGAAAATCGGAAAAATGGAAAAATGGAAAAATGGAAAAATGGAAAAATGGAAAAATGGAAAAATGGAAAAATGGAAAAATAGAAAATCGAAACGCCAGCAAGCAGGAAAACCAATTTGACGAACATCAAACATACTAATTTTTCAAATAATCAACCAATCAAAAAAACTAAAAACAGACGGGACGGCCGACATTTCAGCTAGTCAGTCAGTTAGTCAGTCAGTCAGCCGACCGGGCGGGCTGCGCGACAGCTAGGACAGGGTCAGGATCTCCGCCCCGTCGGCGGTGACGAGGACGGTGTGCTCGAACTGGGCCGAGAGCTTGCCGTCGGCGGTGACGGCGGTCCAGTTGTCGTCCAGGAGCTTAATTTTATAACTGCCCTCGTTGATCATGGGCTCGATGGTGAAGATCATGCCGCTCTTGACCTTGACGCCCTTGCCGGGGCTGCCGTAGTGGTTGACGGAGGGATCCTCGTGAAACTGCAGGCCCACGCCGTGCCCGACGAAGTCCCGGACCACGGAGAAGCCCTGGGACTCCACGTGTCTCTGGATGGCGGCGCCGATGTCGCCCAGACGTGTTCCGGGCCTGACGACGGCGATGGCCAGCTCCAGGGACTTTCTGGTGGCCTCGCGCAGGCGGACGCCCGCCTCGGGCACGTCGCCCACCAGGAAGGTGCGGGCGGTGTCCCCGTAGAAGCCGTCCAGGATGGTGGTGACGTCTATCTTGACCAGGTCGCCGTCGGCCAGGGCCCTGGGGCCGGGGATTCCGTGGACGATCTCCTCGTTGATGGAGATGCAGCAGCTGGCCGGGAAGGGGACGCTCCCGCCGCGGCCCTTGTAGCCCAGGGTGGCCGGGACGGCGTCGTGCCCGACGATGTACTTGTTGACCAGCTTGTCCAGCTCGCCGGTGGTGACGCCGGGTTTGAGGTGCTCGGAAATCATGTCCAGCGTCCGGGAGGCCAGTCTGCCGCTCAGGCGAATCTTTTCGATCTGTTGGGCGTTTTTAATATAGATCATGTCTCGGCCGGCCCGGCGGGGCGAAGCCGCCGGCGTCACAGGGGTGGCCCGGCGGTCCGCCGGGGGAAAAAAGGACGCCGGGCGCCGTCAAAAAAAAACGAGCGCCCGGGCCCGCTAAAAAACGCGGTCGGGAGGCTTCCGAGGCCCGCCTCCGGGGCTTCCCGCCGGGCCCGCCTACGAGAGCGTCAGGATCTCGGCCCCGCTCCCGGTGGCCACCAGGGTGTGCTCGAACTGGGCGGAGAGACTTCCGTCGGCCGTGACCACCGTCCAGCCGTCGTCCAGGAGCTCGACGTCGCGGGCCCCCTGGTTGATCATGGGCTCGATGGTGAAAACCATGCCGCTTCTGACCCTCATGCCCCGGCCGGGGACGCCGTGGTGCGGCACCGTCGGGGGCTCGTGCATCTCCAGCCCCACCCCGTGCCCGCCGAACTCGCGGACCACCGAGAAGCCCAGGGGCTCCACGTGGCTCTGGACGGCGTGGCCGATGTCGCCCAGGCGGACGCCGTCCCTGACTACGCCGATGGCCAGCTCCAGGGATTTTTCGGCGGCCCGGGCCAGACTCGAGCCGGCCTCGGTGACCGCGCCCACCAGAAACGTCCTGGCCGTGTCCCCCATGAAGCCGTCCAGCACCACCGTCACGTCGACTTTGACCAGGTCGCCGTCCCTGAGCGTCCTGGGCCCCGGGATGCCGTGGACGACCTCGTCGTTGACGGAGATGCAGCTGTTGGCCGGAAAGGGGACGTCCGCGGGGGCCTCCCGGTAGCCGAGCGTCGCGCTTTTGGCCCCGTGCCCGGTCAAAAATTGGCCGACCAGACCGTCCAGCTTCGCGGTGGTGACGCCCGGCCTGACGCGCCCGGCGACCATGTCCAGGCAGCGGGAGGCCAGCCTGCCCGCCCTGCGGATTCCCTCGATCTGGACGGTGTTTTTCAGGAGGACCATGGCCCCCGGCCGCCTCAGAATCCGCTCAGGGGTCTGGCGACGGTCACCAGGCGGGTGGCGGTCACCCCGGAGGGCTTTTTGATCAGGGCCACGAACTCGAAGGTGCCGCGGGCGCCGGGGGCCAGGTAGGTGGGGGCCACGTAGGTCTCCCCGTAGGCTATGGCCGTCCCGCCCTGGTCGTAGAGGGTGGCGTAGAGGTTGACGCCCTGGATGGGGCCGGGGGAGCTGTTGGCCACCGTGCCGCTGATTTTGACGTGGGTGTTGCCGTTGAGGTACTCCCAGGAGTACTCCATGACGTCCACGGGCAGGCTGCCGGGCCCCGTCTCGGGGATGTCCACGTTGGTGGGGGCCTGCCTGGCCCCGGGGACGGAGATCATCTGCGGGCAGCCCGCGAGAGTCAGGGCCAGGGCGGCCAGGACGGCCAGCCGCGGGAAAAGTCTCAAAAGCGGATGTTTCTTCATCTGCCAACCACCACCTGGAAAATTATGAGGCCCGGCCGGGAGCGGGCGCGGCGATCGGGCGGCGGAAGTAGCGGCGAGGGCGCGGCGACGACGAGACTAGCCCGACTCCGGCGAGACGACAGGCTATTATAGTTCCGGCCGCCCTATTTTTCAAGAGCCCTGAAATGAATTTTAGGAACAAATATCTTAAATATTACAAATAGAAAGCAGAGTCTATTTAATTTGACTTTAATTTAGGAAATATACTGAAAAACATCACTTTTTCCCCGTACGATTGCCTCCCCGTTCCGTCAGGGAGGCCCATAAGCCGGACTTTGAGACCCTTTTTTTGGTGCCGTTTGTGCATGAGACATGGCGCGGCCCGCGGACAGGCATGCGGACAGGCATGCGGACGGGCATGCGGACGGGTATGCGGCGAGTTTGTCCGTCGGCTCTGTCCGGCATGCCGGCGGGATTCCCTCGGGGTGGTATAATGGCCCCGGACCGGCCCGTGTCTTTGGGGATGATGAGAAACGCCTGGATGTTGGTTTCGGGACGTTGGAATATTGATTGTGGATTGATTCGGGAATAACTTGGCCTGGTTTGTCGGCCCGGTTTGCGGGCATAGTTTGTCGGCATAGTTTGCAGGCGGGCCGGGACGACGGTCCGCGGGGCGGGGGCGGGGCGATGACGGACGAGGCGGCGGGAAAGAGCGGCGGGACGACGACGGGCGGCGGGGCGGGCCCGGGCCTGACCGGGGTCGAGAGGGGGGCCTGCGGATTTTTGCTGCTGGCGGCGCTGTTTTTGCTGACCGAACTGGCCTCGGGGGCGGGGATTTTCCTGCTGACGGTCGTCGTGGCCCTGATGGCCCTGCCCATGGCCCTGGTCTTTTCTTATCTGGGGGCGGTCAGGACGGCCGGCCTGGCCCTGAGGCTCAAACCCGGGAGCCTCCTGCTCTCGTTTCTCGGGCGCCGGTTCGCGTCCAATTTTTTCGCCTTCGCCGCCTCCCTGGTCCTGGCCCTGTGCCTCCTGGTCAACCTCGGCTCCCTGGGGCCCGCCGACTGGCTCCCGCTCCTGCTTTCCTGGCCGGTCTTCTGCCTGGTCTATTGGCTGGCTAAAAGAAGAGTCAAAAAGGAGGCCGTCGACTGGCTGGTCACCCCCTGGAGCCTGCGGGCCGCCCGCCTCACCGGGCCCTTCGTCATGCTTTTGATCTGGTGCCTGCTGAAGGTCGCTTTCTCCCCGCCCCACGACTACGCCACCATGGCCGGGGCCCAGGCCGCCCAGACAGCTCCTTTCGCCGGCTGCGGCTCGGCCATAATGGAGTGC
This sequence comes from Deltaproteobacteria bacterium, assembly GCA_031264015.1. Taxonomy (GTDB): domain Bacteria; phylum Desulfobacterota; class Desulfarculia; order Adiutricales; family Adiutricaceae; genus JAIRNQ01. The sequence goes on along the minus strand of JAISET010000085.1, from coordinate 18,308 downwards.
CTGGGGGGCTGGGTGGTTCTTCTGGGCGGGTTTCGGGACTTCACTTTCGGGAGGTTCTTCGGCCTCGGCCCCGCCGCCTGGTTCGGGCTCCTGATGTTCTCGGCCTGGAGCATGTTTTTCGGCCTGTTCAACCTCTTCCCGGTCCTGTTTCTGACCCGGGCCGACCTGCGCCGCTGCTTTTCTCCTCCCTCGGGCGCCGAGAATCCGGGCCGCATGTCCCCCTGGGCCCTGGCCGGGCGGCTGGCCGTGCCCTTTCTTCTGGCCTTCGCCCTTTGGAACGTAGGCTCCCGCGAGGCCGAGGACCGCTTCGAGGGGGAGGCCGCCCTCGCCGCGCGGAGGGTCAGGGTCGAGGCGGGACGACTGATGGTGGCCATCGGCGACGAGTTCTTCCGCCCCGAGATCGTCGGGAAAATCAAGACGACCCGGGAGCGGCTGGAAAAACTCGCCCTCCTGACCGAGGAGGAGCTGAAAGTCGCCGTGGACGAGATCTTCGACGGCTACCGCGGCAACGTGGACGGCTACCTCGACTGGTACTACAGCCTCCGGGGCGAGTACGGCAGGCTTCTGACCCTGCTGGCCGACGAGACGGGGCCCTTTTTGGAGGCCAACCTCAAGGAGAAGCTCTCCCGGGACGTCGACGTGGAAAAGATAGGCCTCGTCGCGAGAAAATTTCAAGCCGCCGCCGCCGCCGCCGATCTGGAGCTCGAGTCCTGGATGGACAAGTACCGCCTGGGCCCCTCCGCCAACGGCGCGGTGCTCCTGCGGCTGGCCAGCGGTAATGTCTTCGCGGCCGTCAACCCGCCGGGGCTGACTGCCTTGAAAACCAGGCTGGCCCTGACCGCCGGGGCCGGCGGCGCCGCCGGTCTGGCGGCCGGGGTGGCCGCGGGCAGGGTGGTCTCCCGGGCGGTCGGCAAGATCGTCTATAAGACGGCCCTGCGGGCGGTCCTCAAGCAGGCGGCCGCCAAGGGGGTCGGCGCCCTGGCCGGGGCCGGGGCCGGCGCCGCGGCCGGGACAGCCGTGCTGCCCGGGGCCGGGACCGCCGTCGGTCTGGCCGCGGGCGCCTTGGCGGGGCTCGCGGCCTCCGTCGCGGCCGACTTCGGCCTGGTCAAGCTCGAGGAGGCCGTCAACCGCGAGGAGTTCCGCAACTCGCTTGTCGAGTCCGTGGAGCTCCAGCGCGTCGACGTCCAGAGAATGATCGACCCGGCTTACGTTGACAGAAGAACGCCCAATGCTGAAAATTAGTCCCTCGATCCGGGGACCGGTCTTGAAAATTGCAAAACAGCTTTAAAAATCGAAAATCCGCCCTGAAAATAACCGTTAAATAAAGAAATTTGCATGTTTTTCGCGCCCGACGCCAGCCCCTCCGGCCGTCCGGAGGCGGGCCCGACGTCCGGACCGGCCGGGCGGCCTTTTCCGTCGGGCCCGCTTCGTTTTGGGCGTCGGGGACGGGAAAGGCGAGGGCCCGGACCCCGGAAAAAATAAAAATGTTGCCCGCCCTTGACAAGGCGTATATAATATTATGATTTGATTTTCAGGGGAGCCTTTCTATGATCGGAAAAATCGACAATATGGAGCCCGACTTCGACAAGGGCGGCGGGCTGGTGCCGACGGTGGCCCAGTGCGCCGAGACCGGACAGATTCTCATGCTGGCCTACATGAGCCGAGAGTCTTACGAGAAGACCCTGGCCACCGGGCAGGTCCACTATTGGAGCAGGTCCAGGCAGGAGCTCTGGCACAAGGGCGGCGGCTCCGGCCACGTCCAGATCGTCAAGGAGATCTACCTCGACTGCGACCTCGACGCCATAGTGGTCAAGATCGACCAGGCGGGCGGCGTCGCCTGCCACACCGGCAAGAGGTCCTGCTTTCATTACCGGCACGTCGGCGACGGCAGATACGAGGTCCTGGAGGGCTGATCCCCCGGGCCCGGCGAGTTTTAGGCCCGACGGGACGCTTTGGCCGGCCAGACATTTCGGCCGCGGGCCCCGGGCCGGTCCAAGAAAAAACAAACACCAGAAAGCGCACGGCTGATTTATGAAAAAGAACGTCATGTTTCCTCCTAAGACCGGCGGGGAAAGTCGGGCCGAGGCCCAGGCCATGATCGACGAGAGGGCCGGGACTTCGGCCCCGGCCAAGGCCCCGGCCAAGGCCCCGGCCAGGACCGCGACCAAGGCGCCGGCCAAGACCGCGGCCAAGGGCAAGGCCCCGGCCAAGGACAACAAGGCAGTCAAGGCGGGGGGCGCCGTCAAAAAGGCGGCCGCCCCGAAAGTCGTCCCCGGGACCTCCGGCGGACCCCGGATATTAAGGCTCGGCCTCCCCAAGGGGTCTTTGGAGCAGTACACCCTCTCGCTGTTCGCCCGCTCCGGCTGGCGCGTCAACATAGGCTCCCGCAACTATTTTCCGGGCATCGACGACCCGGAGATCGAGTGCACGTTGTCGCGCTCCCAGGAGATGAGCCGCTACGTGGAGCAGGGGGTGCTGGACTGCGGCCTGGCCGGCAAGGACTGGCGCCTGGAGAACCAGAGCGACGTCGAGGTGGTGGCCGACCTCGTCTATTCCAAGGCGACGCCCGCCTGCGCCCGCTGGGTGCTGGCCGTGGCCGGCGACGGGCCCTACAGGCTGCCCTCCGACCTGGCCGGCAAGAAGGTGGCCACCGAGCTGCCCGGGGTGACCCAGCGCTGGTTCGAGGAGAGGGGCATCGACGTCGACGTGGAGTTCTCCTGGGGCGCCACCGAGGCCAAGGTGGTCTCGGGCCTGGCCGACGCCGTGGTCGAGGTGACGGAGACGGGCAGCACCATCCGGGCCCACGGGCTGAAGATCATCGACGAGATCCTGGTCACCCACACGGAGTTCATCGCCAACGCCGAGGCCCTGAAAAATCCCTTCAAAAAGGCCAAGATCGACCAGCTGGCGCTTCTGCTGCAGGGCGCCCTCAAGGCCGAGGGCCTGGTGGGCCTGAAAATGAACGTCAGGGAAGACGACGCCGGCCGCATAGTCGGCCTGCTCCCCAGCCTCAACGCCCCCACCGTGGCCCATCTGTACAACCAGAAGTGGCTGAGCGTCGAGACCGTCGTCTCCGCCAGGGTGGTCAGGGAGCTCATCCCCCTTCTGCGCGAGAACGGCGCCGAGGGCATCATCGAGTACCCCCTGAACAAGGTCATCTAAGCCGGTCAAATCCGGGGGGCTTTCGCCGTCCGGCCGTTTGTCCGGCGGGCCCGGTCCCGCTTGTTGTCGGGGCCGCCGTCCGGGCCCGCTAAAAAGTCGGGCCCGCCCAAACTCCGGCCCGCCTGGTTGTCGCGGCCGCGCGCCGGTCGGGACGTCGTTTTATTTTTTTTGCTCTTTTCAGCTCTTTTTTGGCTTTCTCTTGTTTTAATATTTCGCGGAGGTGGGTCATGGGCCGCCGACTGACAATATCCCTGGCGCTTTTCGCGCTCCTGGCGAGCTTATTCATCGCGGCCGGCTGCGGCGGGGGGGCCGCCGCCCGGGACTATCAGGCCGGCTCCACCCAGCAGCAGGTGGTGGCCTTCACCAACCTGGGCCGGGTGCTTCTGAGCCAGGGGGAGCTCGCGGGCGCCCTGGTGCAGCTCTCCAGGGCCGAGGCCCTGGACCCGACCAACCCGGACATCCTGACCCTCCTGGGCATGACCTACTTCAGCCGGGGCGACTATGACAAGGCCCTGGGCTACCTGCAGGGCGCCCTGGCCCAGGATCCGACCAAAACGGACGTGCATAACAACCTGGGCCTGGTCTACATGGAGCAGAACCAGCATGAGCTGGCCCGCCGGGAGTTCGAGATCTGTCTGGCCGACCCCACCTACATCAACTCGCACCTGCCCCTTTTGAACCTGGGGCGTCTCGCCGAGGCCCAGGGGGCCATGGACCAGGCCGAGTCCTACTACCGCCAGATCGTCGCCCTCAACCCCCAGTACCCGCCCGCCTACTACAGGATAGCCCGCATCTACGACGCCGGCGGCCGCACCTCGGAGGCCATCGACTACCTCCAGAACGCCGTCAGGCTCAACCCCGCCTATGTCGACGCCTTCTACCTGCTGGCCCAGACCTACGAGAAGGCCGGCCGTGTCGACGAGGCCGCCGACGCCTACGGGCAGGTGGTCAACCTCTCCCCCAACACGCCCATCGCCATCGAGGCCCAGAGGCAGGCCAGGCGGGTCCTGGGGTTCGACTGAGACCGCCGCGGCGCCCGCGCCCGGGATTTGACGCGGCCGGCCGCCCCGCGGCGCGCCGAGGACCGTCGATTGTCGTTCTTGTCCGACGCCCCCCGGCGTCCGACATGTCCGTCCCGGGGCGCCGTTTAAGACCGGCGTCCCCGCGTCTTGTCCCGCGCCCCCGGGCCGGGCGTTTTCATGTCCTGCCGGCGTCCCTGTCGGCGGCGGTTTTCAGCCGCCCAAGGCCGCCCGTCTTCCCTTGCTCATTCCGCGCGCACACCAAATCCCGTCATTCTGCGAGGTGCCGATGACCGGCGGCGATCATATGTTCAAAACAAAGATGACCGACAGGGCCCTGAGCGTCACCCCCTTCATGGTCATGGAGGTCCTGGAGGAGGCCCAGCGGCTCGAGGCCGCGGGCAGGAGAGTCATCCACATGGAGGTCGGCGAGCCCGACTTCCGCACCCCCGAGCCGATCGTCGAGGCCATGCGGCGGGCGCTGGCCGGGGGGGCCTTCAAGTACTCCCACTCCCAGGGCGACCCGGTTTTGCGGGAGGCTTTGAGCTGGCACTACAAGACCCGCTACGGGGTGGACCTGCACCCGGACCGCTTCCTGGTCTGCCCGGGGACGTCCGCGGGCATGCTGCTGCTGTTCGGGGCGCTTTTGGAGCCCGGGGACGGCGTCCTCATGTCCAACCCGACCTACAGCTGCTACCCCAATTTCGTCGGCTATTACGGGGCCCGTCCCGTCTACAGTCCGGTCAGGGAGTCCGAGGGCTTCCGCTTCTGCCCGGCCGACCTCGAGGGGAACGTCCCCGGCGGCGTCAAGGCCATTTTGATCAACTCCCCCGGCAACCCCACCGGGGCCGTGCTGGGGCCGGAGAGACTCCAAGGCCTGGCCGGCCTGGGGCGCCTCGTCGTCTCCGACGAGATCTACCACGGCCTCAGCTACCTGCCCGAGCGCGACCACACGATCCTCGAGTACACCGACAACGCCGTGGTGGTCGGGGGCCTCTCCAAGTGCTTCGCCATGACCGGCTGGCGGGTGGGCTGGCTGGTGCTGCCCCCGGACATGGTCAGACCGATGCGCAGCATGGCCCAGAACTTTTTCATTTCCGTCAACGCCGCCGCCCAGAAGGCCGGGGCCCACGCCTTGCTGAACGCCTGGCCCGAGGTCGAGAAGATGCGCGACATCTACGGCCGCAGGCGCAGGATGCTCATAGACGGGCTCAGGAGGCTGGGCCTGGGCGTCATGGTGGAGCCCCAGGGGGCCTTCTACGTCCTGGCCAGGGCCGACCACCTGAACCCCGACTCCAAGGCCCTGGTCTTCGAGATCCTCGAGGAGGCCGGGGTGGGCCTGACCCCGGGCCGGGAGTTCGGCTCCGGGGCCGAGGGCTTCCTCAGGTTCTCCTACGCCACCAGCGAGGAGAACATCGAGGAGAGCCTGGCCAGGCTCGGGGCCTTCATTGAAAAACGCCGGGGGGGCTGATGGCCGGGGGCAAAAAAACAGCGGGCGGCATGACCGCCGCAAAAAAGACGCCCGACAAAAAGACGGCGGGCAAGAAGACCCCGGGCGGGACGACCGCGGACAAGAAGACCTCGGGCAAGACGACCGCGGGCGGGAAGACGTCCGGCGCCATAACCTCGCCCCCGGCGGTCGAGGCCGAGTTCGTCAAGTCCGCCGCCAGACGCTCCCAGTTCCCCGGGCCCGAGGGCCTGGAGGTGGCGGTCATGGGCCGCTCCAACTGCGGGAAGTCGTCCCTGCTGAACCGCTGGCTGGGCCGCAGGGCCCTGGCCAGGGTGGGCAACACCCCGGGCCGCACCAGGCTGGTCAACTTCTTCCGGGTCGTCTGGCGGCCCGGAACCGGCCCCATGACCGTGGTGGACCTGCCCGGCTACGGTTTCGCCGCCGCCCCCAAGGCCATGGTCGACAGCTGGCGGGAGATGGTCTCGGACTATCTGACGGCGGCCAGGCCCCGGAGGATGGCCCTTCTGCTGACGGACGTCCGCCGCAAGGCCGGGGCCGAGGAGCGCAACCTGGCCAGGTGGCTCGGGGAGCTGGGGGTCCCCTATCTGGTCGTGGCCACCAAGGCCGACAAGATCCCCGCCGGCCAGGTTAGGACCGCCCTCTCCGGACTCGCCAAAATTCTGGGCGGCTCGTCGCCCCCCCTGGCCTTCTCGTCTCTCTCCGGCCAGGGGCGCGAGGAGCTCGTCAAACTGGTCCTGGACAGGCAGGCCCTGGCGGAGAAAGAGGCGGCCGACCGGGCGGCGGCCGGGCCCGCGCCGGCCAAAAAGTCCCCCGGCGAGGGAGCCCCCGCCGGCCCCGAGGACGAGTACGCCAAAGCCAGGGCCCACCTGCTGTCCCTGGTCGGGGAGATGGCCGGGGAGGCCGCTGGGAACGGTCCCGACTCGTTGGAGGACGACGACCTCGCCGATGACGACGGCTATGACGGCGACGATGACGGCGGCGATGACGGCGGCGACGGCGACGGCAATGATGACGATAATGACGGCGACGATGATTATGAGGGCGACGGCGACGGGGACGAGGATTAGAGTTTTCGGCGGGGATTAAGTTTCCGGCCTTGGAAATCGGGAGCGCGGAATGTTTGGAAAAACCCGCGTCCCCGCTTGCCTGTCCGCATCGCCGACCACCTGTTGGTCGGTTCGAGGGCCGGTCGTCCGGCCGTTCATTCATCCAGCTGTTTGGTCAGTCAGTCAGGCAGACAGTCAGACGACGGACCGTTTATTTGATTTGTCCGACTGTTGGAAACTCGGCAAATCTTTGACGGCGTAATTTTATTTTGAAATGACACTTTTCCTTTCCTGCCGGCATGCGCGGATGGTCTCATGGCGACGCTGCCAGCGCCGACAGGCTTCGGTTTCGGGCCCGCCTCGACGACGGACGAGACACGCGTCCGCGGCGGCCGGCTCGCCCCCGAGTTCCCGGGGGAGACCGGCGGGATTTTCTGAGAGCGGATGGTCAGGCCTCCGACGCCCGCGACCGTTCCGACCGCCGCGGCGCGCGCGGATGCCGGGCGCGCCGGCGCCGCCGGGGGGCTCCCCGTCAAGCCGAGGGCGACCTGTCCCGTACGTCCGGCCTTCCCGCGGGGGCTTGACGAGTTTGAGAGGGGCCCGGCCGGGGACAAGGGCGGGAAACGGAAGTCCTGGGACGTCGGAATTGGACCCGGCCGCCGTCGCCTTCCGCCTGGACGCGGGGAATTTTGTCAAAGGGACTAATTCTCTGGCCGGTTTCTATTATGATAGGTTTTGGCTGTATTCAGCATAATACAAATAGTCTGGTTAGCATTATTAATGCTTATAATATCTATAAATTATTTTTTTTAATATGTTAAGACAGTTAAAATGTCAGCAACTAACTTTTTAGACATAATTGTCCGAGCGGCACATTAATTTTTCCAAAATTTGTCTCGTAACGGGACAGTCCGGGGGCGTTAGGAAAAAAAACTTGACTTCAAGCCCCTTTTTTTGCTAACTTGCCCCTAGGCTTCGGATACGGGGAAAGGTCTTGCCAGGCTGGTTAAGCCGTTCCGCCTTGCGAATATGAGCCGGACAGGCAGGTGATACAGCTTGAGCAGCAATAGTACAGGCATTGAGGTCTCGGTCCGCGAAAACGACGTGGAGCAGGCCATCAAGGCTTTGAAGCGGAAGATTGCCCGCGACGGACTGTTAAAGCAGTTGAAGAGCAAAAAGGCTTACGAGAAGCCCAGCGAACGTCGCAAACGCAAGGAGCGCGAGTCCAAGCGCCGTCTGCGCAAAGCCATGGCCAGGCGCGCCCGCCGGACTCCCCGGGGTTGACGGCGCCAAAAATATGTCTTGTTTCAAGGGCGATTGTCTTCTGACAGTCGCCTTTTTTATTAGTCTGGATCCGTCGTCTCTTTTCATATTTCCAATAGTTGCGCCATACTAATTTTAATCTTAACTTAAGTCTATATTAAACCAATTTATTGTTTTATACACTTAGAAATCTCTAAAATGCTTCTTTCGTTATTTTAACTCCGCCAAGGCATGACGGCGGGGCCCGGACCGCCCCCCCCCAGTCGCCCCCCCAGTCGCCCCCACAGTCGCGCCGCCGACGCCCCGAGTCCCTCGCCGCGGCAAAATTTCCGGGCGGGGCAGTTTTCAAGTCTGTTCCGGTCGCTTGAAAGTGTGCTAAAATAGACAAAAATTAAAAGCGGCCGCATGGCCGGGAGCCGGGCGGGCGACCCGGCGGCGTCCGAGACAACTTGTCCGTCGGAAGCCTCAAGACTCTTGACAACAGCGGGGACGTTCATGACGACGCCAGTCGGTCCGGCGCGTCCGCCCGGCGCCGGGGCTGACCGATGTTTCCGGCCCGGCTTGGGCGGAAAGACATCCCGTCGTCCGCGTCTTCCGCCGGCCCGTCGGTTTGTTTTGGTTCCGCGACTTCAATTAATTCATCTTTTGCGGTTAACGCCGGAAAACACATCAGTCATGGTCGGACATTCGGCCGGACAGGCCCGCGGCCCCCGGTTCGGTGGGGGGCGGGCGGTCCGGCCGGCGCAACGGAGGAGGCTCATGAGCGAAAACATCGGCATCACCATATCGAATCATTTTCTGCAAAACCAGCAGCTGAGCCCGGGGGCCACAGGCTCGTTCACGAGGCTCCTGCAGGCCATGGTCCTCGCCTGCAAGATCATCCAGAGGGACGTGGGCAAGGCGGGCCTGGTGGACGTCCTGGGACGGGCGGGCATGACCAACGTCCAGGGCGAGGAGGTCCAGAAGCTCGACGAGCTGGCCAACAACACGGTCAAAAGGCGTCTCTCGGCCTCCGGGGAGGTCTGCGCCCTGGTCTCCGAGGAGGAGGCCGACATCATCGAGATACCCAGGCAGTATCCCCAGGGCAACTACATAGTCCACTTCGACCCCCTGGACGGCAGCTCCAACATCGACGCCAACGTCTCCATCGGGACGATCTTCTCCATCTACCGCCGGCAGACGCCCGGCGACTCCGAGAGCACCTTGAAGGACGCCCTGCAGCCCGGCGTCAACCAGGTGGGGGCCGGCTACATCATTTACGGCTCCTCCTGCGTGCTGGTCTTCTCCACCGGGCAGGGGGTCAACGGTTTCACCCTGGACCCGAGCATCGGCGAGTTTCTGTTGAGCCACCCCAACATCAAGACGCCCAGGAAGGGGAAGATCTACTCCGTCAACGAGGGCAACTACGGCTACTGGGACGAGGGCACCAGGGACTACATCGACTGGATCAAGCACGGCTACGAGGACCACGGCGTCCGCTACACCAGCCGCTACATCGGCTCCCTGGTGGCCGACTTCCATCGGAATCTTTTGTACGGCGGCATCTTCCTCTATCCGGCGGACTTCAAGGACCCCCTGAAGCCCAAGGGCAAGCTCCGGCTCATGTGCGAGGCCAACCCCCTGGCCTATCTGATCGAGCAGGCCGGCGGCATGGCCAGCACCGGCTCCGAGCGCATCCTGGACATCGAGCCCAACTACATCCACCAGCGAGTGCCCCTGATCATCGGCTCGCCCGACGACGTCCTGTGCTACCAGGAGTTCGTCCAGGGCAAGAGGTCCTGGAAGAAGAACGGCTGAGAAGAGAAGAGCTTGCGGGAGAAAATCAGCAACTGGCTGTTGCTGGCCGGGCTGTCCCTGGCGCTGACCCTCTTGTTGGGGGCGCTCCGCTGCCCGGCCTTCAACTTTCTGGGCCCGATGATCTCGGCGGTCCTCCTGGCCGTCAAGGGCCGGGCGCCCCGGGTGCCCGACTGGTCCTTCCCGGTCGCCAAGAGCGTCATCGGCGCCCTGGTGGCCAGGGGGTTCACGGCCGGCTTCTGGACCGTCCTGGCGGGCTCCTGGCCCTATCTCTTTTTCGGCACCTTCTGGGCGGTCTGCCTGGGGGCGCTGATGTCCCTGATCCTCCTGCGGCTGCGCCTGGTCCGCAAGGAGACGGCCTTCTGGTGCCTCTCCCCCGGAGGGGCCGCCGTCATGGTCATGCTCGCCGACCAGCACGGGGGCGACATGCGGGTGGTGGCCTTCGCCCAGTATTTTAGAGTCCTCCTGATATCGGTGGCCGCCATCCTGGTCTCGGGGCTTTTGATGCGGGTCGAGACCGGCCTGACGCTCCCCCCGACTTTCTTTCCCGACGTCCTCTGGGTCGACATGCTGTGCACCCTCCTGGCCGTGGCCGCGGGCCTGGCCGCCGCCTATGTCCTCCCCGTGGTCCCCGGGGGCGACCTGCTGCTGCCCATGATCTTCGTGGGGCTGGCCAAGTCCTGGCTCGACTTCGCCGTCTTCCTGCCTCCCTGGCTGCTCTACCCCTGCTACGCTTTGATGGGCTGGCGCATCGGCATGTCCTTCACCCGGGAGAGTCTGCGGCTGATCGGCCGGATGATCCCGGGCTTGTTTGCCGGCGTCATGGTCATGTTTTTCGGCTGCGCCCTGTTCGGCTGGTTCATGTCCCTAAACATCGACGTCGACCCCCTGACCGCCTACCTGGCCTCGTGTCCCGGCGGCCTGGACGCCGTGACCATCATCGCCGCCAGCTCGGGGGCGGACCTGCCCTTCATCACGGCCATGCAGGCCATGCGCCTCATCCTGGTCATCACCCTGGGCCCCTGGTTTTATGGGAAACTGACCAGGCTCCTCGCCCGCCCGAGCGACGTTTAGCCGGGCTCGTCCGTTCCTCCTCCCCCGTCCCCCCCGCCTCTTCTTTTTCTTTTGTCTTCCCCGCCTCCCCGGCTTCCTCCGCTCCTCCCGTCTTTTCGTCCGCCGCGGTTTTTGTCCGGGCCCGCAAGGCGCGCCCGGCCGCCTCGCCCGTTCCCCGGCCGGCGGGAGGACGCGAGATTATCGGTCGGACGACGGGCCTGGCCGGCGCCGTCGTCATCTCGTCCCTCCCGGCGAACGGAGGAGGCGCGGGCGGCGGGGCGGGCGTCCCGGGAGGGGAGGCGTCGGGCGGGGAGGACCCGCGCGCGTGACGCGGGGCCGGCGGGCTTGTCCGGCGGGAGGCGGGTTTATGTCGGGGAAGGCGGACAGGTCGGGGGAGGGGACTATTTTTCGTCCAATCAGCCGGACAAGACCGGCGAAAGCCCGGCCGTCCGCGTCAGTAGGGGCACTGGCGGTTGATGGGGTCGAAGGAGGAGGGGCTGCGGTATATTTTTTGGTACTCGGCGACGCTTTTCGGGTGCCCGGTCTCCTTGCTCAGAGCTTCGAGCCGGGCCAGGGTGGCGGCCAGACTGGGCCTCTCGCCCAGGGCGGCCCAGAGGTAGAAGGCCCGGTCAAGGCTGGCGGCGGCCTCGGCGGGGCGGCCGCTTTTGGCCTGCAGACCCGCCAGGGCGTCGAGGTCCTGGGCCAGGCCCCTCTGGTTCTCGTTTTTTCTGTCCAGCCGCAGGGCCAGGTCGAGATAGGTCTCGGCGCCCAGGTCGTCGCCGTCGGCCAGGGCGACCAAGGCCGCCAGGCTGTAGGCGTCGGCCGCGGAGGACTCGGCGGGGGCGGGCTCGGAGGCCAGGCCGGCGACGGCCAGCGCCGTCTGCTCCCTGAAGGCCCGGTCGTCGCCCGACGATCTGGCCAGGCGGGCCAGGTTGCAGTGATAGAGGACGGGGTTGAGGCCGGAGGCCGCGGCCGCGCGGGCCGCCTGCCCCCAGAGCTCTTTGGCGTCGTCGGGGCGGCCGGCCTTCAGGGCCAGCAGCCCCAGGTTCCCCAGGACGCTGTCGAACTCGGGGCGGGCCGGGTCGGCGTCGGAGAGCTCCAGGGCCTGCTCCAGGGACAGGGCCGCCGGGTTTAAGCGGCCGCCTGCCAGGAGGGCCGCCCCCCTGGCGTTGAGGGCCTTGACGATCAGGGGGACGTCGTCGGCCAGCCTGGCCTGCTCCAGCCCCAGCTCGAAATATCTGTCCGCCTCGGCGAAGCAGCCCCTCTGGAACCAGTGGTTGCCGCGGCCCAGGGCGTCCTTGGCCTCGCCCAGATGGAAGGGGTCGACGGGCGGCATGGGCCCCCCGCAGGCGGCCAGCAGCATCGGCACGACGAGAAGCAGCGGCAGGACGAGCCGGACCGGCGGGGAGATCAGGCGCGGGAAAAGTTTGGGCGCCTTTTCCGTCCCGCGCGTCCTCCTCGTCTTTCCCGTCTTTTCTTTCCGTCCGAGCGTCCTCATGCCGTCACCCCGGTAAAAAATTTCAACAATGCCGGCCAAGTGAAAATGGCGGAAACTCGGGCCGGCCCGACGTCCGCCCGAGTGAAAAATATTGTCCCGAGGCGGGAAAAAAACCCGCCGCGCCCGGGTGAAAATCAAGCCGCGCGCGGGCGAAAATTTCCTCCCCTCAGCGGTTCCTGGCCGGCAGGGTCAGGGCGTCGGGGGGCTGGTCCGGGGTCAGGTTGCCGCGGATCAAAAAGTTGCGCTTGACGGAGTCGAGGACCTGGTTGACGTCCCTGATGCCCTCCCTGGCCCCGCGGGCGACCTCGGGCAGCGATCTGGTGCCGGTCTCGACCTGGTTTAAAATCTGGTCGATCTTGCCGGTGACGTTGGGGATGTCCTTTTTGAGGATGGCCGCCGACTCGTTGATGCTCTCGCTGACCCCCCGGAGCTCCCTGAGTATGGACAAAAGCTCGTTGTAGGCGTCGTCCTTGGTGAACAGCTGGCCCACCAGGCCCTCGCCGGCGGCCACCTGCCCGGTCACCCTTTTGAGGTTGTCCATGGTGCCCAGGATGGGCCCCTGGGGGTCCTGGAGCTGCCTGGTCAGACTGGCCAGGTTGTTCATGATCACCTCGAAGTCCTTGAGACGCTCCTCGAACTGCAGGGAGGCGATGACGTCGTCGACGGTCTTGGGGTCCTCGGCCGGGATCTGGCCGTCGGGGGGGACGGGCAGGCTCTGGGCGGAGCCGGGGGTGATCTCGATGTATTCCTTGCCGATGAGCGTGGGGCTGCGGATGTTGGCCAGGCTGTCGCCCTTGATTCTGGGGGCGAACTCGCTCTGGATGGTCAGGTAGAACTTGACGTTGTCGGTCCGGGTGATCTCGAGCCTCTCCACCCGGCCGATGTCGGTCTGCAGAAACTTGACCTTGACCCCCGGCAGGATGCCGTAGCCCTCGTGGTAGAAGGCGAAATAGTTGGTGTAGCTCTGAAACCAGTCCTTGCCGACGCCCACCAGGATCATGGCCGCGAGAATCAGCCCGAAGCAGACGAACAAAATCAGGCCGGCCATTTTCTCGGCCGCGGAGTAGGGCAGTCTCATCTCACTCACCGTCAGGCGGGGCCGGGTCGAAGGCCCGGGCCCCCCTGGAAGGCGGCACGGTCGAAGGCGGCCCGGTCGAAGGCGGCCCGGTCGAAGGCGCCCGGCGGGTAGTCCGCGTCCGGCAGGTCGAGGGCCAGCGCGCCCTGGCCCAGGCGTTTGGCCGAGCGCCCGACGACCCGCCAGGCCGCCGCGAAAAACTCCGGCCCCAAAAAAGAGAGCGGCCTTTCGAACACGAAAAATCCGGGTCTTCTGATCAAAGCCAGGGCCAGCAGGGCGGGGCGGCCGCCGGGGCCGGCCAGTTCGGAGGGGCCGGCGTCGGCCAGCCGGGTCAGACCCAGCTCCCAAAGGCAGCCGAGGACCTCGGCGCGGGCCTGCCGCCCGTCCAGGCCGCGGTTATATTCTAGTTCCAAACACATGATTTGTAAAAGGGTCAGGCCCCCCAGCAGCCTGCTGTTCCCGCCCAGGCGGGCGACTCCCCGATAAAAGCCCAGCCGCCGGTGGTAGCTGTCCTCGGGGGGCGGCTTCTCGCCCCTCCAGAGAACGACGCCCGCCGCCGGGGCCTCCTGGCCGGAGGCGACCCCCGCGAGTTTCCGTAAAATTACCGCGTCCGGATGCGTCGCCAGCACCAGCTCCCCCGGCCGGACCTCCAGGTCGGGGGGGGCGCAGGTCCCGGACCGGCCGGCGAGCCGCAAGTCCCGCCAGAGGAACGCCGCGGGCTTGTCCCCGGGCCCGCCGTCCCCCCTGCCGCCGGCGACGGAGGGCCAGCCGCCTTGGTCCCGGCCGGCGTCATGGTCGGGCCCGACGACCGGGCCCGGGCCGTCTGGTCCCGGGAGGGGGTCTTGCGGCGGGGACATGTCGGACGGTCCGGTCATCGGCGAAACTCCGGGGTTTTTGGGAAATTCTCAGGCGTAGAGGACGGTGACCATCACCTCGGCGAAGGTGCTGTAAAAGAAGGCCTCGACCATGCCGCGCCTGGTCAGGTAGGGGCACCGCCCGTAGCCGCCGACTGGGGCCTGGAAGCCGTAGTAGAGGCAGTAGAAGCCCATGATGGAGCCGATCAGGACCACCTTGACGAAAAGGATGAACATATTGTAGGGCTCGACGGCCAGATAGAGGTCGTTCAAAAACTCCACCACCGGCAGGTCGATGGCCCTGGCGATGCCCCAGTAGGCCCCCAGAAAAGAGGCCAGGTTGATGACCAGCATGAGGCCGGGGTAGCTCAGCACCAGGGCCGCGAGCCGCGGCCAGGCCAGCGCGTGCTCCGGGGCGATGCCCTGGAGGACCATGGTCTCGAACTCCCCGGAACATTTCTTCAGCCCCAGGTCCAAAGTCATGGGCCCGCAGTAGGCCATGACCAGGCACATGTTGGTTAGAATCGGCGTGATCTCCTGGAGGTGGACGGAGATCAGAAGCGAGGCCAGCATGGAGGAGCCGGGGACGTTGGCGAGGACGTCGAACCAGATGACCGTCCAGAGGACGCCCATCATCAGCCCGAAGATGGACAGGGGGACGAAGGTTCTCTTGAAGATCTCCAGGACCTGGAGGAGGGTCAGCTTGCGGACCAGCCTGCGCTGCGCCGAGCCTCCGGCCAGGCCCCGCAGGCCCACCATGTACAGCCGCCCCAAGAAGGAGGCCTGGTCGACGCGCCGCCGGACCCAGACGAAGCAGATCCGGCCCGTCCAGCCCAGGACGAAATGCAGCCGGCCGAGCCCGCCGCCGGAGCCCGCGTCCGGGGGGCGGGACTCCCCCGGGACCGGCCCGGCCTCCTCGAAGGCGCGGTCGGACCCGGGCGGGTCGGGGGCGTCGTCGGGCCCGGGCGGGTCGGGGGCGCCGCCGGGCCCGGCCAGGCCGCGGGGGGGGCCGCCGGGGGCGGGGGGGCTCGGCGCCGCCCCCGGGGCCGGTTTGTCATAGGGGGAGCTCAAGCTGCTGGGCGCCGGACTGGCCGGTGACGGTCAGGTTGAGCCGGACGGGCTTGCCGGCCTCGGACGGAAAATAGAGCATGCCGTTGGCCAGCTCGCCGGCGTCGACGGTGGCGTGGTCCAGGGACCTGGATGAAAAGTCCCTGACGATTTCCTCCTCGGAGTCGCCCACGGAGTTCTGGCCGATGGCCGAGACGGTGCCCAGGGCGGCCCCGACGGCCGCGCCCTTGCCGGCCGCCTCGCCTACCGAGGTGCCGGTGGCCACGCCCACGGCCGCGCCCAGGATGCCGCCGGCCAGGCCCCACAGAGCCGTGCGCCGGAGGCCCTGCTCGCCGGAGAGGCCGCCCGAGGTGTGCTCGTTAATGCGCTGGTAGACGACGTTGGAGGGCAGCACTTCCCAGAGAAGCCCGTCGGCGTCCAGCATGGCGGCTTTGTTGAGCGTGAGGCCGCCCTGGGCCTGGTCGTTCTGCAGGGTCACCTGGACGGGGATGACGCCGGCCTTTTTCAGATTGAAGCCGAAGGTCTTGGTCACCTGGGCGTCGTTGAAAAAGGCCATGGCCCCGACCCGCCCGTCGGCAAACTGGGTCTTGTTGGGATAGTTGTCCAGAGGCCGCATGGGGATGGCCTTGAACTCGTAGCGGGGGGCGCAGGCGCCCATGATTAAGGAAAAGCAGGCGAAAACTATGAGGGGCAGGCTGGCGATTTTGCGCGTCATGATGGAAAAACGTTCCTCCGTCTTGCCGGCCGGAGGGTTTTTCGCCCCCGGGCAGCCGGATGATCTTTGCCGTGATGGGAAGGGCGGCTGGCGGCCGCGCGGCGGCCCTCGGCCGCGTCTTTTGGAAAAAGTCTCCGGGAGGGGCCGGGCGGCGCCCCCCGGTCTGACCGGGCGTCGGCGGCTGGTGCGGGAGGAAGCCTGGCGGGGGCGGGCGCCGTCTGCCGGCCGGAGCGGCCCGGGAGGGGGTCCGGAGCGACGTCAAAAGGGACCCGGGGCGACGCTTTGGACGGTAATTTTACTAAATTACCGCCCGTGCCGGCCGGGGGCCGAAAAAAGAAAACAAAACCCGCGGAAAGCGCCGGGGCTTCCGTCATGGGATAAAATCTAAAAAAACGAGAAAAAACAGCTGACTTAAGTTTAAAGCCAACCAACGAAAGAGAAATTTGGTCCCGGGGGGGTCACATGGCCCCCAGCTCCTCGGCGGAGAGGACGAAGTCGATGTTCAGCAAGATCTTGACCCCGTCGTTGGTCTTGGCCATGCCCAGGATGAAGTTGATGTCGATGGTGGAGCCGAAGACGGGGGCGGGCTCGATCTCGTGGGACTGGATGTTGATGACCTCGGAGACGGTGTCGACGACGATGCCGATGGGGATGTTGCTGGTCAGCCCCTTGACCTCGACGACGATGATGGAGGTCCTCTCGGTGTACTCCTCCTCCGGCAGCCCGAACTTCAGGCGCAGGTCCACCACGGGGATGACCTGGCCGCGGAGGTTGATGACGCCCTTCAAAAATGACGGGGTCTGGGGCACGGGGGTGACCGGGAGCATGCCGATGATCTCCCTGACTTTGAGAATGCCGATTCCGTAGCCTTCCTCGGCCAGTTGGAAGGTCAGGTATTTGCCGTCGTTCTCGGTCGAGACAGACTGGTTGTCGCTTTTTTGAACTTGTTCAGCTTCGGACATTTGGGGGCTCCAGCCGGTTGGTTCGGTTAGTTCAAGAATCACGGGTCGGCCTGTTTGTTAAGGCCTGTATATCTTACTAGACTATCATGGCAAAGTCTAGTTTTTTCGGCCGGGTCCCGCCTGTTTCCAAGGCTCCGCCGTCCGGGCAGCGGCGGGGAGGGGCTCCTTCCGGGCGGCTCGGGCGCCTCGGCGCCCTTTTGAAGAAAAATAGAAAAATCAGGATGTTATAAGTGACCCGGCGTCAGGCTGACAACTCCTGTTGCATAATTATAGCATATTATGCGGATAAAGAAACTATAACGATAAAAAGCGAGTATTATGTCTCAATTCTCAATCGGCCGGTCCGTAAGGGCGTCGTTCTGACCGGGGGGGGCGGACCGGCCGTCTCGCCGTCCGCAGCCGGGAGGCGGTCCGCTTTTAGCACCGGGGGGCGGCTGGTGTTTCATGGCCGCGAAATCGCCTCGGCCAGGCACAGACCCCTGGTGCGACACAAGGGGTTTTTGACGTCCGGCAAAAGTAATCGGCGCTTTTTAGGGCCAGCACAAAACTCTGGCGCGGCGCAATAGGTTTTTGAGGTCCGATAAAAATAATCGGCGCTTTTTATGGGCCATGCATAAAACTCTGGTGCAGCGCAACAGGTTTATGACATTCGGTAAAAAAATTGCTTCTTTTTTTTGCCAAGCATAAAACTTGGTGCAACACAAGGGGTTTTTGACATCAAGTAAAAAAACTGCCTCTTTTCTATGAAATAGCAGAATTAAGCATTTCATCTGTCGAGGCAAGGGGGCGGCCAACATTATGAACCGTTTTTTTGGGGGCCAAGCATGAAATTTGGTGCAACTCAATAGGTTTTTGACATCCGTAAAAATAATCGGTGCTTTTAATGGGCTAATTCAAATTTGCATTCAAAAAGTTAGTAATGAATAATGTGCCATGGAGGTGTTCCAATGGCGCGGATTTATTCCCCCTCACCCGAGGTAATTAGCTTAGCTCAAGACTTTGTCAATCAATTTCGCTCATTTTCTGATGCCAAGAGAGTGCTGTCCGTTACTTTCTCGGCAACGCCAGGCATAACAGCCGGGCAGACAGCATGAGCGGGCCCCTGGAAAAGTGGAGGCTTTTTCTGCGCCCCCGCCAGAGGGCGCCGGTCGAGCGCGACTACTCGGGCCCCACCCGGGTCCTGGGCGGGGCCGGGACCGGCAAGACCGTGGCGGCCATGCACCGGGCCAAATTTCTGGCGGGCAGGCTCGGGAAAGGTGAGCGTCTCCTCCTCCTCACCGCCTTCACCAGGCCCCTGGCCGACGACATCAGGGACAATCTGAAAAAAA
>JAISET010000029.1 GCA_031264015.1 Deltaproteobacteria bacterium | reverse complement strand
ACCGCCCTGAAACCGCGGGGGCCGCTGCCGGTCGCCGCCGGCTTCCGGGGCCTGACGTCCGACCCCTGGAATTTCGCCGTGGATCTGGACCCCGACGGGCTGGCGCTTTCCGCCGACCGGAGCCGGCTGGATTTTCTGGAGGCCGGGGAGACGGTCTTCGCCGTCTCGTATCTGGGCGAGCCTCTCGCGGCCGGGAGCCGGGTGACCGTCAGCTTCAGCCCCTCCGATCTCTCGGGGCTGGACGGCGAGTACGAGCTGGCCGCGGGCGGGGTTTTCGTCAGCCCCGGTCTGACCGCCCTGAGGCCGGCCGGGCCCCTGCCCGTCTCCGCGGGCTTCGGGGGGCTGGTCTCCAACCAATGGAACTTCTCCGTGGACCTCGACCCCTCCGGGCTGACGCTCGAAGCCGACAGGGGCGCGCTCGACTTTCTGGAGCCCGGGGAGACCGCCTTCGCCGTCAGGTATCTGGGCGCGCCTCTCGCGGCCGGGAGCCGGGTCTCCGTCAGCTTCAGCCCCTCCGACTTGTCGGGGCTGGAGCAAAGCTACGCGCTGGCCGGGGGCGGGGTCTTCGTCAGCCCGGGGCTGACCGCCCTGAGGCCCGCCGGACCGCTGCCGGTTTCCGTCGGCTTTCTGGGCGCGGTCTCGAACGACTGGGAGTTCGGGGTGGCCCTGAAGCCGGGCGCCCTGACGCTCGCGGCCGACCGGGAGACGCTGGGCTTCCTGGAGGCCATGGAGACGGAGTTCGCGGTCAGGTATCGGGGACTGCCGCTCCCGGCCGGGAGCCTGGTCTCCGTCGACTTCGACCCCTCCGGGCTCTCGGGGCTGGAGGCCGGCTACGCGCTCGGCGCGGGCGGGGTTTTTGTCAGCCCGGAGCTCAAGGCCCTGAAACCCCTGGGGCCGCTCCCCGTCGCCGTCGGCTTCCAGGGGCTGGTCTCCGAGCCCCTGGGCTTCGGGGTCGCCCTTTCGCCCGGGGGGCTGGGGCTCGAGGCCGACCGCGACGAGCTGGACTTCCTGGAGGCGCTGGAGACGACCTTCACCGTCACGTACCTGGGCGCGCCCCTGCCCGCCGGGAGCCGCGTCTCGCTGGCCTTCGACCCCGGGGAGCTCTCGGGGCTGGACTCCGCCTACGAGCTGGGGGAGGGCGGGACGTTTCAAAGCCCCGCGCTCGCGGCCCTGAAAACCCCCGGGCCCCTGGGCGTCGGCGCCGTGTTCATGGGGGTCGCCTCCGAGCCATACGGCTTCGGGGTCGCCCTGAAGGCCGGCGGCCTGGGCCTGGAGGTCGACCGGACGGAGCTGCCCTATCTCGAGGAGGCGGCCGCGTCCTTTCAGGTGACGTATCTGGGGACGCCCGTCCCGGCGGGCACCGTCGTCGCCGTCAACTTCGACCCGGACGAGCTGGGCGGTCTCGCGGGCTCCCGGGCCGTCGCGGCGGGCGGGGTGTTCGACGTCGCGGGGCTGACGGCCCTGAAACCCTCGGGCCCCCTCTCGGTCTCCGTCTCCGCCTGGGGTCTGACCTCGGACGCCCGCCCCTTCGGCGTGACCCTCGACCAGGCGGGTCTCGGGCTGGCCACCGCGACGGGGGGCCTCGAGTACCTGGTCCCGACGGCGGTCGGCTTCGAGGTCACCTACAAGGGCGCGCCTCTCCCGGCCGGGACCCCGCTGACCCCCGGCTATCGGGAGGGCGCCCTGGGCGGGATCCCCGGGACGGTGGTCTCCGGGGGGGGCGGCTTCACCCTGGGCGGGCTGGCCGCCTTGGAGCCCGCCGGGCCCCTGGGCCTGCGGGTCGGCCTGCCGGGCCTCTGGTCCAACCGCGTCTCTTTCGACGTCTGGCTGGAGCCGGGTCATTTCGGCTTCTCGGCCGACCCGGCGGAGGTGGAGCTGCACCGGCCCACCAGGGTCGCCTTCGGCTTCACCTACCGGGGCGAGCCGCTGCCCCCGGGGGTGGGCGTCGGTCTCGGGGGCCTGCCCGGCGACTGGGAGAACCTGCCCGCGAGCCTGGTGACGGGCCCCCTCGGGGAGGCCGTCGCCCCGGCCCTGACCGCCCTCAGGTCCCGGGGGCCCCTGCCCGTGGCCGGCCATGTCGGGGGCGAGTGGGCCGGGGAGGAGGCCCTGGGCGTCCTGGTCAGATCCGAGGGCCTGTCCGCCGCGGCCGTCATCGACCCCTACTTCCCCGCCGAGGACGGGGGCGCCGACGACGCCGGCGGGAGGCCGGCGCTGGTGTCCTGCAAGGTCTACGACTACAGGCTGACCGTCAGCTACCTGGGCAGGCCCCTGGACAAGGAGACGGTGGGGGTGGCCGGTTTCGGCTACTCCCCCGCGGGGTTGTCGCAGACCGACTCGCAGGGCCGTCTGGCCGGGACGATCTATTACTCCCTGCTGGACCAGGAGCTCCACCTCGACGTCGGCGACGACTACGTCATCACCCTGGGCGGCGCCAGCCTCGTCCACCGGGGCCCCCTGCCGGTGGAGTTCCACGGCTGCCATTGAGGCGGGCTGTCGTCGGAGTCGTCGGTCGGGCAGCGGGAGCCGCGCCGGGGGGGAATTTTCCTCTCCGGCAGGCCCCCGCGGCCTTAAGGCAAGCCGACTAATCAACAAACTGACAAACTAGCTAATTAAATAACAAAATAACTAGCTAGCTAGCTAGCTAGTTATTTATCTATCTTTCTAGTTTTTAGACATATACTTTTTTCTTTAATAGTTTCATTTCAGTTTTTATATTTTTATTCCAGTCTTTGTCGTTGTCATCCTAATCATCTTTTCTATTTGTATTCTAGTCGTCGTCGTCGTCCTAAGCATCTTTTATATTTGTATTTTAGTCGTCGTCGTCGTCATGATCGTCATGATCATTATGACGACGACCGGGAGGAGGGAAACATGACGGCCGTTCGTCAGAGCAAGCATGGCCGGCGGCGCCGGTGAGGGTCCCCGAGGAGAGGCTCCACGGCCTGGACCGCGGGGAGGCGGTGGAGAGGCGGGTTCTGCGTCGGGACGTGACCAGGTCCTCGGAGAAGTTCCTGGCCCTGTTCGACGACCGGGCTTTGGTGCTGGCGGGGCTGTGGTCGGGGGCGTTCCTAATGTTCCTGGAGCCCGGCCTGACCTTGTATGTCCTGCCGTGCGCGCTGCTGGCGGCTTTAATTTATCTGGTCCGGGCCGGGGGGCGGGGGCTGGTCCTGAGGCTCCCGAAAATCCACGGGGGGCCGGACCCCAACTCGCCCAGGCCGGGCAGAAGAAGCCTGAACGCGGCCGGGGGCGTCTTCTATCTCGGCAACGACCGGGAGAGCGGGCAGGAGATGTGGCTGGAGCCCCGGGACATGCTCACCCACACCCTGGTCCTGGGGACGACGGGGAGCGGGAAGACCCAGACCCTGGTCTCCATGGCCTACAACGCCCTGGCCGCGGGCTCCGGGGTCTTCTACATCGACCCGAAAAGCTCCTCGGAGCTGCCGATGCAGATGTGGCAGCTGGCCAGGTTTCTGGGCCGGGACGACGACTTCAGGGTTTTGAACTACGTGGGCGAGAACAAGACGGCCGACGGGAGGCTCACGAACACCAACAACCCCTTTTCCCTGGGCTCGGCGGACGCCCTGACCCAGCTCCTGGGCTCGCTCATGCCCCCCTCCCACGACGGCAACTCCATTTTCGCCGACAAGGCCCTGGCCCTCATCTCGGGGCTCATGTACGCCCTGGTGGACCTCAGGGACCAGGGCCTGCTGCCCCTCTCGGTCTCGGTCATCCGCGACAGCCTGGCCCCCGAGAAGTGCGTGGAGCTCCTGCGGCACCCCGCCCTGGGGGAGTCGGCCAGGGCGTCCCTGAAGGCGGCTCTTTTGAACTGCAACTACGTCTTCGAAAAGGAGCTCAAGGACCAGGGGTCGTTTTTCGAGCAGTACGGCTACGCCCAGAGCTATTTCGGCCGGGCGTTGTCCAGCCTCACCGACACCTACGGGCACATCTACGGCTCGGAGGCCGGGGAGGTGGACTACCGGGACGTGGTTCTGAACCGCAGGATCCTGGTGACCCTGCTCCCCTCCATGGAGAAGAGCCCGGCCGAGCTGGCCTCCCTCGGCAAGATCACTCTCTCCGCCATCAGGACCGCCGCCTCGGTCGGCCTGGGGGTGGCCGTGGAGGGCGGCGAGCGGGACGTCCTGGGGTCCCTGCCCATCCACTTCAAGGGGACGGGGCCTTTTTTAAGCGTCGTCGACGAGTACGCCGCCATCGTCACCCCGGGATTCGAGATGCTTCTGACCCAGGGCCGCGGCCTGGGTCTGGCCACGGTGGTGGCCAGCCAGGACTACGCGGGCCTGGTCGAGGCCGACCGCAAGGGCGCCCAGCAGATCGCCGCCAACACCACCATGAAGATCTTCATGAAGTCCGACGACCCGGAGAGGACCTACGGGCTTTTGCGCTCCCTGACCGGGGAGGCGCCCGTTTTAAGGACCACCGGCTACGAGATGAGGCCCGGGGGGCTTTTCGGCTCCGACTGGCAGGACAATCACGGGGCCATGGTCCAGCAGCTTTCCAGAACCGACTTTCTGGACGTCACCAAGCACCTGGAGGGGGAGGCCCACTGCGTCTTCCGGGGCCGCCTGGTCCGGGCGGAGATGTTCTACGCCAACCCGCCCCTGGCCGGGGCCGTGGCCCGGGTGCACAGGCTGCTGCCAATGGAGGGGTGAGGGGGGCGGTGGCGGCCGGTCGAAAAAGCTGGTATCATGCGGGCGGGGAGCCGGAAAACACCCTGGAAAGAGCAGGAAGAGCGGGCGGCGGGAAGAGCGGGCGGCGGGAAGAGCGGGCAAAGTTCAAGTCGGACGACCGGGGGGCGGCCGGCAGACTTTCGGACCAGGGAGGTGGCGGCATGGTTGGAAAGAACGGAGGGGGAGCCGGGGGCGTCGGCCTGACCGTGCTGACCCCGGAGCCCGTCGCGGCGGGCAGGGAGGGGGGCAGCCCCCTGTTTTTGGAGAAGATCTCGGCGGGCTTCCCGTCGCCGGCGGAGGGCTACGTCCAGGATTTTCTGGACCTCCAGAGGCTGGTGGTCAAGAACCCGGCGGCCACTTTTTTCCTCAGGGTGGCCGGCGACTCCATGACGGAGGCGGACATCCACGACGGGGACCTCCTGGTGGTCGACCGCTCCAAGCCGGCCGTCTCCGGGAAGATCGTCATCGCCTCCCTGGACGGGGAGCTGACGGTCAAGAGGCTCAAGGCCAAAAACAAGCGCCTCTTTCTGGTCCCCGAGAACCCCGGCTACCCCGAGACGGACATCACCGAGCGCGAGGACACCGTCGTCTGGGGCGTGGTCACCTACGTGGTCCACAAGGTCTGAGGCGGTCGGACGGGGACGCCAATTAACAAGCGGACGCGCGCGGCATATGATTTTCGAGGCGATTTATAAAAATCATCGGCGGGCAAAAAATTTCTCGAAACCCCCGTCCTGATCGGGATTGCGAACCGCACGGCCCGCGGCCGCTTTCCCTTGGGCGGCTTCGACGGTGTTCCGGGCTGGTTTCGGGCCGAGGGCCCCGCAAAGCTCCATGGCCGCGACCCCTGCCTCCGTCAATTCCGCGCCCGAGTTTTGGCGTTCCCGGCCCCGCTCGCGGCGCGAAAGCAACAGACGAGCTTGTCGGTTTCGAAACTGGTCCGATCCTTATCCGGGTTCAATCGCGGGTCCGTCAACAAAAAAGCGAATTTCTTTTTCATGATTTCAGGACCACCCGGCCTGCCAAAGTGGAACCGGCGCCCTGTTTCATCCGGCGCGATGGCGAGCTTGCAGCCCATAGGCGTCAACACCTTGAAAAGAGCGTCGGTCTGCGGCGCGGCTTTCATGGTCTCCAGGCGGGCTGTCGCCGATCGCGCGAGCCCGGCGGCTTCGGCTAATCGGGCCCGGGTCAAGCCTTCGGCCTTCCGCGCCTCGACGAGCCTGCCGATCAAGATCGCCTCGAAGTCGATTTTGGCGCGTTCGGTCGGAGAGATATTGGCGTCATCGTTATAAAAGTCACTAAATTTTGATCAATCGGTAAAAACCCCCTCCCAAAAATTTGGGGCTTGGCTGGGGGTGGACAAATTATAACTGAAATACCTACACTCATCTATTTTTTTTATGTCACTACGAGTCGGAGGCAGACGATCAGTTCACCAAAAGATTATTTGAAAGGCTTTAGCATTAAATATATAGCGAGTCGATGGATATTTGCATCGACAGGCCAGAAAAAATAGGACAATGGCCTTATAAAGTGAACATAAAATGCCAGTAATTGATTAAATTATGCTCATGACACATCTATTTTGTGAAAAATACTTGCGCAGGGTGATTTTTATTGAGAAGTATTCACACTAAGATTAGTAACAATCAAAAACATGCCCTTTGTTTTTTTCCAGCGGAAATTTTTTGGCTGACCGCTAGATTGCCCCCCCCCTTCGTCCAGGTCGCCTGAAAAAAACAGGGGGTTTTTACCATTTGATCAAGAAAGAGCCTGCCGGGTAGCCTGACAAGAAGGGGCCGCCCGGGAAGGGGAGGTCGCAAACCTCCCCAAACCTTTCCAACAAAGGCTCCGCAGCCAAACGAGGCGACAACTAGGCCTCTGCCGGAGCCGCGCGGAGAGGATGAATTGCCTGAAGGCGACGCATCGCCTCCAGTAAGCCCCAAAGAGCGGGAAAGCCAGGAGAATCTTGTCAGGACTCTCATGCTGCAAGCTTGTTCCTCCTCAAGGGCCGGGCGTCCGTCCGGGAAAGACGCCGCCTGCGAGTCCGAGGGGGTCAGGGCGGTCGTCTCAGAGCACTGGCCGAAGGGCGGCGAGGGGGCCCTCGAGCTCGCGGACGCCGTGCAGGAGGCCTGCGATGACAGGACCGACTTCAGGTTCCTCTACGCTCTCTCGAAGCCGTTAAGGGACCGCGTCGAGCTGGTGGCAAGCGAGGTCTACGGCGCGGACGGGGTGGACCGGGCCCCGGAGGCCGCCTCGAAGCTCCGCATGTACCAGGAGGATCCCGTCACGGCCGGCTACGGCCTCTGCATGGTGAAGACGCACCTGTCCCTTTCGGGAGACCCCGTCTGGAGGGCGTGCCCGAGGGGTTCAGGCTGTTCGTGAGGGACGTCCTCCTATACGTAGGCGCGGGCTTCGTGGTGCCGGTGGTGGGTGGGATCTCGCTCATGTCTGGCATGAGCTCGAGCATGGCCTGCCGCCAGGTGGACGTGGACACGCGACCGGCAGGGTCAAGGGACTCTTCTAGAGAAGATTTCGGGCAATCCATTCAGAACTCTAGGTGGCCCTCTGGAAGGTCAGGAAGAGCCTCAGCCTGGCCCTGGAAAGCTCGGAAGAGCCTCAGCCTGGTCCCGGAAAGCTTGGAAGAGCCTCAGCCCGGGGTCATCTGGAAAGCTCTGACGAAACTCTCACAGGGTTCTCTGGAAGGCTCGGAAGAGGCTCGCCACGGGGTTTATCTGGAAGGCTCGGAAGAGGCTTGCCACGGGGTCCTCTGGAAGGCACGAAAGAGTCTCATCCACGGGGCCTCTGGAAGGATCGAGTCCAGGGGGCCGTACATGTTCCCTTCCAGCCAGCTTGGCCGGACTGAATTGGACCTGGTCGCCAGAAAATATACGGCGCGTCCGGGGAACGCTGCGGCCTCGGGGTTTCTGATTTTTCCAGGATTCCGGGATTCTGGGAGTGTCGAATGCCGACGGTCATTGGTTGCCGGGGAGGACCCGGACAGGGAGGACGGCGAGAGGGGGGATTGAGGAGGGACGCCAGGTTGAGAGAACACTTGAACGCTCGCATTGACTCGATATTCCACATGGTTTGCTATAAATGCACGAGGATGATATAGTAAGCCCTAATTTACAGGTGGAGCTTGGGTTCCTGCAGTACCCCAATGTCCAGTAGTCGCCCTTGACCAGTCGATTTGTCCCCAGTATAGTATGGAACCGTGGCGTTGGGATGGCAATTTACAGCAGCCGATAGACCCGGACGGTATCAGCCAAAGGCGTCGGAACTCTTTTCACCTGTCTTTCGGGGTGGGGACCATGAACATTACGCAGACCAAATTTTTTAACATCGCAGGGGTTTGTAACCCACTTGAACACTATATGCTTCCGGCACTTCCTCGCCTTTCGGATGTTGACGACCTGATAACGCGAAAGCAATATTTCGTGATTCATGCACCTCGTCAGTCAGGCAAAACTACTTGTCTGGCTGCCCTGGTCAATAAGATCAACAACGATGGCCAATATTACGCTTTGAGCTGCTCTCTTGCCACATTGAGGGGTGTCGTTGAAAATACAACGGCTATGTCCGAGATCGTTGGAAGGATAAACGGAGCGCTTCGGTACTCAGGAGTTGTCCAGCTCCGTGATCTGGCTTATAAGTTCAAGGACGAAGATTACATGGCAGATCCCGGCATGAAGGTACAGGGCATGCTCACTGATATGTGCATTGCTTTGGACAGGGATCTGGTTGTCTTCTTTGACGAGGCTGACTGTCTCGACGAATCTCCCCTCATTAAGTTTCTGGCACAAGTACGGGAAGGCTATCTCGACCGACAGGCTTCTTCGTATGCCAAGTTTCCTAGAGCGATGGCTCTTGTGGGAATGCGAGATATCAGGGATTATCTGACCAAGGTCCGGCCTGAGAATGAATCCCAGGGACCTGGTAGCCCTTTCAACGTGACAGACGAGCCGTTGACCCTTGCCGACTTCAAAAAAGGGGAAATTGCCGCTCTCTACGGTCAGCATACCGGGGAGACGGGACAGGTTTTTGAATTAGAGGCCATTGACCGGGCCTGGTACTGGAGCGAGGGCCAGCCCTGGCTGGTCAATGCCCTGGCTAGCCATGTAATAATGAAACTGTTTAAGAATGATTATTCCAGGACGGTTACGGGTGCCGACATCGACTTGGCAGCCAGGAACTTGATCCTGCTCAACCCGACCCATTTCGATTCACTTATGGAACGGCTCCGGGAACCAAGGGTCAGAAGGGTGGTGGACGCTGTCATTGTGGGTGAAAAAAGATTTCCTCGTGGCGTGTCGTCTGACGATAAGGGATATGTCATTGATCTCGGACTCTTGAAGGCCGAGATCGTTAACGGTATTACATCATTAAGGCCTTCCAACGCCACTTATCGTGAGTTAATAGTTCGTTTCTTGACAAAGGATATCCAGGACGATATTCCTGAAGAATTCCAATACAAATGGATGGGACGGGACAAGCCTTGACATGGACGGCCTTCTGAAAGCTTTCCAGCTCTACTGGCGCGAAAATTCTCAAGCCCAGGATACTAAGATCAAAACATTTGATAGCGACGTTAAATATTTTACTGACAATCTCCTTAAAATTTCAGAGAGCACAGTTTCAGATGAAACCCGTGCGAAATTTATGGAGATAGTCAAAGACAAAATTACGGACATATCTGGTGAGGCATATGCCCATCTTGTTTTGTTTGCCTTTTTACAAAGAGCGCTGAACGGCGGAGCTGACTTTATTCAGAGGGAATACGCCCTAGGTCTGAAAAGAGCTGACATATGCGTGAGCTACAAGGGTATTCGCTATCCTCTTGAATTGAAGATCAAAGGTGCCATGACCCGTGAAAAGAGTATCCAACAGATACTAAACTACATGGATACATGCGGATCATCCATAGGCTGGCTGATCGTCTTCGACAAAGATCGAAATAAGTCATGGGAAAAAAAAATCTTTTGGAAGGCCATAAAACGCTCAGGCAAGATCATACATGTAGTTGGGTGCTGAAAACAACCCTGGAACCATTTGTTTATCAAATATGCGTATAACTGATATGTACTTTGTCAATAATTGCTTCAAATAAATACAGCTGATTGTGTATATTAATTGATCAATCGGTAAAAACCCCCTCCCAAAAATTTGGGGCTTGGCTGGGGGTGGATAAATTATAACTGAAATACCTACATTCATCTAATTTTTTTATGCCACAGGCTATTTTTTTCTTGACATGAATCATTGGTAGTGTAGGTGTTTAGTGGACACAGTTCAAAGTTACCAGTTCTTCCAGAGTTAACGGTCGGTCAGTGATTCCAGCCGCCATGGCTGGAGTGATTGGAACCAGTATCTTCTTACCTTCATCGTTGTTAAAAGCATAGCTAAGACTTGCATGAGGTCTTATAAAGTTGTAATAAAGTAGGCAAATAGCAAGTTTCGCTTTTAAAAAGTCAAGGGAGTTGCAAAACGTCAAGCACTTGCGGGTTAAATGAGAATCCCATAAGCGCCAGCTAGCATTTGAACGTTCAACATAGGCTGTATTGATCGTCCTGCTAGGAGATTTCTCAAGAATCTCCTTCACTTTGACTTCATCACCAAAGATGACAGTTCTGTTTGTCTTAACAACTCTGCCATTCCTTCTGTACTTATGGACTGTGCAATATTGTAAGTCGTCGTCAATTACAACTTTAGGCTTTCGTGGACGGCCACGTTGGCCTGTACGCTCATAGGGGACAACAGTATGGTATTGCTCTGCAAGAGCCCTTTTGTAATGAGCAAGCTCATCAGAAACAAACAGAGGCTTAGTGGTCAGTCTTTCACAAAGATTTCGCACCATAAGACGAGCATCATTGAGTTTGTGCCCAC
>JAISET010000211.1 GCA_031264015.1 Deltaproteobacteria bacterium | reverse complement strand
CTGCCTCCCCGACCTCGAGGCCATAAGCGCCAGGGGGACCGTCGTCTCCACCTGCGGGGCCTGCCTCAACTTCTACGGGCTGACCGAGAAGCTCAAAGTCGGCGCCGTGACCAACATGTTCGCCATCGCCTCGACCATGGCCCAGGCCGCCAGGCTGATCAACGTCTGAGCCGGCATCCGGGCCAATGTCCGAACCAATGTCCGAACCGCGACCAGGATGTTTTATGGCGGTCGCTTTTGGTTAACATAATTTACATAATTTAACTTTAATTACTTATTTGCTTATCTTATTAGTTTTTTATCGCTAATTTCACTTTTTGTCAGCCAGGCACAAGAAAAAAAATTTCATTCAACATAGCCGGCCCGTCGCGACGAGTCAAAGCTCAAGCGTCAGGCAGTCCGGGGCCGGCGGCCGGCTCGCGGACCGACGGGGCCGCCTCTCCGCCATCCCGCGGCGGACGGGGATTTTTCGCCTCCGGCATCCTGGGGACGGCCTCCGGCATCCAGGCGCCCGCCATCGGCATCCGGGGGCCGGCCATTTTGCGGGGCAATTTTTTTAGTGGGAGAACTAATCATGACTTCGAATTCGGCCAGGGAGCTCCCCGGCATTTTTGCATCTTTCGGGGAGGCCAGAAGAAACGGCTTCCTGGCGGTGAAAAAACTAAAGGACGAGGGGCGGGGGGTGGTCGGCACCTTCTGCACCTACGCGCCCGTCGAAATCTTCATGGCCGCGGGTCTCGTCCCCGTGGGCCTGTGCTCGACCAGCGACGAGACCGTCCCCGACGCCGAAAAGCACCTGCCCCGCAACCTCTGCCCGCTGATCAAGGCGAGCTACGGGTTCGCGATCACGGACAAGTGCCCCTACATGTATTTTTCCGACCTGGTGGTGGGGGAGACCACCTGCGACGGCAAGAAAAAGATGTACGAGCTCCTGGGCAAGATCAAGGACGTCCACGTCATGGAGCTGCCCCAGAACCAGACCAGGACGTCCTCCAAAGCCCTGTGGCTCTCGGAGGTCATGAGGCTCAAGGCCAGGGTCGAGGAGAAGTTCGGGGTGGCGATCAGTAACGACGACATCATCAGGGCCATCAAGGAGCGCAACCTCGAAAGACGGAAGCTCAAGGAGCTCTACGAGCTGTCCATGGCCTCGCCACCGCCCATGACGGGGCTAAGCCAGCTGCAGCTGCTGTTCGGCTCCCAGTTCAAGTTCGACCACCGCGCCAAGGTCGCCGAGATCGAGTCGACCGTCCTGGCCCTGAAAAAGGTCATCGAGGAAAAGACCTCCCCCGTGCCCGCAGGGGCCAAAAGGATCATGCTGACCGGCTGCCCCATGGGGGGAGTCACCGAGAAGGTGACCAGGGCCGTGGAGCAGTCGGGGGCCGTGGTGGTGGTCTACGAGAACTGCACCGGGGCCAAGCAGTTCGACCGCCAAGTCCCCGAGACCGGCGACCCCTGGGAGGCCCTGGCCGAGTACCACCTGGCCATAGGCTGCGCCGTCATGACCCCCAACCCCAACCGCCTGGACCTTTTGCAGAGCCTGGCCGAACGGTTCAAGGTGGACGGGGTGGTGGAGATGACCCTGACCGCCTGCCAGCCCTACGGGGTGGAGACCTCGACCATCCGGGAGTTTCTGGCCGGGCTGGGCGTCCCCTTCATGAGTCTGGAGACCGACTACTCCCAGGCCGACCTGGAGCTCTTAAAAACCAGGGCCCAGGCCTTCGTGGAGACCCTCTCTTGATCTCCCTGGGCCTCGACTGCGGCTCCTCCTGGTGCAAGGGGGTCGTCTGGGACTCTCTCGCATCAATGCCTCTAAAGACCGTCTGCCTGCCCACCGGCTGGGACCTGCCGGCGGCCGTGGCCAAGGTCCTGGCCGTCCTCCGGGAGGACCTCGGCCCCGCCCCCATGGCCTCCACCGGCTACGGAAGGGCCCTGGCGGAGGGGGCCGTCCTGCGCCCCACGGAAATCAGCTGCCACGCCCGGGGGGCCTCCATGCTGCGCCCGGGCGCCTCCACCGTCGTCGACGTCGGCGGCCAGGACACCAAGGCCATAGCCGTCGGGGACGGCAGGGCCCTCTCCTTTCAGATGAACGACCGCTGCGCCGCCGGCACGGGCCGGTTTCTGACCATGACCCTGGACCGGCTGGGCCTGACCCTCGACGAGCTGGACGATTTGGAGACCGGGGAGGCCGCCCCCATCAAAAGCGTCTGCGCCGTCTTCGCCGAGTCGGAGATGATGGGTCTTTTAGCCTCGGGGGCGCCCAGGTCCGCCATCGCCCTGGGCGTCCTGAACTCCCTGGCCGACAAGGCCGCCGCCCTGGCCGCCCGCCTGGGCCCCGGACCGCCCGTCGTCATGACCGGGGGCCTGTCCGCCTGCCGCCCCCTGGCCGGTGCCCTCTCCCTGGCCCTGGGGCTCGAGGTGGAGACCCTGGGGCTGGGCCGCTTCGCCGGGGCCCTGGGGGCCGCCGCCATGGCCGCCGAAAAAGCGGGGGGCCGGGAGGCCTGACCGGGCGCCGAACCAAAACGGATTTTTGTCCTCTTGTCCGGCGGGCGCGGCGCCAGGGAAGAACGGCGGGAGCTTTCGGCCAGCCGCCCCGGGCGGCGAAGGCGGGCCTGACGGACGGGGGGGCGGGGGGCGAACGACGGGCCGATTTTGACATAAGCCCGCGAAGATTCTCCAGCGCGCGCGGCGCGGCGAGCGGCGACATAAATGGCGCCCGTCGCGGCGCCTTTTTTTTGCTCTCCCAAAGCCCCGCCGTCAGGCGGCGCGGCTCGACGGCCGCCAGACCGGGAGGCAAACCGTCTTTCCGGGCAAGTCTTGGTCGGATTCGAATACAATGACACCGGATGTCAAACGACGCGTAATCCTTCTCGGCGAGCGTAATTTTCTTGAATCTTTTGAACGTCGCGTCGAGGAAGGTGAATGTCAAATCCTTCACGCCGCGTCCCGACGGCGGAAAATCGAAAGGGATGTTCCCGCCGCTCCCGACAGGCTCGTTTAATAGCCGCGGCGAGGCGGGACCGCCCCGGTCGCCCGCCCTGGCAAAAGCAGTCGTCGC
>JAISET010000209.1 GCA_031264015.1 Deltaproteobacteria bacterium | reverse complement strand
TGGAATAGATGTCAAACAGAGTGAACTGGACTCACTAAAATTAATTCCTGATAATTTCCACGGAGATTGGAATTACACTTTTGAGCCTCAAATGTAAAGTTTGTTTTGCAACTGATCCTTACCCCCCACTACTATGACCTCGGCTGACTTCTCACGTTCAAAGGCACATTGCCGCGCCCTCTTCCTTACCAGATGTCTTGCGAGTACTGGTCCGGTCACGAGAGATCTCCCCGGGTAAGAGCGTTCGCTTTCAACCCGTATATCCGCCACATTTACGCCCCGGAGTTCGGGCAGCATTGGACTTTGCTCTGTCATGCGAGCTCGTCCGCTCTGGACCGCCTTATATGTGATTTCTGTTCGTCGGACCGGGTCTTTGCCGCCGGTTTCTTTCGGATCCCCCCTCGCGAGGGGCACCCTTGCCTTAGGCTGACGATTCCTGCCGCCGAGCTCGTAGCGGACTTTCACCGCCTAGTTAACGCCCATGCCGGGCACACATAAAAGACCGGCCCGGGCTCCCTTCATCCGGGATCCCGCACCGGTCAATTTGGTCGTCTTCATGGACGGAGGAGCCCTTTTTGAGGGAGGCCGTCCTGTCAGATATGGCGCGGCCCCCCGGAAGGGGGCCCCAAAGCCCGAACCCGGCTAAGAGGATTACTCCTCGGTGACTTTAATGGCGCCGACCTCACAGGCCTCAACGCAGGACTCGCAACCGAGGCACTCAGCCACGTTCACTGCCACGGCGATTTTGTTCTTGATTTCGTAGACGTCGGCAGGACAAGCGTCCTTGCAGTTGCCGTCGCCGGTGCACTTTGCGGAATCAATAGAGACTACCCAGCCCATTGAACTATACCTTCCTTAAAGAATGTTGATAATGTGGCTTTTCTTTAAAGAAAAAGCCTCCCACCTGGACCCTTACCATCCTGGCCGGCTACTTCAGAGGCGTTGAGATGCGGGTCGGTTGAAAAGGTTATAACCTAAAACAAAGTTTAAAGCAAGTTTTTTTGACAAGTTTTGAAGGGAGTCCTGCGGGCGGGAAGAGGTGGCAAGAGGATATTTTAGGGCATGACAGACTAATTTAGACCCGGACAAGGTCTTTTAGCCGGTAAAAAAGAAATTTTTGGCGCCAAAATGAAAAAACCCGAACGAAAAAATATTCCGTCCGGGTGTAAAAATAATTTGCTGACAGCGTCGGTCCGGGTCGGTCCGCAAGACTCCGATTAAGCCGAAAGGCCCGGTCCGAACCAAAAAGTCTCGGAAGGTCTAAAAACCTTGGGCGGGCGCGGCCGGTCGCCGACGGCCGGCCCGGCGGGTCGACGACGACGGGCCCGGCGGGTCGACGACGACGGGCCCGACAGGCGGGCCCGGGAGCGGCGGACGGCTTCCGGCTTCCCTCCCGGACGGCCGGCCCGTTCGGACGGAGGGCCGGGAGCCTTGTCAGGCGGCGGCGGCCTCGGTCGTCTCGGGGGCGGCCCCGGCGCGGGGCTCGGCCGGGTAGACGCTGACCTTCTTGCGGTCGGAGCCCAGGCGCTCGTACTTGACCACGCCCTCGATCAGGGCGTAGAGGGTGTAGTCGCGGCCGAGGCCCACGTTGGTGCCGGGATGGATCTTGGTCCCCAGCTGGCGGACCAGGATGCAGCCCGCCTTGACATACTGACCGGCGTAGCGCTTGACGCCCCGCCTCTTGCCTATGGTGTCCCGACCGTTGCGGCTCGAGCCGCCGGCTTTTTTGTGAGCCATGGTCCCAATCTCCTTGAACTATGCTGGCCGGCCTCGGGCGGCTGATCCCGCCCGCGGCCCGAAACTCGGGCTGTAAAGCCCCGGGCTAAAGAGTCCCCGCCCTGGGTCCCCGCTACTCGGAGGCCTTGATGGAGAGGATCCTCAGGGCCGTGAAATCCTGGCGGTGGCCCTGGGCCTTGTGGTAGCCCTGGCGCCTTTTCTTCTTGAAGACCAGGATCTTCTTGCCCCGGCCCTGGAGCACGACCCTGGCCTTGACGTCGACGCCGCTTAAAAGCGGCCGCCCGCATTTGAGCGTCTCGCCGTCGGCCAGGAGCAGGACCTGGTCCAGCAAAATCTCGTCGTTTAACTCGGCCTGAAGGCGGTTGACCCTGATGGTCTGTCCCTCGGCCACCCTGTACTGGCGGCTGCCGCTTTTGATGATGGCGTACATATGGCGTCCCCCCCTTTAGGCGAACTGAACTTATGATTGTAACCCGGAGGGGCGTCTTTGTCAAGGATGATTTCGGGCTTTTTTCACCCGTCCCGAGCCTTCTCCGACCATAACGCGGTCTCTTCCGATTCTTTTTCGGACTTTCCGCAATTATCAACACCGGGAGGACGACGTCCCCCGCCCGCCGGCGACGGCCGGCGACCGGCCGTCCTCGTTTGTCCGGGACGGCCCCCGTCCCGCCCCGCCTACTTGACCACCAGGTTGACGAGTTTGTCCGGAACGTAGATCTTCTTGACGATCTGCTTGCCCTCGAGCCACTTGGCCACGCCCTCGCTGGCCAGGACCAGGGGCTCGATCTCCTCGGGGGAGAGGCCGGCGGCCAGGGGGATCCGGCCCCGGACCTTGCCGTTGACCTGGACGACGTACTCGACCTCCAGGCGCCGGCAGGCCTCCTCGTCGTAGACGGGCCAGGGGGCGTCGAAGACGCTCCCCGAACCGCCCAGGCTCTCCCAGATCTCCTCGGCCAGATGGGGGGCCAGGGGGGCGACCAGCTGGGCGACCGTCCTGGAGACGGCCAGGTTATGGACGGAGTTTTTGGTCACGTGGTTGACCAGCTCCATGATCCTGGCGACGGCCGTGTTGTAGGAAAAGCGTTTGAAGTCCGCGCCGACGGCCCTGACGGTGGAGTTGAGCCAGTAGCGGGTCTCGGGGTCCGCCGGGGGGTTCTCGTCGAGGGTCCCGCCCTCCGGGGGCATGACGGCCGCGTAAAGGCGGTCGAGAAAGCCTTTCATGGCCCGGACGCCGCCGTCCCTGAAGTCCCCGCCCTCCAGATAGGCCCCCATGAACATCAGGTACGTCCGAAAGCTGTCGGCGCCGAAGTCCCTGATGTACTCGTCGGGGTTGATGACGTTGCCGCGGTTCTTGCTCATCTTGGCCCCGTTTTTGACGATCATGCCGTGGGCCACGAACCTTTTGTAGGGCTCCGCAAAGTCCAGAAAGCCGCACTTGTGGAGCGCCCGGCAAAGCCAGCGGCTGTACAGAAGATGCAGGACGGCGTGCTCGTTGCCGCCCACGTAGAGGTCCACCGGCAGCCACTTTTTGGTGAGCTCCGGGTCGAAGGGACGGTCGTCGAAAGCCGTGGAGGGGTAGCGGTAGAAATACCAGGCCGAGCAGAGGAAGTTGTCGGAGACGTCGGTCTCCCTGACGGCCGGCCCACCGCACTCGGGGCAGACAGTCTTGTGGAAGGCCTCGTCGCGGGCCAGGGGCGAGCGCCCGGAGCCGTCGGGCTTGTAGTCGTCGATTTTGGGCAATAAAACCGGCAGGTCCTTTTCCGGGACGGCCACGGGCCCGCAAGTCTCGCAGTGGACGATGGGAATCGGCGGGCCCCAGTAGCGCTGGCGGCTGACGCACCAGTCGCGCAGGCGGTAGTTGGTGGTGAACCTGGCCAGGCCCCTCTTCTCCAAAAGGCTCGTGATGCTGAAGACGCCCTCGGTCTTGGCCTCCAGGCCGTTGAACTCGTGGGAGTTGACCAGGCGCCCGTCGCCGACGAAAGCCTCGGTCCGGACGTCGGGGATCTCCCGGCCGGGGTCGACCACCTGGACGATGGGCAGCCCGAACTTCAGGGCGAACTCGTGGTCCCTCTCGTCGTGGGCGGGCACGGCCATGATGGCCCCGGTGCCGTAGCCCATGAGGACGTAGTCGGCCACCCAGACGGGGACCAGGGCGTCGTTGACGGGGTTGACGGCATGAGCCCCGGTGAAGACCCCGGTCTTCTCGCGGCCCTCGGCCTGGCGCTCCACCTCGGTCAGGCTCTGGCACGACTCGCGGTAGCGCGACACCTCGGCTTTTTGGGCCTCCGTCGTGATCTCCGGGACCAGCGGGTGCTCGGGGGAGAAGACCATGTAGGTGGCCCCGAACAGGGTGTCCGGGCGGGTGGTGAAGACGGCGAACTCGGGCCCGCCGTCGATCTTAAACTTGACCTCGGCCCCCTGGCTGCGGCCGATCCAGTTGCGCTGGGCGATCTTGGTGCGCTCGGACCAGTCCATGCCGTCCAGCTCGTCGAGCATCTCGCCCGCGAAGGCCGTGGTCCGGAAGAACCACTGGGCCATCTCTTTTTTGGTGACCACCGACTGGCAGCGCTCGCACTGGCCGTCGACGACCTGCTCGGCCGCCAAAACGGTCTTGCAGCCGGGGCACCAGTTGACGGAGGCGCGCTTGCGGTAGGCCAGGTCGTTTTTGAACAGGGTCACGAACATCCACTGGGTCCAGCGGTAGTACTCCGGGCTGGTGGTGTCCACCTGGTGGCTCCAGTCCAGCATGAGGCCCACTTTCTTCAGCTGGCTCTCCCGAAAGCGCTCGATGTTCCTGGGCACCATCTCGGCGGGGTGGCGCCCCGTCCTCAGGGCGAAGTTCTCCGAGTGCATGCCGAAGGCGTCGAAGCCCATGGGCTCGAAGACGTCGTAGCCCAGCTGGCGGTGGTGGCGGCCCTGGATGTCGGAGCCCACGAAGGCGAAGAGGTTGCCCACGTGCAGGCCCTCGGCCGAGGGATAGGGAAACATCATGAGGTTGTAGAAGGGTTTTTTCGCCCCGGCCAGATCCGTCCTGTCCGTCCCGTCCTTCTCCCAGCGGGCGCGCCACTTGGCCTCCACCGCCGTCGGATCGTACTTGGCCATCTTCCCTCCCTCACAACGCGCGAAAAAGCCGTCGGGGCCCGGCGCCGGAACGACGTCCGGACAAAAACCGAGCCGGGTCCGACAGGGGTCCGAGTCAGGATCCGAACCGGGTCCGGGCGGGGTCCGAGGCAAATTCGGACGCGCCAAAAACCGCGGCTTTTCCGCTTCATGAATTAAAAAAAGAGCCCAGGGGGGCCCGCGGAGATTTGATTTGTGGCCGGGCGGCCGCGCGCAAGGTCGCGGCAAAGACCTCGGCGAGACGGCGCGGCCCGGGGCCGGCTCGCCCGCCGGGACCTCCCGGGGCCTAAAACCGATAGATTCTACAGAAGAGGGGGTCCCGTGTCAAGAAAAATAGAAGCGCCGCGGCCGGCGGCCTTGGCCGGGGGGAGCCTCCGCCGCCGCGGAAAAGGGCCGCCCCGCCCGGAGGCGCCCTCCCCCGCCCCGGCCCTTCCGCCGAGGCAAGGAGGAGGAGAGTGAGGGGGCGGCGGGAGTTGGCGGCGGCTAAGACGCGGGTCGAAAGACGGGCGAAAGACTGTTAAAAGTTAACTAAACAACGGTTCCGACAGGCGGACGACAACCCTGACGCCAGCCGGAAGGCCCCCGAAACCACTCCCGGACGAGCGGCCTGCCCGGCGTCACTCGTCCTCGGTGAAGTCGGTCTGATTGGCGGCCGGCTGGAAGGAGGTGCTCTTGCCCAGGAAGGTCATCTCGACCTTGCCCAGGGGGCCGTTGCGGTGCTTGGCGATGACCAGCTGGGCCTTGCCGCGGTACTCCTCGACGTTGGGGAAGTCCACCTCGGGCCTGACGATGAAGAAGACCAGGTCGGCGTCCTGCTCGATGGAGCCGCTCTCCCGGAGGTCGCTCAGCTGCGGGTGCGGGATGCCGCGGGGCTTCTTCTTGGTGGTCGCCGGATCCTCGTCCTCGAAGCTGGCCTTGGAGCTCGTGACGGTGCTGGTGGGCGAGCGCCTCAGCTGCGAGAGCGTGATGACCGGGACCTTGAGCTCCTTGGCCAGGGACTTCAGCGACCCGCTGATCTCCCTGATCTCCTGCTCGCGGTTGTTGTGCTTGCCCTCCGGGCGCATGAGCTGCAGATAGTCCACGAGAATCATGCCCAGCTTCTCGCCCTGGTTGTTGAGCTGGGCCATGAGCCTCCTGGCCTTGGCCCGCAGCTCGATGGGCCTGATGGCCGCGGTGTCGTCGACGTAGATTTTGGCCCCGCGCAGGACGCTGGCGTTGGTGGTGAGCCTTTTGATCTCCTCGTCGTCCACCTTGCCCGTGCGCAGGTCCGAGAGGCTGTGGTGGCCTATCTGGCACAGAAGCCGCTGGATGAGCTGGTCGCCGCTCATCTCCAGACTGAAGACGGCCACCGCGTGGGCGGGGAAGTCCTTGCGGCTTTGCCTGAGGTCGGGGATGGCGGCGTTCAGGGCGAAGTTCAGGGCCAGGGACGTCTTGCCCACCCCGGGCCGGGCGCCGATGACGATCAGGTCCGTGTCCTGGAAGCCCCCGGTCTTCTGGTCCAGATACGTGAAGCCGGTGGGGATGCCGGAGATGCCGTGGGGCTGCTTTCTGATCTCCAAGATGCGGTCGTAGACGGCGTCCATGGAGTCGGCGACGCGGCTGAGCTGGTTGCTGGTCCGGTCGTCGCGGATGCGAAAGATGGCCGACTCGGCCCCGTCCAGCACCTCGGAGACGCTGGTGGGGTTGGAGCGGCAGTCTTTGATCACGTCCCCCGCCACGCCCACAAGCTTCCTCAGGGTCGCCCGGTCGATGATCAGCCTGGCGTAGGTGTAGACGTGGGTGGGGATGCCGTACTGGTCGTGGACCTCGGAAATGTAGCCGGCGCCGCCCGCCGCCTTCAGCTGCTTTTTCTGGTCCAGACGATGCATGAGCGTCATCAGGTCCAGGTCGACGTTGTCGTTGTAAAGGTCCAGCATGGCCCCGTAAATAATCCCGTGGGCCTCCCTGAAAAAGTCGTCCGGAAGCAGCCTGGCCTCCAGGGCCAGGGGTATCGACTGGCCGGGGTCGACCAGGATGGCCCCCAGGACGGTGCGCTCCACGTCCAGGTCCGGCTGGGAGAGATTGACGAAGTTCTCCCTGGGAACAAGGGGGTCCTCCTCCGGGAGGGCCTCCCGTCCGGCCAAGTCGTCAAATGCGGATGTGTCTGCCATGAGCTGCGGTCGTTCTCCTTTGGCCATGAATTATTTCTCGTCCGAAAAAAGCCGGCGCCCGAAAAAGGCGGCCGCGGGCCGGGGGGCAAAATTCCGGCCTCGGACGCGCGGCGGCAAGAGTCGGCGACGAAAGATTATTTTACTCCGAAAATTCCCCCGCGGGGGCTGGGAGGAGAGTCGATTCTACCCCAGGAGCCGGCCGCGCGCAACCGCCGCTTTCACGGATCTTCAAACACTTTCAGAATAATTAGAGAATTAGAGAATAAGACGCCACAAGTTTCAACGGCTTGTCATTACCCTGACAACCAATGGAGGGCCGGGCGGGAGGCCGGGCTCGGCGAGCCCGGCGCTTTGAATTGCCATTGGCATAAAGAAGACTATTTATGACTTGCTTCTCCGGAAGGCATGAGGGCTGGCGGGAGATTTTTTCCTTCCCGACCGCGCCCGGCTCCCCGAAGAACCCCTCCCCGAAGAACCGACAATTCCGACCAGGGTGTCCGGCGGGCGTTTTCCCAACTTTTCGCCTTATATTTTAGCGGGCCCGCGCGTCAAATTTCGCCGCGCCTTTTCCCGCCATCCAATGAACGGCAACTCATATTTATCCGCCTGACATAAGCGTCTTAATATTCCGACGCGACATGTTGGATCGTTCGGAACGAAAAACACAAGAGACGCAGGAATGGCGACAACGGCAAGAAGAGCGGGAAGAGCAAGAAAAAAACTTGAGGACAACAAGGAACAAGCGGGAACAAGCGGGAACAAGCATGAACAAGAGGGAACTGACAGAAACAGAAACAGAAACAGAACTGGTGTCAGTCATGGGCGAAACGCAACTCGTCCTCAGCGTCGCCAACTTGGAGGTTGACGACGGAATAGCCTTCCCGGCTGAGCTGTTCCATGAATTCGACTTTGCCCCGGCCGCAGAGCTTTGCGGCCTGCCCCAAGCTAAGGCGGCCCCCGGCGAACAACTTGGCCGCTACGGCCAGGCGGGCTATCGCGGCCAGTTCGGAGGCCGACAGACCGGCGCTGGCCAGGATGTCGTCGGTGTATGGTATGGTTATGATATTTTTGGGCTCAGGCATTGCGCACCCCTTGACGGTTATCAAATGTTTAGGAGAATTTTCGATAAAAGTCAAGACTTCCTGGTCGTTTTCAGCAGTTCTAAATATGAATGATTGTTACGCCCCTATTGGACTTCCGGCCTTTTTCCACCCAATAAAGTCGACCGGCGGGGCCTGCTCAGCCCCTTTTTCCTGTCCAGGCCAGACCAG
>JAISET010000178.1 GCA_031264015.1 Deltaproteobacteria bacterium | reverse complement strand
GACGTTCCGTCCCTCGGGGTCCGCCCGGCCCTTTTTTCCTCCTCCTGAGCCCCAGAAACAAAAGCGCCACCACGGCCAGCACGAAGACCGAGGCGGTCCATTCCACCCCGGAGGACGGCAGCGACGTCTCCTCGTCCTGGCTGACCGTCTCCATCTTGAGACCCCGGACGCTCTCGAGCTCGGACTCGGCCTCCTCGGGACCGGAGGCGGCGGGCTGCCTCTGGGGCTCGGGCTGCCCGGGCCTGCCGGGGGCCTCGCTCAGCGTCTCCAGAACAGCCTCCCTCCGCGCCACCATGTCCTCGAGGGTGGCCAGACCGGCCTTTTCCACGGCCAGCTTGAAGTCCGTCACCATCTGCGGGGACATGACTCCGGGGAGCGAGATCATGTTCAGAACCATCTGGTGGAACTGGGGGTTGTTGCAGGTGTGGTCGCAGCAGGCCACCCCCCTCATGATGACGCTCACGGCGTAGTCCTTGGCCAGCTCGGCCCTGACCTCCTCGGAGGGCTGCCAGAAACCCTTGCGGACGCTCTCGAGCATCCTGCCGGTCAGCGACTGGAAGGCCCAGGGGTTGGCCTCGTCCATATATTCGGGGATGTCCATGTCGTACTTGTCGCTGACGTAGACGTCGTAGGTCTCGTCCCACATGTCCTGGCTGATCTCGTCGGGGGCGGTCACCTGCCAGCCCCAGAGGTACTCGACGTAGTGGGCCATCTCGGCCGCCCCGGCGTAGCCCTCGGCCTTCATCCCCTCGATCCACTTGGGGTTCAAATACCTGGTGCGGGACTCCTGCCACAAAAACCGGTCGACCGGGGTCATCTCGACCAGGCCCGCCCGCCTCTGGTCCGCCAGAAAGATCTCCGGGGCGGCCTCGGAGACCGACTCCACCGCGGCCGACAGCCCCCCCAGGTACATGAAGACGTCGTCGTTGTCCATGGCGCCGTAGAGGTGCGAGCTGGCCGAGTGCCAGGCCACCTTGGCGCCGGTCAGGTTCAGGTCCAGGGCCTCCCTGGCCGGCGCCCCCCAGAAGTCCCCGCCGTAGGCGAAGGCGGTGTGGGTTTTGAAGACGTCGGAAATGGCCGAGCGGTCCTCCCACAGGCCGGAGGCCGAGACCAGCTCGGAGACGCGGTTGCCGTAGGCCCCGGGCGCCTCGGAAAAGATCCTGGCCTTGGAGAACCGGGAGGCCTCCTCCTCGCTCAAGCCCGCGGCGATCAGGCTCCGATAGTTCTTCTCGTCGTTTTGGCGGACGAAGTTGTCGAGGTCGTCCTGGGCCGCCGCCTGGCGGAAGGCCTGGTCGACGAAGAGGACCTTGTCGGGAAAGAGGTCCCGGTAGAGTCCGGATATGTCCACCATGACGTCCACCCGGGGCCTGCCCAGCCGGCTCATGGGGATCGGCCGGCTGCCCATGACCCGGCCGTTCTCGTTCCAGACGGGCTCGACGCCGATGAGGCTCAGGATCGTCGACTCGTTGAGGCCCTCGTTTCTAAGGCTCTCCACGGCCCAGAGGACCACGGCCACCTTGTCGGGATACTCCCCGCGCTCGTCCATGTAGTTTTGAACGATCTGGTCCGCCGCGGCCCGGCCCAGATCCCAGGCGGCCTTGGTGGGCATATAGGCCGGCGACAGGCCGTAGAAGTTCCGGCCCGTTGGTATGGCGGCCTGGTTTCTGACGGGGTCGTTGCCCTCGCCGGGCTCGACGTAGCGGCCGGAGAGGGCCCGCAGGACGGCGTCGCGCTCGGCGGGCCCGCTGGCCGCCAGGTCGTCCCGGATCTGCCCGGGGCTCTTGCCCCCGCCGCCGCCCTCCAGGATGGCCGCCACCATCTCGGCGGCCTCCTCCGCCCCGGGCGAGACGCCCAGGGTGTGCAGGCCGTAGGGGACCGAGGCCGTCTCCAGGTATTCGAGGTATTGGCCGAGCCCGGCTATCTCCTCCTCCGTGGTGAAGCTGGACTTCAAGTCCTCGTGCAGGCCCAGGTCGGCGGTCATCCGGCCGATGTCCTCGAGGTAGCCGGGGGCCGTGGAGGCCCCCACCCGCAGGGCCTGGTCGTAGGAGGCCAGCGTCCGCTTCAATTCCTCGTAGTCGGAGGCCAGGCCGCTTTTGACCAGCAGAGGCACCAGGTGGTCGACGACGACGGCCCGGCCCCGGCGCTTGGCCTGCAAACCTTCCCCGATGTTGTCCATGATGTAGGGGTAGACGCTGGGGATGTCGGTCCCCAGGACCTCGGGCGGGCAGACGACCGAGAGGCCCGACTGCTTGCCCGGCAGCCACTCGTGGGTCCCGTGGGTGCCCAGGTGGACGACGGCGTCGGCGTTAAATTTATGCCTGAGCCACAAATAGACCGCGATGTACTGGTGGTGGGGCTGCATGGTCAGGTCGTGGTAGAGCTTCATGGGGTCGTCCGCCTCGCCCCTGGCCGGCTCCGGCAGGAAGACGACGTTCCCGAGCGAGACCATGGGGATGACGATTTTGCCCCCGGTGATCATCGGTCCCCCATCCTCGGGCCGGCCCCACTGGGCGACGACTTTTTCTTTGAACTCGGACGGCAGCTCCTCGAACCAGGCTTTGTACTCCGAGACGTCCAGCATCTCCGCCAGGCCCGTGCCCGCGAGCTCCTCGAGCTCCCCCGGGGCCCAGGAGCCGACGTTGCGGCCGCCTCTTAAGACCAGATCCTTGACGACCTCCTCGGTCAGCGGCGCGTCGCCGTCGGTTTTGACGGCGTAGCCCGCCCCGGTCAAATTTTTGGCCAGCTCCTCGATGGAGCGGAAGACGTTGAGGTAGCTCGCCCCGACGTTCTGCTTGCCGCGGGAGTTGTTGTAGTAGAGGACGGCTATTTTCTTGTCGGCGTTGTCCTTGCGCCGCAAGGAGATCCAATTTTTGACGCGCGGGATCAGATGGTCGACCTGCTCGTCGACGAGGGCGTAGCGATAGGTCACCGCCCCGTCGGGCATCGTCTCCTCGACCTTGGCCATGAGGACGCTGGGCTCGACTGCCCCGGAGACCTCCGGGTTGTCCAGGTTCCAGACCACGTCCAGGGAGGCAACCCCCCGGTCGTCGGCCCGCCACTCGTCCAGAGTCTGGGAGTAGAGCTTCAGGCCGTTGAAGACGGGGACGTCGAGCTTTCCGAGCAACTGCCTGATCGTCTCGTTGTAGGAGACATAGAATTTAAGGCCGAAGCTCAACAAAGCGTCGATTCTGGCGACGCCGTTTTGGTCCAGAAAGAAGTTTTCCAAGACCGTCGCGTCGGTGCCGAAGGCCGGGTAGACGTTGAAGCCGGCCGCCTCGAGCCTGTCGATCAAGGCGTCCAGGGACTCGATCTGGCCCTCGATCAGATAGGTCGAGAAAAACATGATCCCCAGGCGCGGTTTCGAGGCGTCGTAGCCGTCCCGCGCCGCAAGCCAGGACATGTATTCCTCGACGGTGGCGAAGGCCGCCGGGGCCGCGGGGTGGTAGAGCCCGTCGTCGAGCTGGACCAGCGGCGGCTCGTAGGGAAGATCCGGCGCGATCTCCAGGGCGAAGGCCCGGCCGATCATCCGCCTGACGTTCTCGGCGCTCAGATGGTCGAAGTAGGCGGCCACCTCCTCGTTGAACTCGAACCCCTGCAGGACCAGGGCCTTGTCGTCCTTGGAGCCGCGCAGGGCCAGCACCCGGGCCTTCCCAGGAAGCCCCGCCGCCCGCACGTACTCGGCCAGGTTGTCGTCCATGACGTCGACGACGACCAGCCGGCTGTCCGCGAAGACCGCCGCTTTTTGCTCGCTCCCCGTCAGGTCGCCCAGGGTGTAGGCCCCGGCCTCCAGACCGTCCGGCAGCCCCAGGGAGCCCACGGCCCGGTGGACCATGAAGCTGTCGGAGTCCGTCACCAGAAGCGAGAGCCTGGCCGAATCCGCCAGAAGCGGCGCCGTCGCCAGACCCGGAACAAACTGGCCCAGGACGGCCAGCAGCAAAGACAAAACCAGGGCAACCGGCAATTTGCGGGAGGCGCGGGCGACGGGAGTCGGCCTTGACGGAGACGGCCGCAATTGCGCGGAGGAGACGGACTCATGACGGCAAGTAGTAAAGGAAGTCATATGATCGCTTGACCCCGGACGGTTAAATTGGTCTGACGTCAGTCGGACATCGCGGCGGCGACGTGAAGTAGGCGCCACTCGACTAAGTCGGCGGGACGTCGCGTCGTCATGACTTAAAGTCGGGAAGACGTCATGTCGCTCAGACGTCGGCAGGACTGACGGTGAAAGCAAACTGACAATTAGTCGCGGCAAAAAGGAACTTTTTAAATCAGAAACATGCATATTATATGACGAAGATATTTGACAAATAATAATAAACATCAAAGATATGCAAAACGATAAAGACGGCGAGGTTAAATAAGGCAACAAAGTAATAAATGGATAAAGTAATAAATGGATAAAAGAATAAATGAATAAAGTAATAAATGAATAAAGGCTATAGAATTAAAAAAACTATTCCTGCTCGTCGTCGGGCATGTAGACCATGGAGCCGTCCTCGAGGCGGTAGGCGACTCCGAGACGGACGCCGCGGCCCTCGGCCTCGGTCCTGGTGAT
Organism: Deltaproteobacteria bacterium; assembly: GCA_031264015.1. Taxonomy (GTDB): domain Bacteria; phylum Desulfobacterota; class Desulfarculia; order Adiutricales; family Adiutricaceae; genus JAIRNQ01. The sequence continues at coordinate 21,400 of JAISET010000178.1, read as the reverse complement.
CCTGGAGGCCTCCAGACGGTTGGCGGTCTTGGTGATGATGGTCATCTCCCCGTCCGGCGTCTTTTTCACCACAGTCACCTCGCTGTCTTTGCTCAAGATCTCCCCCAGCCCCAAAGCCGAGAGGAAGCTGATCAAAACGGCCACGATAAAAACCAAAAAGATGTCGATGAGGTTGATGACGGCCAGCATCGGGTCGTCCGCCTCCTTCAAGGCCGTCCTGGACCCCAGGCGCCTTCCCAGTCGGGCCATCTCGCTACTCCTCCCCCGTTGACGACGTCGTCGCGCTCATGGCGTCATGACGGCCATGTCGCCTTTGTCGCGGCTGTTTTGGTGAAAGCATGAACTTTAGCTCTTTTTCGGCCCCAATTTCTTTTCGGCCCGGGCCATGACCACCAGCTCCAGGGTCTCCAAATCAGCCTCCAGCCAGCGGGCGCGCACGGCGTGGAGAACGTAGGCGGTGACGCCCACGGCCAGGCCGACGATGGTGGCGGTGAAGGCGACGACCAGGTCCGCGGACAGACGGCTCATGTCGCCCTGACTGAGGCCGGCCAGACCCGTGCTCATGGGGATCAGGGTGGCGACAAGGCCGGTGGAGGGACCGAGACGTACCAAAACCCGCAGAAAGTCCAGCTTCTTGCGGTAAAAGTCGCTCGTCTCCTGGTAGAGCCTCTCCGCCTCGTACCAGCCGGCGTCAGGGCGCTTGAGGACCTTGGCGAGGTTCTCGAGGGTGGCGCCCATGAAGTGGTCCAGACGCGCCCGCCCCTCCAGAATGGCCGGCCAGTCGGACTCGGCCGGTTTGCGCAGACGCGCCCTCTCCGCCCACTCGGCCAGAAAGGCCCCGAAGGAGACGACCAGGCCGACGAAGGCGACCAGCAGGACCACCATGGCCGGATATAGCAACGACGACGAGATAAGATACAGTATCGATTGGATCAAGGCGGCAAAATTCATAACAAGACTTACTCGAACATCCGCCCGACGTCACCGGCGGGGACATGCCCTTCCAGCGCGACAGAGGGCCGGGAGGGATTTGAAACATATGGCTGAAAGCAAACGCTGATGAAAAACAACAAGGCTGACGAAATACGACAAGGCTGACGAAATACGACAAGGCTGATGAAATACGACAAGGCTGACGAAATACGACAAGGCTGACGAAATACGACAAGGCTGAAAATTAAAAATTGAAAAAACTTGAACGGGAACAAATGTGTCGACGACAAAAAGCAAATTTAAGGACTTTTGCACATACGGGATATTTATGCCTACAACCTGGCCGGCCGGCGTCGTCTGACTCCGAGGACGAAGCCCAGGGCTAGGAAAAAGACCAGGAACAACAAAACGTAGGCCCCGCCCGTGGCCCCGGCGGCGGTCTCGTCGACGGAGTAGGCGGCCAGCCGGTAGATGCGGTCGATCTGGGCGAACTGGGGCAGGACGACGGCCGCCACCAAAAAATACGAGCCGATCAGGATCATGGCCAGACCCAGGACCCTCTCCAGGTCCCCCTCCCCTCCCAGCTGCCCGCAGATTAATAAAAAACCCGCGGAGAAGGCCAGGACCAGAAAACCCAGAAAAAAGAGCAGGGCCCCCAGGCGGGCCTCCCCCGGAAAATACAGGGCCAGGCAGCCCAGGCTCATGACGATGACGGAGAGACACACCGGGCAGGGCAGCACCAGGGCCAGCCAGCCCCGGGAGCCGACCTGGTCGGCGGCGGGGGGGACGTCTCCGGCGGCGGAGGAGTAGGATGTCCCGTCGTCATTGCTCGGACCAGCGGAGCGGCAGGAGTCTTCGCCGGGGGCGGAGCGCAGAACCAGAAAACCCCAGAGAAACAACAGGACGGCCACCAGCCAGTGGAGGGTCTGGCCGTTGCGCCACAGGGGCTCCAGGGTCTCGAAATGGGCCAGCAGATCCACCCTCTCCACTATGACCATGGTCAGGGCGAAGATGACGGCGTAGAGGGAGACCACCCCCAGTGTCGGCCAGAGCCTTTTTCCCCTGCCCCGGCGCAACCAGAGATAGGCCCAGCCGAGGCCGGTCTTGACGGAGAAGGCCAGGGCGGCCACCAGGAGGCCCAGGACTAGACTTTGCAGTTCCAATTTCCACCTCTTTCCGCCTCGACGACAAACTATCTTTCGTTATCAAATTTGCTAACTGACAGATGAAAGTTAGTATATTTATTAAATTTAGAGACAATAAAACATAAAGTTTCAGACGTCCAAAAATAAAAAAACCCGGCGCGCCAAAATTAGGCGCCGGGTTTCCCATCTGACTCGGAACGGCCATGTTTGCCCGCAACCCGGACATCCCCCGTCCGGTGCGGACAAGCGCGTTAATTCTCCTGGCAGGTCTTCTGGCTCGTTTGAAGCGCCGCCTTCCCGTCAGAAAAATGACAGTGGCTTTTCAAGGGCGCCCGGGGGGCGGAAAAACGGCCTCCCGGAACATACAGCGATGGGTTCGCTCCCGCTTTGACGGGATTCCCTATTCTCCGCCCGAAGGCGGACCTGGAGAATTTTTTAACACGCCCGACTATTTTACCTGAATTGCCGCCCGCTGTCAAAATTTGGCGGGGATTCGGAAAGAACAGGCCTCAGACCGGCCCGGGAGGCGGACTTGACGGGAAGCGAACGAAAATTGGGGGGCCGGCGGGACGGCGGGCCGACGGCCGGAAAAGGCGGCGGACGAAAAGAGCGGCGGGGGGACGGCGGACTTGGTCTGAGATTGGCGCGGGACCGGCCCTCTTAAAACCGGTCCAAAAGCATTTCCCGAAACTCGTCGAGGTCCGCGGGGGAGCCCTGCCTGAGCTCGCCGCAGTTGGCGCAGTACCAGCGGGACTTGCGCTCTCCCCGCAAAAAGAGGCACTGGAGCTGCCAGAGGTGGATGCTGTTCCAGATCCTTTTGGGGGTGACGTTGGCACCCAGGTCGCCGCCCAGGGGCTGCATCCGCTTCCAGTCGAAGCGGCAGAGGCTGTAGGTGCCGTCGGAGTTGACGGCCATCTCATAGAAGACGTAGGGGCAGACCAGGACCTCCCGGCTCTTGTCGCCCAACAGGCCCACCTCCTCGTTGATCTCGACCCTCTTCTGCTCGAACCTCGGCCAGTAGTCTATGGCGTGCTCGACGAATATGCCGTCGGAAATATCCCCGAAGGTTTTATAGAAGTCCCGGGTCTGCTCCTCGTCGAGGATGTCCCCGTTAATTTTCACGAAGACCTCGCACTGGGCCCGGCGCTCGTAAAAATAGGCGATGTTGTCGACGAATTTCTCATAGTCGAGACTGATGTTGGAGAACTCCTTGTACTGCGCCCCGTTGACGCCCTCGACGGAAATGTTGACGCGGTCGAGGCCGGCCTCCACGATCCGGGAGCCCAGCTCCCTGGTCAGCAAGGAGGCGTTGCTGGTGGTGTCCACCTTTTCGCAGCAGCCGGACTTTTTGGCGTAGGCGACCATGTCGGGGAAGCGGGGGTTTAAAAGAGGCTCGCCGTCCTTGTACAGGCGGACGACTTTGACGACGTCGTCGAACTCGCAAAACCCGTCGACGAACTTTTTGTACAGCTCGAAGTCCATGACCCCGTGCCCGCGGCCCGACACCTTCCGCAGAATCTCCCGGTTGCCGGTGGGGCAGAACTTGCACTGGAAGTTGCACCTGTCGCAGGGGTCGACGTAAATGACGCGCGGCGTCCGCAGGGGTATCTCGTCCTTGAGCCGGACTCTGTCCGGGAGGTCGATGCGGGGCTTGATCCGGGCGTTCATGACGTGGCGCGTCTCGCTTTCGCGGCCTGGTCTGAGGGAAGGTCCCGGGCGGGGTCGTCTCGGTCCCGCGGGGCCCCCGGCCGGATGGCTTCCGGCGGAGTCACGCGGCCCCCGTCTATGACAACGGGACGGGCAGACCGGACCCGGGCCGACGACCGGCGTTGTTCTTTATGATATAACAGAACCACTTTTGCGCGCAACAACACGCCGGCGTCAATATATGGACAACCCAGTCCGCGAGCGCCGCCCCCGCCGCCCTCCCGCCCCTCGCCGGCCGCCGCGCCATCCCCTCCCCGTCCGCCGCGCGGCGCCTGCCGGGAGTTCTGGAAAGGGCTTCAAAAGAGGTCGCCCGGGTGAGAACGAACCGAGAGGGAAAAAAAGTCTAAAATTTTTCTTGACAACGTCCGAAAAATTTGGCTAAATTAACTCGCGCCCGACGAACGCCCCTCCGGCGGGCAAGGCGACCGCGCCTGCCAACAGCCGCCGGATCCGGCCCGCCGACGACGCCCCCGCCTCCCTTTTGGTTTCCCGTGCCCTGGCCCGGCGCGAACAAGCCCGAAAGGACTGCTTCTGTCGGCGGGAGACTGCTTTTCACTTGATTTTGGACGCGACGCCTTTTCGACCGAGCTTTTATGTTGTCGTCTCGGTCGCCCAATTTTGCGGGACCTCGCCGGGACAATCCGGGTTTTCAGACGCGCCAAAGAGCTGCGGACGGCTGAGGACGGATCGAGGTCGGCTGACAAAATTTCTCTGGTTGATCAGAAAATTCTGAAGACCAAGCTGCCGATGTGGCTGACGGCAGTAAATCCGCTAGTCTAATTCTATCAACCGGTTGATCCGACTCTGAAGACCGGGGAGAGCAAAACTCCCCGGTCTTTTTTTATGCCCAAACTCGGATCGGCCAAGGAGGAACCATGTCAAACCGCGTTCTGGCCGCTCTGGCCGTCTTCTCGCTTTTGTTAATCTCAGTTCCCGCCCCCGCCCAGGAGGAGCTGACCAACGTCTCCTACGACCCCACCAGGGAGCTCTACGAGGCCTACAACCAGGCCTTCCAGAAGCACTGGCAGGAGCTGAAAAAGGCCGACGTGACCATCGTCCAGTCCCACGGGGGCTCGGCCAAGCAGGCCCGCTCCGTCATCGAGGGCAACGAGGCCGACGTGGTCACCCTGGCCCTGGCCAGCGACATCACCGCCATCGAGGAGGCGGGTCTGATTAACAAGGGCTGGCAGTCCGAGCTCCCCAACAACAGCTCCCCCTACACCTCCACCATCGTCTTTCTGGTCCGCAAGGGCAACCCCAAAAAGATCCTGGACTGGGGCGACCTGGCCCGGGAGGGAGTGGGCGTCATCACCCCCAACCCCAAGACCTCCGGCGGAGCCAGGTGGAACTATCTGGCCGCCTGGGACTGGGCCGACAAGGAGTACGACCACGACGAGACCAAGATCGTCGCCTTCGTGAAGCAAGTCTTCGACAACGTTCTCGTCCTTGACAGCGGCGCCCGCGGCTCCACCAACACCTTCGTCCAGAACGGCCAGGGCGACGTCCTGCTGGCCTGGGAGAACGAGGCCTATCTGTCGCTCGCGGAGCGGCCCGGCGAGTTCGAGATCGTCACCCCGCCCACCAGCATCCTGGCCGAGCCGCCCGTGACCATCGTGGACGCCTACGTCGACAAGAACGGCACCAGGGAGCTGGCCACCGAATACCTCAAGTTCCTCTATTCCGACGAGGGCCAGAGGATCGCCGGGGCCCACTACTACCGCCCCTCAAACCCCGAGATCATCAAGGAGTTCGCCGACTACTTCGACCTGGGCCTCAAGCTGGTCACCATCGACGACCCCCTCTTCGGAGGCTGGGAAGTCGCCCAGAAGAAGCACTTCGGCGACGGCGGAGTCTTCGACCAGATCTACGAAAAATAGCCCCCGGACGGCCGAACTGACGGGACCCCCGGCGGCCGGCCAAAAATCGGCCCCGGGGGCCCGCCCCTAAAATTCCCGCCCGCTAGGGAGACGGGCGCGCCGTCCCCCGAGGACGGCCCCCGGGAGATGACCGGGGGACGGCACAAACGCGCCCCGCATGCCGGGCGGACGGAAGAAAGACCCCCAGGCTGGTTGACCGATGGCCAAAGCAAAAAGAATCATTCCCGGTTTCGGCCTGACCATGGGGCTGACCATGAGCTACGTGGGCTTCTTCGTGCTCATACCCATGGTCTCCATGGCCCTGGTGACGGCGGACCTGAGCTTCAAGGAAATCGTCAAGTCGGCGACGGACGCGCGGGTCCTGTCCAGCTACAAGGTGAGCTTTCTCTGCTCGTTTCTGGCCGCCGCCATCAACACCGTCTTCGGGACGATCCTGGCCTGGGTTCTGGTGCGCTACCGTTTCGCGGGCAGGAGGCTCGTCGACGGCCTGATCGAGCTGCCCTTCGCCCTGCCGACGGCCGTGGCGGGCATCTCCTTAACCTGGCTGACCACCAACAAGGGCTGGATCGGGGGGCCGCTCTCCAAGCTTGGCTTGGAGATCGCCTACACCAGGGTCGGCATCGTCGTGGCGCTGACCTTCATCACGCTCCCGTTCATGGTCCGCTCCATCCAGCCGGTCCTGGAGCAGCTCTCCCCCGACTACGAGGAGGCGGGCCGGACCCTGGGGGCGGGCAGCCTGACCATCTTCCGCAAGATCATCCTCCCCGAGCTCAAGCCGGCCATGCTGACCGGCTTTTCCCTGGCCTTCGCCAGGGGGCTGGGGGAGTACGGGAGCGTCATCTTCATCGCCGGCAACAAGCCGTTCCAGACCGAGATCGCCCCCCTGATGATCGTCACCAGGCTCGAGGAGTTCCTCTACGGCCAGGCCACCGCCGTCGCCCTCTTCATGCTGGCGGCCAGCTTCATCATCATGTTCCTAGTCAACCGGCTGCAGATCAGGGCGGCCCGGTTCGTCGAAAGCTGACGGGGGGGGCGGCCCATGACCACGGACGCGGCGGAAACGACCGCCGAGGGCCTCGTGACGCCCCCCGCGGGCGTCCCCGGCGGAAGCGGGGAATCCGGAGGGGCGGCGGAAGAGGTGAAAAACATTTTGTCGGAGGCGGAGAGAAATTTCCTGTCGGGCCGGACAGGACGGGGGACGGAGACCGGCTCGCCAACGGGCGCCGGCCGGGCGGACTCCGAGGCGGCGGACGCCGGGGCGCGCGCGGACGGGGAGGACGGCGGGACGGGCGGGACGGACGGGACCACGCCCCGGCGCGGGCGCCGGGGGCACCGTCAGGAAAACCCCCTGATCCGCGGGACTCTGATCGCCGTCAGCCTGGTCTTCGCGGCCCTGATGCTTGTCTTGCCGTTGCTGGCGGTCCTGAGCCAGGCCTTCGGGGCCGGCTGGGACAATTTCGTCAGGAGCGTCACGGACACGTTCACCGTCAAGGCCCTGAAACTGACGCTTCTGACCTCGCTCGTCGCCGTGACGGCCAACACCCTCTTCGGTCTGACGGCCGCCTGGGCCCTGACCAGATACCGTTTCAGGGGCCAGGGGCTTCTGGTGACGCTCATCGACCTGCCCTTCGCCGTCTCGCCCATCATCGCCGGGCTCATCTTCATCCTGACCTACGGGCGGCTGGGCTGGGCGGCGCCGTTTCTGGAGGCCCATGACCTCAAGATCGTCTTCGCCACCCCCGGCATAATCATGGCCACCGTCTTCGTGACCATCCCCTTCGTGGCCAGGGAGATCATCCCCGTGCTGGCGGCCCGGGGCACCGACGAGGAGCAGGCGGCGGTGTTGATGGGGGCGGGATTTTTTCGGACGTTTTTCCAGGTCACCCTGCCGCACATCCGCTGGGCCCTGGTCTACAGCGTCATCCTCTGCTCGGCCAGGGCCATGGGGGAGTTCGGGGCGGTCTCCGTGGTCTCGGGGCATCTGAGGGGGAAGACCAACACCCTGCCCCTGCACATAGAAATTCTTTTCAACGAGCACCACTACCGGGAGGCCTTCGCCGTCTCGGCCATCCTGGTCATCACCTCGATCGTCATCCTGACGGCCAGGAGCCTGGTGGAGTGGGTGTCGAAAAAGGAGGAGGAACCCGGTGTTCGTTGAGCTTAGGGACGTCAGCAAGCGCTTCGGCAATTTCGACGCCGCCAGGAAAGTCAGCTTCGAGCTGGAAAAAGGCACTTTGGCGGCCCTTCTGGGCCCCAGCGGCAGCGGCAAGACCACCATCCTGCGCATGATCGCGGGGCTGGAGACGCCGGACGGCGGGGACATCTTTCTGGACGGCCAGTCGATCAAGAACCTGGAGCCCAGCCGCCGGGGCATCGGCCTGGTCTTCCAGAACTACGCCTTGTTCCGCTACATGACCGTCTGGGAGAACATCGCCTTCGGCCTCAAAACCAAGAGGACCCCCAAGGCCGGGATCAAGGAGCGGGTGGGCGAGCTGCTGACGCTGATCGGCCTCGAGGACCTGGCCGGGCGCTATCCGGCCCAGCTCTCCGGGGGCCAGAAGCAGAGGGTGGCCTTCGCCAGGGCCCTGGCCCCCAACCCCAGGTTTCTGCTGCTGGACGAGCCCTTCGCCGCCATCGACGCCAAAGTCCGCCGGGAGCTGCGCTCGTGGCTTCGGGAGATGATCAGCAGGCTCAAGATCACCAGCATCTTCGTCACCCACGACCAGGCCGAGGCCATCGAGGTGGCCGACCGCATCATCGTCACCAACCGCGGCCGGGTGGAGCAGACGGGGGCGCCGATCGAGCTCTACCGCTCCCCCGCCACCCCCTTCGTGGCCAGGTTCATCGGCGAGTCCACCGTCGTGCGCAACTACAACGTGCTGACCGGCTTCGAGAACGCCCCGGACGGGGCCGAGTGCGCCATCAGGCCGGAGTTCGTGCGTCTCTTCGCCCCCTCCGAGCCCGTCCAGTACGAGAACAGCGTGCAGCCGGGCCGGGTCTCCGCCATGGCCTTCCGCGGGGACGTCCTGGAGGTGACGGTCAGGGTCCGCGACTTCTCCCTGGCCACCAGCTACTCCCTCGAGAGGCCGAGCCTCTCCGTCGGCGACCAGGTCAAGGTGCTCATCTACCGCCTCTACGCCTTCCAGGGCGACCAGGCCAGGCTGGTGGGCAACAGCCTGCTGGCCAACGGCGGGGGCGGCTACAACTTTCAGATTTAGGTTGGAGACGAGGGAGATTTTCAGATTTGGAGCGGGAACGGGAGAGATTTTCAGATTTGACGACGAGACGAAAAAGGGCTCGTTGTTTATGCGGCGGGAGGCCGAATTTACGGACGGGACGTTTGCCGCCGCGGTTTGGCGACGACAAGGGAATGGAAGATTAATTAACGACGCCGGCTTTTTTAGACCAGGCGGCGGGATATTTTTTCTGGGGGCGGGGCTGCGGGCAACAGCCCCGCTGGCAAAGGCGGCGACCGCGTCTGACGACCGGGGCGCCGCGACGAGTGTTGCATGAAGCGAGCGATAGAAATAATCCGACTTGACTTTCCGGCGGTGGTCGTCGGAGGCGGGGCGGCGGGCTGCCTGGCCGCGGCGCGCCTGGCGGGGAGCGGCCTCAGGGTCGGCCTCGTCGAGAAGGCCTTCCTGAGCCGCAGCGGCTGCCTGGCCGCCGGCGTCAACGCCCTCAACGCCTGCGTGGGCCGGGGCCGGACGCCGGAGGACTACGTCGACTACGCCCTGAAAGACGCCCACGGCATCGCCCGCCGGGACCTTTTGCTGAGCATGGCCGAAAGACTCAACTCCGAGGTGGAGTTTCTGGAGTCCATCGGCCTGGGCGTGCACAAGGACAAAGAAGGCGGCCGCCTCGAGAGAGGCTGGCGTAACGTCAGGGTCAACGGCGAGAACATCAAGCCCCTGCTGGCCGCCGAGGTGGGGAGACACGAAAATATCGTCCGCCTGGAGAGGACCTTCGTCACCCGTCTGCTGACGGACGAGGACAAGCTTCCGGCGAACGGAGGCAGGATTTTGCCCGGGGGCGGCAAGCTTCCGGCGGACGACGATAAAATTTTGCCCTGGGGCGGTCGTCTTCCGACCGAGGATGACAACTTTCAGACTCAAGAGATCCCAAGCGCGTCAAAAAGTAAAATCGTCGGCCTGGTCGCGGTGAGTTTGGAGAGGAACGCCATCCTGCTTATCGCGACTGAGCGGATACTTGTCTCCACCGGCGGGGCGGCGGGCATCTACCGCTCCAAAAACCCGGCCACCTCGGCCCACGACGTCTGGTACTCCCCCTTCAACACGGGGGCGGGGCTGGCCAGGGGCATGGAGGTCGGCGCCGAGATGACGGGCCTCGAGATGCGCTTCATAGCCCTGCGCTGCCGGGACACCCTGGCCCCCACCGGCACCCTGGCCCTGGGGGCTGGGGCCAGGCAGACCAACTCCCTGGGCGAGGACTACGAGCGCGCGTACGGGACGACCACCTCGCAAAGAGTGCTGGCCGTCCGCAGGCAGAACAGCCTCGGCAACGGCCCCTGCTTCCTCTCGGCCAGCCTCGCCCCGGGCGACCGGACCAGCCTGGAAAAAGCCTACCTGAACATGCGCCCGTCCCAGACTCTGAAATTTTACGAGCAGGCGCGGGCGAACAAGAACGGCGGGGGCGACCGGCAAAATTTTTCAGGCGAAAACCCGGGGCGCGGGGAGCTGAAAGTCGAGATTGCCGCCAGCGAGCCCTGCGTGCAAGGAGGGCACACCGCCGGCGGCTACTGGGTCGACACCAACAGGCGCGCCACCGTGGGCGGTCTCTGGGCCGCCGGGGACGTCGCCGGAGGGTGCCCCCAGAAATATGTGACCGGCGCCATGGCCGAGGCGGAGATCGCCGCCGCCGACATGGCCGAGGATTATCGGAGACGGACGGGGAACGCGGCCGGCGACAAAGAAGCTTCCGACAGCCGTTTGGAAACGCAGTTTCTGAAAACGGCCGCCGAAATTTTGGAGCGGATGAACTGGCCGGCCGTCCGGCCCGGGCCCGGCCTCGCCAAAAAAATAAAAACACTCGCCGAGGCCAAAAAAGAGGGCCCCGGACGCGCCGTCGACTTCGGCTGGGCGGAGATCGAGGAGGCCCTCCAGGAGACCATGGACGCCTACGCCGGGGGCCTGGGCCGCGACTACCGCTACAGCTCGGCCGAGCTCGAGCAGGCGGAGGACAGGCTGAGGACCATCGCCGAAACAGCCGACGGGCTCGCGGCCGGGGACTTCGCCGAGCTTAGGCGGGTCTGGGAGGTGCGGGAGAAAATACTTGTCGCCAGAAACCTGGTCGGGCACCTCAAAGCCAGAAAGGAGACCCGCTGGCCGGGATTCGGGGAATACGCCGACTATCCGGAGGCCCGCGAGGAGTTTTTCCTGCATGTGAACTCGCGCTGGCGAGGCGACCAGGTCGAGATCATCAAAAGACCTCTGGTGACCGCCGACAAATACGAGCACGTAGCGGGCGGGAGCGACAGGGACGACGCCCGGGACGACGCCCGGGACGGGAGGTCGAAATCATGAGCGTCAGGATCGACCGCGGCGACTGTCTCGGCTGCGGCAACTGTCTGGACGTCTGTCCCGGCGACCTTCTGAGCCTCGACGGCGACGGCAAGGCGGTCATTTCGGAACCCGGACGCTGTTGGGGCTGCTGCGCCTGCATGAAGGAGTGTCCCCGGGGATGCCTCAAATTTTATCTGAGCCCGGCGTCCGGAGGATCCGGGCTGGTCATGACGGCGGGCAGGGTGAAAAAGGCGGGCCGGGACCCCGGGGGCGGGGGCGTCCGCTGGAGGATAAGCGACGGGACGAACGTTCTGGCCGAGTTTTTGACCAGACCGGAAGACGACGGGTATTAGAGCCTCATAGTCGCGCGGACGCGTCATCATCGTTCGAGCGACGTCATTATCATTCAATCGACGGCATGACCACCCGAGCGGCGCCATAATTTTTCCATTGGCGTTTTTTTGTCAACGTCGAATTCCATAACTGACAGATCATCTCATTTCCTGTTATTTGGCCGGAATTCAGGGGGAGTTTGGCGGGAATAATATGAATCACCTCCAATCGTTGGAAGCCCACAGCGTCTTCATTCTCAGGGAGGCCTACGCCAAGCTGGGACGCCTGGGGCTTCTGTGGTCCATCGGCAAGGACTCGACGGTCCTGTTGTGGCTGGCCAAGAAGGCCTTCTTCGGGCACTGCCCCTTCCCCTTCATCCATGTGGACACCAGCTACAAGATCCCCGAGATGATCGTCTACCGGGACAAGGTGGTCGCCGACCTGGGGCTCGAGCTGATCGTCCACCAGAACAAGGAGGCGCTGGCGGCGGGCATGAGTCCTGGGAACGGGCGGCTGGTCTGCTGCAAGGCCCTGAAGACGGACGCCCTGAACAGCATGACCAAGACCCACGGCTTCGACGGCCTCATAGTCGGGGTCAGGCGCGACGAGGAAGGCTCGAGGTCCAAGGAGAGGGTCTTCTCCGAGCGCAACAGCTCCGACGAGTGGGACTACACCAACCAGCCCCCGGAGCTCTGGGGCCAGTTCAAGACCGACTTTCCCAAGGGCCACCACGTCAGGGTCCACCCCCTGCTCCAATGGAGCGAGATCGACATCTGGCGCTACATCGACGCCGAGAAGATCCCCGTCATCGACCTCTATTTCGCCAAAGACGGGCGGCGCTACAGAAGCCTGGGCTGCGCCCCCTGCACCGGCAGGATCAGAAGCGAGGCGACCACCGTCCCGCAGATCATCGAGGAGCTGTCCGCCACCACCGTCAGCGAGAGGGCCGGCCGGGCGCAGGACCAGGAGGACGCCTACGCCATGCAGAAACTGCGCAAAGACGGCTACATGTGAGAACAAGACCGGCCGGAGCCCGTCGTCCGGCGGGAGGTTCGGCCGGGCGGTTTCCAGCGGTTTCCAGTCGGAGAAAAGGAGGGTTTTAGATGGCCGGGGACATGACAGAGGGCGGGGCGAGGGAAAAACTGAAGCTTGTCTTCACCGGGCACGTCGACCACGGCAAGTCCACCGTCATCGGGAGGCTCCTGTTCGACGCGGGGTCCCTTAACGACGGCGCGGTGGCCAAAGTCAGGCGCATAGCCGCCGAGACCGGCCAGCCCTTCGAGTTCGCCCACCTGCTGGACGCCTTCGAAGAGGAGCAGAAGCAGGGCATCACCATCGACACCACCCAGCTGCAGTTCCGCACCGAAAAGCGCGACTACGTCATCATCGACGCCCCCGGCCACAAGGAGTTCCTGAAGAACATGATCTCCGGGGCCTCGGACGCCGAGGCGGCCTTCCTGGTGGTGGACGCCGAGCGCGGGGTGGAGGAGCAGTCCCGGCGCCACGCCCACATGCTCTCCCTTTTGGGCATTCGGCAGATCGGCCTGGTCGTCAACAAGATGGACCTGGTCCGCTACGACCGGAAGGTCTTCGAGTCCGTCGGCCGCGAGGCCTCCGAGTGTCTGGCCGGCCTGGGCCTGGAAATCAACTCCCGAATCCCCCTCTCCGGGCTGAAGGGCGAGAACGTCGTCCGCCCCTCGACCAGGATGCCCTGGCACCGCGGGCCGACCCTGGCCGGGGCCCTGGACGGGCTGAAAAAGTCCACGTCCCCGGCCGGCAGGGGCCTCAGGCTGCCCCTCCAGGCGGTCTACAAGTTCGACGACCGCAGGATCCTGGCCGGCCGCGTCGAGTCCGGCAGGGTCAAAATCGGCGACCGGGTCCTGATCAGTCCCGGCAGGAAGACGGCCACCGTCACCTCCCTGGCCGCCTGGCTGGACAAGGACCTGAAAGACGAGGCCTCGGCCGGCGAGTCGGTGGGCCTCATGATCAACGAGGAGTTTTTCCACCGCCGCGGGGACGTCGTCAGCCTCGAGGACGACCCGCCCCTGATCAGCGACCGGATCAAGGCCTCGGTCTTCTGGATGGGCCGGACGCCTTTGAAGCCCCGGGGCCGCTACAAGCTCAAGCTGGCCTCGGCCGAGGTCGAGGCGGAGATCAGCGAGATCGACAACCTGATCGACTCCTCGACCCTGGCCCTGGCGCCCAAGCCGGCCCGGGTGGGCTTCAACGAGGTGGCCCAGGTGGAGATCCGGCTCCAGAGGCCCCTGGCTCTGGACTTGTTCTCCCGCCACCAGGGCACCGGGCGCTTCGTCCTGGTCGACGGGCACGACGTGGCCGGGGGCGGCATCGTCACCTGGGCCGAGGAGAGGTCCGACATCAAGTTCGGGTTCGTCCACGGGGAACTCAAGGCCAGATGTGAAATTTTTGAGGAATATTATTATAATGTGGACGAGATGTCCGTCTCCAAGGCGGCTCCGGAGCGCCCCCTCTACACCCTGGGCGACCGCGTCCCCCTGACCGGGGCGAGCTACCGCTACCCGGAGCTCTTCGACATCGTCATCTTCCGGGACCGGATGGCCGTGCTGGTCCGGGACGGCCGGGTGGCCGGCATGCTGCCCCTGGGCGAGTACAGCTACCAAGGCGCCCCCCTCGTCAACGGCCGGGGCTTCGGGGTGCTGGTCAGAAGCCAGGACGACTGGCTCAAGGCCCGGGCCGACTTCGAGGCCCTGACCCCGGCCAACGAGTCCGAACTGGCCAGGCGCTGGCTGGACTTCAACACCTACCGGCGCATCGTCATCGGGGGCAACGACTTTCAGATCTGAGAGACGTGTCTTTCAGATCTGAGACATGAGACTTTCAGGTCTGAAACATAAGACTTTCAGGTCTGAAACATATAAGCTTACGCATTTGAATGTTTGTAAGCTCATAAGTTCATATGCTTTGTAATTGACCGTTATTCCCGGATGTCTCGACAATAACTTTATCCCGCCGTCTTGTCGGCGGCTGATTTTTCCGACCGCAATTTCGTGGGAGACTTTTCATGGCCACAGACTATAAAGCTTTAAAGAACGGCGGCTTCATGCGCCAGATTCAGAAGGATAATTTTTCCCTGCGCCTCAAGGTGGTGGGCGGCAACCTGACATCCAAGCAGCTCAAGACCATCGCCGCCCTGGCCGAGGAGTACGGCGACGGGCGCGTCCACCTGACCTCGAGGCAGGGGGTGGAGATACCCTTCATCCGCCTCCGGGACGTGGAGACGGTCAAGGAGGCCCTGGCCCTGGGCGGGGTGGACACGGGCGTCTGCGGGCCCAGGGTGAGGACGGTGACGGCCTGCCAGGGCTCGGAGATCTGCCCCAGCGGCTGCATCGACACCCTGTCCCTGGCCACCAAGATCTCGGAGCGCTACTTCGGCCGGGAGCTGCCCCACAAATTCAAATTCGGGCTGACGGGCTGCCAGAACAACTGCCTCAAGGCCGAGGAGAACGACCTGGGCGTCAAGGGGGGCTACAATGTGGAGTGGCTCGAGGAGCCCTGCACCCTCTGCGGCGTCTGCGAGAAGGCCTGCCGGGAGGGGGCCCTGAAGGTGACCGAGGAGACGGTGCTCTTCGACCGGGCCAAGTGCAACCACTGCGGCCGCTGCGTCAAGTCCTGCCCCGCCGACGCCTGGAGGGGTCAGAGCGCCTATCTGCTCTCTTTCGGGGGCCTGTTCGGCAACCGCATCGCCAAGGGCAGGCAGCTCGAAGCCGTCGTCACCGACTCCGAGCAGGTCCTGAAGCTCGCCGACCGGGCCCTGGACTTCTTCGCCAAGCACGGCAAGCCTGGCGAGCGTTTCAGAAACACCGTCGACCGCGTCGGCTGGGAGGAGTTCGGCGGCCACGTCGGGGGAGAGATGAGCTAGGAGGCGCCCGGGACGACCGGGCGCCGCGTCCTCGCGGCAAAGTTCGGATCCTCGCCGCGGAACCGAACCTGGAAAATCAGTTCGGTTCCCGGCGCCGGCACCGAACCCGCGCGCCCAAAATCGGGAACAGAAACAAGGAGGGTCGAGCATGAGCTCCAAAGCAAAGCTGCCGCCGCCGGACGGTTTTATCGACGCCACCGACGTGGTGTGCCCCATGACCTTCGTCAAAGCCAAGGTCGCCCTGGAGGAGATGGACATGGGCGGGGTGCTGAGCATCAGGCTCAACGAGGGCGAGCCCCTCCAGAACGTCCCCCGCAGCCTTAAAGACGAGGGCCAGCAGGTCCTGGGTCTCCAGAACAACGAGGACGGGACCTACAACCTCCTGGTCAGGCGCGCGGCGGAGTGAGCGGGCTGTCGGGGCGAATCGGACAGGTTTTCACTTTAGGTCGAGGAGCTTTTTGTTGGAAATTTTTCATTGACTGAAGATAAATTCAACCAATATTTTTAACCGCGAAGTCTCTGTTTGTCCCATGCCTCAGGGGACGCGGCCGGAGTCCAAACCCGATCCCAAGCCCGAGCCCAAGCCGCGGGGCGGCCCGAGCTTAAACCAATGCCAGGCCGGAGGTCAGTCCCGGCGTCGGCTTAAGCAGGGGACCCGCCTGAAAAGAAGACGGAGCCGGGCGCGACGGCCGGTCGAATTGTTATTTGTCAACTTCCGCATCCGATAATTCGTCAAAATTATCCAGTCGAGGAACAATCATGATTGTCACTATCGCCGGGGAAAAGAAGGAAATCGAGCAGGGGACGACGGTGTCGCGGCTCCTGGTCCTGGAGAAGGTGCAGACGCCGGAATACGTCACCGTCGCCGTCAACGAGCAGTTTGTCGACTCGCCCCTGAAGTCGGAGAGGGTCCTAAAGGAAGGCGACCAGATAGAGTTCATGTACTTCATGGGAGGTGGCCGCTGATGGCCTTCAGCGACGAGCAGCTGGAGCGCTACTCCAGGCACATCATCCTCAAGGAGATCGGGCCGCGGGGCCAGAGAAAGCTCATGGACGGCAAGGTCCTGATCATCGGGGCGGGAGGCCTGGGCTCCCCGGCGGCGATGTATCTGGCCGCGGCCGGCGTGGGCGAGATCGGCCTGGCCGACGCCGACACGGTGGACCTCTCCAACCTCCAGCGCCAGATCATCCACACCACGGCGGACCTGGGGAAGCCGAAGGTCGAGTCGGCCCGGGAAACCATGCTGGAAATCAACCCCGAGGTCCGGGTCGACGTCCATCAAACTCTTGTCACGGCCGACAATATCATGGATTTAGTAGAAAAGTATGACTTTATCTTGGATGGAACCGATAACTTTCCAGCAAAATTCCTAATTAACGACGCCTGCGTTTTAGCTCGAAAACCGCTGTCCCATGCTGGTATAATACGGTTTCAGGGTCAGCTGACCACCTACGCGCCAGGCCGGGGACCCTGCTATCGGTGCATCTTCGTCGAGCCCCCTCCCCCGGAGGCCGTCCCCACCTGCCGCCAGGCCGGGGTCGTCGGGGCCATGGCCGGGGTCATAGGCTGCCTCCAGGCCCTGGAGGCCGTCAAGTATCTGGCCGGGACCGGCGCGCTTCTGACCGGCTGGCTGCTGACCTACGACGCCATGACCATGGATTTCCGGAAAATCAAGATCCCTTCGCGGAAGAATTGCGCCGTGTGCGGAGAGAACCCGACCATATTAAAGCCGTTCGACTACCAGGCGGCAGTCTGCGACCTCTAATTTAACGCCAAAGTCAGCAAACATAGCCCCGCCGAGACCCGGCCCGCCAAGGGCGGGCGTCCGAGGCGCGGGAACAAAGAATCGACCGTCAGCCCACTTGTCGGATCGGAATCAAAAAAACCCTTTTCCCAAGGAAAAAGGGCCCTCACCACCCTGGCCGCGGTCAGGAATTTGTCGGCTGGTTCTTGAACATGAAGATCACCATCACTAAAGAAGTCTATCAACAAATCGTCGACCACTGTCGGAACTGTTTCCCGCTGGAGGGATGCGGGCTTATCGCCGGTCATGAAGTCCCAGGGGGCAAGGAGATAGTCAAGGCCTACTTGACGAAAAATATCTCGGAAAGCCGCGTGTACTTCACCATCGACCCCGAGGAACAACTCAAAGCCGTGATCAACATGCGCAAGGAGGGACTGATTCCCCTCGGCAACTTTCATTCACACCCGGAGACCAGCGCGGACCCGTCCGCCGAGGACCGGCGCCTCGCCCTGGACCATCGGGCGTGCTACGTGATCGTCTCGCTGAGCGACCGGCTGCCCGTCGTCAAATGCTTCCACGTCACCAAGATTAACGACGAGAACAATGTCGTCGAGGACGAGGTCGAGGTCGTCTGAGCGGGGCGCGGGGGCCGGGAAAGCCGGAAGGCTTGAGGGGCCGGGAAGGCGCGCGACACAAATTAGGCGCGGAAGGACTCCCTAAATCGATGGGAGACCGGTCCGCGCCTTTTTTATTGGCGGGCGCCAGAGTCGGCGCCGTCAGAGTCGACGGCTGAAGAGTCGACTTCATCTTACAGGCCCTTAAATAGACTTTCCCAGAAGAAGGTTGACTTTTAGCGTAAACTTTAGTACATTACATCCTGACCAGATATTACGACAAGTAGAGGCGAAGTTGATTTGAGATTATCCGCTGTTTTATCCCTCCCAAACAAACCCTAATCTTCAAGTGGAAGCCTTAATCAGTCTATCTGATATTGTACATAATTCAATAATCTGTAACAACAGATAATGGTTAAAATCATGAATAAAGAAACTAAAATCAAAATTGTCAATGATATAATCACTAAAATAATTGCAATTAATTATGAATTCAAAGATGAATTGTTAAGCTGTAAAGATGAAATCAATTCTTTTATCCGCAATATACTTGGTGATAACAGTATATGGACAGCAAGAATTAATCAAATTAGCTATTTTAACTATCATTATAAGGCATTAACCATAACTGATAAAATTACTAAGTGGAATAGCGGTAAAGCAGAATTTGTAAATGTTCTAAAGTCAATAATTAATGAGATAACTCTATATGATAAAGATAATTTTGATTCAATTCGTAAATTGAAAACAAAGAAAATATTCATTGTTCATGGTCAAAATGACACAATAAAAGTTACAGTCGCTCGGATTATTGAGAAATTAGGGCTTATTCCAATTATACTTCATGAACAACCAGAATTAGGTAGAACTATCATTGAAAAATTTGAAATGCTATCAGAGGATATATCATTTGCTATCGTAATTCTTTCTGCTGATGATAAAATAAGTAATAAATCATATCGCGCTAGGCAAAATGTTATCTTTGAACTAGGTTATTTTACATCACAACTTGGAAGAAATAATCTTGCTGTGTTGTATGATAAATCTGATAAAGATAAAGTAATAGAAATACCAAGCGATATTACTGGAGTCCTCTACTTACCTTATGACAGTCCTGATGGTAGTTGGAGGTTAAAACTAGTTAAAGAGCTTCAAACTGCTGGCTTTTCAGTAGGTGCAAACGATTTGTTTTGACTCAAAAATGCAATTATGTTTACATTATTAGGTATTAATAGCTAAATATTTCTGTATATTACTAGGAACATATATTCCTAGACTTACACATCAAGAAGTCCAATAAATTACTTCTTTTCTGGAAAAAGACAAACCATTTCCAGAAAAATAGATATTTAGCATCAGATCATCATCATCATCATCATCATCATCATCATCAACATAAAGAAGGCGACGACATCCTCCATCAAGTGACGGGAGACTGCCGACGCCTTCTCATTTTTTCAAAACCAGAGCGGCCGCTACAGTTTGAAGAACTCTTTCAGCCTCGAATTTTTCGCCTTAGTGAACTCTTCAACTTTTTTCGGCTTCCAGCCGTTGTCGGGAACAATAGCGATGATATCATGTGCATCCTGTATCTTCGAATATTTGTAAATTGCTTTCTTACGCTTTAAAAATTCATTTGATGCACTAATATTTAATTTTTTCTCCAAAGGGATCAAATTTCCAAGAGAGTTGAGCTGTTTGTCGATCTTCTCTTCATTCCAACCGTCATAATTGTTCCATTTTTGTGGTAAAATGTGCTCGATATGAAATTTGTCAAAATCCAATTGAGAGAATAACACCTTGTCCTGAGCTGGATTAAGATAAGAAGCCAGCAGCACCACTCCCCTCTGCATTCTGCTCAATAAATTTTTATCTAGCTTATCCACCATTTCAAGTTTCTCGAAATCCGTAATGCTGGATTGAAATTCAGACAGATAGTCACCGCCTCTGGCGATATTGCCATAAACTTTATAAGTGGTATCCTTGACCGCAGACACGGAGTTATACACCACACCCTTGATGAAGTAGTAGCGCACCATCTCCTCAAACAAGACAGTCAGCTCCTTTTCATGCTCAGGAGAGATGGTCATCATCCCTTCCTCGTTGTAAAACGCATATTTATGCATAAAAATATGAAAAGGCTGGCGCCAGGTTTCGTTTATGTGAACAGAAAGTATGCCCTTCAAGCAGGTGATTTCAGTATTAAACTGAACATTCTCTATGTCATGTATTTTTTTTAAACTGGCCATTGTTCCCCGCCAGTCGGAAAAAATATCATTAGTGGCGAAATACTTACGAAGACCGATCTCGCTTTTTGTATCGCTGTTATCAGCACGTATGACATGCATCAGAGATCGAAAAAGCACGTCAGGAACATTAAGGGCCCTCCAATCTTCGATAAATGATTTCTGTAATTCAGAAGGAACCTTGTTGTAAAGTTTCGCTTTAAAAATGTCTGCGTCGGTAAGGGACATACCACGGTTGTTGATCGTCTCAAAAATGGAAAGCGCGTCGTCCTCGGAATCGCACTCTATCGGTAGCAGAACGACTTTATAGAGAATGGTTGAGATCAAACCGTTCAAATCGTCAGCGCCGCTATGGATGGCATGCCAATCGTCAATCCAAGCACAAAAATTACGATAGTTCACGACCATCTTCGAACCGTTGCTATCAGGAACGCTCCGCAAAATGATTTCATTCAAGATTTCATTGTCTTGCTCGATGACCTCGGAGTGGATGCGCAATTTGTCAGTCAGCTCGGAAGTGAGCTTGTCCTCGACTCGCAGGCATTTCTCCAAAGTTTTGAGGGTGCCGGCCCTGGTGAACAGCGCCTTAATCAAAAGAAGAAGGGTCGTCAGACGCTGCTGGCCGTCGATGACAGAATACTGACCACTGGGTATTAGATGAACAACTATGTTCCCCAGAAAATACTTGTCTTCACTTATGAGGTGAACGTCATCATGAAATGCAATGATGTCCGTCCATAAATTTTCGCAGTGTTCCCGTTCCCAAGAATAAGGGCGCTGAAAATTAGGGATCAGGTAACTATCGGAAAAAACCTTCTGAATTTCTTTAGGCGTGGCTTGAATAGCCTTCATAAATCTGGCACCTCGAGAAATAACGCTTAATAGCTCAATAGATGGTTTACTTTCTCGCCAGGGGTGATACTGCGCAGAACAAAAACGGATTGATATTTACATTAGGAAAGATTATGCCTGTTTTGACATATTGTCAAGGAAAACGTCAAATTTCATCATCCGTCCTCTATTGATCCCTCCGACTGCGAGCGTCCAAACTCAAATTGACATAAATTAATCAATAGGACCTAATATAACAATTATCAGCGAAACAAGCATATAAATAATTTATAATTTTAAATTATTGGCATAAATCGAATAAATTATTATTTCAGACATTAAAAATCAAAATACTCCTGCCTTAACTGAGATTGTAATCTGCTTAAGCCGACCCTCGCCGGTATATAATTTTCGGGGAACTCTTTCCAGCGGGGCCAAAAACTGTTACACTCGCCTGGTAAAAAAATGGACCTCCCCGAACGGCCATGGCACCTCCCCGGCGCCTGCCATGAAGCCTCCCGTCTGGACGGGCCAATTTTTACCCGGCGT
>JAISET010000073.1 GCA_031264015.1 Deltaproteobacteria bacterium | reverse complement strand
CCGATGGCGTCCAGGCCCTCCAGGAGCATCCGCCTTCTGTGCTCGTCGAGGTCGAAAGGCACCGAGAGGCCGTCCGGGCCGGTGAGGAGCTTTTTCTCGAGGTCGAAGGTCAGCTCGATCCCGGGGCTGGCCCCGACCCGCCTGACGAGGTCCAAGACGACCTCCGGGGGCAGGACCACGGGGGCCAGGCCGCAGTTGAAGGCGTTGTTGCGGAAGATGTCCCCGAAGCTGGGGGCCAGGACCACCCTGAAGCCGAAGTCCCGCAGGGCCCAGGCGGCGTGCTCACGGCTGGAGCCGCAGCCGAAGTTCTCGCGGGAGACCAGGATTCGGGCCGAGCGGTTCTCGGGCCTGTTCAGAAAAAAGTCCGGGTCCTCGCTCCCGTCGGCCAGGTACCTGACGTCGTGGAAAAGGTGCCGCCCGTAGCCCTCCCTGTCGATCTTGATCAGAAACTGCTTGGGGATGATGAGGTCGGTGTCGACGTTGGGCCGGTCGTAGGCCGCGGCGACGGCGGTGACGATGGTCAGGGGCTGCATGGGACGATCCTCGGGCCTGGCGGGGAGGGCTCCCCCCCCTCGGGAAAAAACGGGGCGAAAAAAATTGCCTGACAAGCGGCCGCCGGGCGCCCGGACCCTCCCCGGACCGGGTGTTCCGGGGGGCGCCCGCGGACTGGTTTCCGGGGGCGCCGGGGGGCCGGAGGCGGACGACAATAATTATAGTCTTTTTACGAAAATTATGGTACACTATTTGAAGGATTGGGGGGATTTTAAATTTTCTTCAGTATTTTCAATTACTAAACTAATTAGCCCCCTAGATCAGACCAGATTCCGCCCGACCCCGGGGCCAAGTCCCCGAGGCGGCGCAGATTTTTGCCAAAAAGCCGCGGCCCAAAACTACCGGGCGGCGGCCGACGAACCCGCGGGGCGAAAGAAAAAGCCGTCCGCGGCCCCCCGCCCGGGCACCCGGCGGCCGGAAGACCCGGCCCGGGAACGCCCGGCCCGCCGGGGCGGGAATCGCATAAATAACACCATGGCGCGGGCTGAGACGGCCCCGCGGGAAAGCCTGGCGGCCGACCCGCCGCCTGGCCGCCCGACCCCGGGGTCAGAAAACTTGCCGGGGCGCGCGAGGGACCCAACAGCCATCGCCCGGGGAGCCTCGGAGGAGGCCCCGGAGCCGGGAGCAATCTAAAAAAATGTCTGACATGACCAACTCCGCCCCGGAGTATTTTCTGGGGCTGGACGCAGGCTCGATCAGCGTCAAACTGGCCCTGCTGGACCGGCGGGGGCGTCTGATGGACGAAAGCTACGTCCGCCATCAGGGCAGGCCCTACCAGGCCGCCCTGGAGTCGCTGACGGCTATGTTTCAAAAATTCGACCCCTTGTCCGTCTCGCCGCCCGCCGTGACCGGGGTGGCCGCGGGACGGCTGGCCGAGCTTTTGGGCGGGGTCCACGTGGGCGAGATCCGCGCCCTGACCCTGGCCGCCAAAAGGCACCGCCCCGACGCCGGGGCCCTGATCGACATCGGCGGCGAGGACACCAAGCTGCTGTGGTTCCAAAGGGATTCGGACGGCGGCCTGTCGCTGGCCGACTTCGCCATGAACGCCCTCTGCGCCGCCGGGACGGGCTCCTTTCTGGACCAGCAGGCCCACCGCCTCAACTACGACATCGGCTCATTCTCCGAGCTGGCCCTGAAAAGCGAGGTCCCGCCCAGGGTCGCGGGCCGCTGCAGCGTCTTCGCCAAAAGCGACATGATCCACCTGCAGCAGTCGGCGACCCCGGACTACGAGATCATCTACGGCCTCTGCCTGGCCATGGCCCGCAACCTGAAAAGCAGCCTGGCCAAGGGACGGGCCCTGCCCGCCCCCGTCCTCTTCACCGGGGGCGTGGCCGCCAACTCCGGCCTGGCCCGGGCCCTGGGGGAAATCCTCGAGCTCGACGAGACCAGCCTGGTCATCCCCCCGCACCACTTCGTCTTCGGGGCGGCCGGCGCGGCCGAGGCCCTTTTGGAACGGCGCCTCGACAAGAGGCCTGTCCCGGCCGGCTCCTTGTCCCCGTCGGACTTGACGACGGACAAGGGTGGGGAGTCGGCTCCTATTCCCGTTAATTCCTTGGACTCTTCCGCCGATTCTTCCGCCGATCATTCCGTCGATCATTCCGTCGATCATGCCGTCGATCATGCCGTCGTCGACAACAACGCCGCCGCCCAAAATTCCTCCTCGTTTTCCTCCTCTTCCTCGGCCGCCGTCCGTCTGGCCGCCCTGGCCGAGTTCGTCGGCTCCCCCCACCAGGACCCCAAGCGCCTGCCGCCTCTGGTCAGGCCCGAAAGGACCCCGGGCACGGCGGAGTTCGACTGGTCGGCGGTCAGCCCGGAGAGCCCCCTGGAGGTCTACATCGGCGTTGACGTCGGCTCCGTCTCCACCAACGTGGCCCTGGTCACCCCGGAGGGCAGGCTGGTGGCCAGACAGTACCTGCCGACCTCGGGGAGGCCCCTGGAGGCCATCCGTCTGGCATTCGAGGCCATCAGGCCCGAGGCCGAGGGCCGGGCCAAAGTTCTGGGGGTCTGCTGCACGGGCTCGGGCAGGTATCTCACCGCCGACTATCTGGGCGCCGAGATGACCGTCAACGAGATCACCGCCCAGGCCACGGCGGCCGTGGCCATCGACCCCGAGGTGGACACCATCTTCGAGATCGGCGGGCAGGACTCGAAATATATTTCCTTAAAAGACGGCGTCATCATCGACTTCATGATGAACAAGGCCTGCGCGGCCGGGACCGGCTCGTTTCTGGAGGAGCAGGCCGACAAGCTGGGGCTCCAAATCAAGGGCGAGTTCGGGGAACTGGCCCTGGCCAGCACCGGGCCCGTGGCTTTGGGCGAGCGCTGCACGGTCTTCATGGAGTCCGATCTGGTCCACCACCAGCAGAACGGCGTCAACGTCAAAGATTTGACCGCGGGCCTCTGCTACGGGATCGTCGCCAACTATCTGGGCCGGGTGGTGGAGACCAGGGCCGTGGGCCGGAACGTCTTCTTCCAGGGCGGCACCAGCTTCAACCAGGGGGTGGCCGCCGCCTTCAACAACAGACTGGGCCGAAAAGTCACCGTCCCCGACAACGCCGACGTCACCGGGGCCGTGGGCGCGGCCATGATCGCCAGGGACCGGAGAACCTGGGAGGAGAGCGGCTTCGTCGGCTTCGACCTCAGCAACAGGCGCTACGAGATCGAGAGCTTCGAGTGCCGCCACTGCCCCAACCGCTGCGAGATTAGAAAAGTCTCCGTCGAGGGCGGCCGGCCCTTCTATTACGGCTCGCGCTGCGACCGCTACGAGGAGGACGCCCGGCGCAAAAAAAGCGCCGAGGGCATGCCGGACTTGTTCGCCTTCCGGGAGGACGCCTGCTTCAACCCGCCGGAATTGAAGCTGGCTTTGGCGGCCAGGAATATTAACACTACTACTAATAATACTAATAATAATAATAGAATCAATGGCAACGGTAACGGCGGCGGCGACGGAGCGGGCGGCGGCCGGAAAAGCCGCGGCCAAATCGGCCTCATCCGCAGCATGTTCTTCGCCGAGCTGGGGCCCTTCTGGTCGGTCTTCTGGGCGAGCCTCGGCTACGAGCCCGTCTGGTCCAGCCCCACCAACAAGAGCATCATCCACAAGGGCTGCGAGCGCACCGAGTCGGACTTCTGCTTCCCGGTCAAGGCGGCCCACGGGCACGTGCAGGACCTTTTGGACCGGGGCGTCGACCATGTCTTCCTGCCCTCCATGATCAACCTGCCCGCCTCCGACGTGCCCGGGGCGCCCGACAACGCCGCCTGCCCCTACGCCCAGACCCTGGCCTACACGGCGGCCACGGCCCTGGGGCTCAAGGCCCCGAGGCTGCTGACCGGCCCCGTCTATTTCGCCGAGGGCCGCAAGCCGCTGGAGGACTGCCTCTGCGCCCTCTCGGCCAGGCTGGGCCTCGAGGCCCCCGAGACCAGGGCGGCCCTGGACGCCGCCCTCCGGGCCCAGAAAGCCTTTCAGACGAGGCTCAGGGACAAGGGCCAGGAGGTCCTGGGCTCGCTGAGCCTCGACAAGATGATCATGATCGTCGTGGCCAGGCCCTACAACGGCTTCGACCAGGGCCTCAATCTGCGCCTCAACCAGAAGATGAGGGACCTGGGGGTCCTGGGCATGCCCATGGACTTCCTGCCCCTGGACGTCAGGCACGACGAGCCCCTGGCCCACTACTGGCGCTACGGCCAGAAGATCACGGCCGTGGCCACGGCGGTGGCCGCCGACGAGCGGCTCGAGGCCCTGTACATCTCCAATTTCGGCTGCGGGCCCGACTCCTTCATCCTGCATTTCTTCAAGCACGTCATGGACTCCAAACCCTTCCTGGAGATCGAGATCGACGAGCACTCCTCCGACGTCGGCGCGGTGACCAGGCTCGAGGCCTTCCTGGACTCCCTGGCGGCCCGCAAGGCCCGGGACGGCCGAAAGACCTGGGCCTTCCCGCCCATGTTCCCCAGGCCCATCAAAGTCATCCGGGGCCCCAAGCCCGGCCAGACCGTCTACATCCCGCCCATGTGCGACCACACCAGGACCATGGCCGCGGCCTTCCGGGCGGCCGGGGTCGACGCCGTGGCCCTGCCGGAAAGCGACCGGCTGACCATCGAACTGGGCCGCTCGCAGACCTCCGGGAAAGAGTGCTACCCGCTGATTCTCTGCGTGGGCGACTTCATGAAGCTCACCAGAACGCCCGGCTTCGACCCGGAGAAGTCGGTCCTCTTCATGCCCTCCTCCAACGGCCCCTGCCGCTTCGGGCAGTACGGCCGCTACATCAGCCTCATCATGCGCCGCCTGGGCTTCCCCAGCCTCGAGGTCCTCTCCATCGACCAGACCGGCGGCATGTACCAGGCCCTGGACGAGGCCGGGGCCACCAAGAACGGCGCCAGGCTCTCCCAGGCCATCTGGCGGGCCCTGGTCGGGGTCGACATGCTCCAGAAGGCCCTGCTGCACGCGAGGCCCAGGGAGCTTGCGGCAGGGGCGGCCGACCGCGCCTACGAGGAGTCCCTGGCCGAGATGGTCAGGCTGATCGAGAACGACGACTTCAAGGGCCTGGCCCGGGCCCAGAAAAACGCCCGGGAGAGGTTCGACGCCCTGCGCTCCCCCGACCTCAACTCCAAGCCCCGGGTGGGCCTGGTGGGCGAGATCTACGTGCGCCACAACCGCTTCGCCAACGAGGACGTCGTCCGCCGCCTGGAGGCCCTGGGGGCCGAGGTGGAGGCGCCGCCCCTCTCGGAGTGGATCTTCTACACCGGCTTCGTCAACACCATGCGGGCGGGCCGCCAGGGCCTCTGGCGCCCCAGGCTCTCCGCCTGGCTGACGGGCCTGGCCCAGCGCCGGGAGGTGTCCAGGATGGCCAGGGCCTGGCGGGGCTTCTTTCCCGGCGGCGCCACCGACCCGCCCGTGGCCGAGGTCGTCGGCCTGGGGGAAAAGTTCTTAAACCGCTCCTTCCAGGGCGAGGCCATCCTCTCCCTGGGCAAGGGCCTGGAGTTCTACGAGCGCGGGGCCCGGGGCCTGGTCAACATCATGCCCTTCACCTGCATGCCCGGCATGGTCGTGGGGGCCCTGACCGGCAGCCTGCGGCGCGAGGCCGAGGGCATGCCCGCCATCAACCTGGCCTACGACGGCCAGAGCCAGACCAACACCCAGGCCCGGCTCGAGGCCTTCATGTACCAGGTCCACAACTTCGACAACCCCCGGGGCCTCGGACGCGGGCACTAGCAAACCGGCCGGCGCCCCGGCCCGTTTTTTCATCCCCTCGATTTTTTTGAGGGCCGGCAACTTTTCCGGCGGGCCAGTTTTTTAGTCCGGCCGGTTTTTCACCCGGCGGATTTTTTAGTCCGGCCGGTTTTTCAGCCCGGCGAGTTTTTTAGTCGGGCAAGTTTTTGGAGACGATCCCCCGCGGGGCCAGACTCATCGCCGCGGCCCCGGGAACCGGAGACGACGGGCGGCCAGGGGAGACCCCGGGGCGGGCCCGGACCGGCGCCCGGCGCCGCCGGGAGCGGGGGGCGGTTTAAGGAGTTTCAGTGAGCGACGACACCATCGACGCGGCGGGCGCAGAGGAGCCCCGGGCGTCAGCGGCCGGCCAGGACAACGTCGACGGCGCCCCCCGGGACGGGAGCGCCCCGCAAGCCGGGACCGTCACCCCGGCCGCCGCCGCGGACGACATTTTCAAAGGGGTGGTCACGAGGGTCGAGCTGTCCCTCAGGTCCGCCTTCGTGGACATCGGCCAGGGCCGCGAGGCCGTCCTGCCCTTCGACGACGTCCACCCGGAATATTACGAGGACTACGGCCGGTCGGCGGGGTGCCTCCCCGCCGGCAGGCAGGTGCTCGTGCAGATCGTCAGGGAGCCGTCCGGGACCAAGGGGGCGGCGCTGACCACCTACCTGACCCTGGCCGGCCGCCGCCTGGTGCTGACGCCCGGCAGGCAGGGGGCCAGGGTCAGCAAAAAGATCACCGGCGAGGACGAGCGGGCGCGGCTGAGGGCCGCCGCCGGCTCGGGCCCGCTGCCGGGGGGAGTCGGAGTCATAGTCCGCACGGAGGCGGAGGGGGCCCGGGCCGAGGAACTGGCCGGGGACCTCGCGGCCCTGCTGGAGCTGTGGGAGGAAGTGCGGGACAGGGGCGCCAAGGCCCCGGCCCCCTCCCTGGTCCGCAAGGAGCCGGCGCCGGGCGCGGCGGGCTGACATCGTCATCATTATTATCTAACGACCACCGGGGCGCCGGACCGAGATCCAGGCCCGCCCATCAGGCGGGGGCGCCGCTCCAGACGGCATAAACAAAAGGAACCGGACATGAAAATGGCGCCGGGTTTCAAGCCGGTCGGGGCACCCCGGGAGGGAACGGAAATCTAAGGAGTTTCTGTGGAGAAAATCATCATCAACGCGGCGGACCAAGAGGAGTGCCGCATCGCCATGCTGGACGGCGACAACCACCTGCAGGAGTTCTACTCGGAGTCGAGCACCCGGCAGATGAGCCTGTCCAACATCTACAAGGGGGTCATCCAGAACGTGGAGCCCTCCCTGCAGGCCGTCTTCGTCAACTTCGGCTCCGAGCGCAACGGTTTTTTGCAGTTCTGCGACATCCATCCCGAGTACTACACCGACGACGAGTTCAACGACCCCAAGCGCAGCCTGAGGAAAGGCCAGCAGCTTTTGGTCCAGGTTTTGAAGGAGCCCACCCTCATCAAGGGGGCGGCCCTGACCACCTACATATCGCTCGCCGGACGTTTCGTCGTCCTGACCCCGGGCCGGGACTCCGTCGGGGTCTCCCGCAAGATCGTCAGCGACAAGGAGCGGGCCCGGCTGCGGGGCATCGCCGACTTCCTGCCGGTGCCCGGCGGCCTGGGCTACATCGTCCGCACCGTGGCCGAGGAGCGCACGGCCCGGGAGCTGGCCGACGACCTCTCCCAGGTGCACGGCCTCTGGGAGGACATCAGGCACCGGGCCCAGGCGGCGGCCTCGCCCTCGCTCATTTACCGCGAGCAGGACCTGGCCACCAAGATCCTCAGGGACTACTACACCTCGGACGTCAGGGAGATCCTGGTCGACGACCAGGCCACCTACCTGAGGGTCCTCGAGTACATCAAGACCATCGCCCCCGGCCAGGCCAGGATCGTCAAGTTCCATAAGGAGAAGAGGCCCATCTTCGCCCGGCACATGCTCGAGGAGCAGATCGCCACCATCTACCAGACCAACGTCAAGCTGAAAAGCGGCGGCTCCATCGTCATCACCCCCACCGAGGCCCTGGTGGCCATCGACGTCAACTCCGGCAAGGGGACCAGGGAGGGCAGCCTCGAGGAGACGGCCTTCAACACCAACATGGAGGCGGCCGAGGAGATCGCCCGGCAGCTGAGGCTCAGGGACCTGGCCGGCCTGGTGGTCATCGACTTCATCGACATGCGCGAGGACCACCACCGCAAGGAGGTGGAGAGGCGCATGCGCGAGGCCACCAAGGTGGACAAGGCCAAGCGCGACTTCGGCTACATCTCCAAGTTCGGCCTCCTGGAGATGACCCGCCAGAAGCTCCGTCCCTCCATCGACACCGGCAGCTACGCCCTCTGCCCCCACTGCCAGGGGCGCGGCCAAATCAAGACCCCCGAGACCACCTCGGTGGCCTTCCTGCGCCAGGTGACCCATCTTTTGAGCAAGGGGGGCGTCGGCGAGATCAGGGGCAGGCTCTTCCCGGACGCCGCCCAGTATCTTTTGAACTACAAGCGCCAGGAGCTGGCCAACCTCGAGGAGCGCCACAACGTCAAGATCCTCGTCTCCGAGGACCCCACCCTGCCCCCGGGCCAGTCCCTGCTCGACTTCTCCAAAAAGAGCCTCGAGGTGGTCGACACCCTCAAGCCCGGGCAGGTGGCCGGCCTCTACGACGACGAGGACAGCCGCTTCGAGGGCTCCGAGCCCGACTCCGAGAGCCAGGCCCGCCCGAGGCAGTCCGACCGCCCGAACGGCTACCAGGGCCACAACGGCTACCAGGGCCATGGCGGCGACCGCCAGAACAACAACTACGGCGGCAACGGCCAGCGGGGCGGGGGAACCTCCGGCGGAGGCCAGAACAACCCGGGCGGCCAGGGAGGCCAGAACGTCCAGGGCGGCCAGGGATTCCCGGGCGGCAACGGCGGCCAGCAGAAAAGCGAGGCCAGGAAACGCTTCTTCCAGAGCGCCAGGCCCGTCAAAGGCCCCAAGCCCGCCGGCAAGCCTGAGCCCCCCAAAAAAGGCCCCGGAACCTCGGCGAGCTGAGCGGGACCGAGGCGGGACCGACTTTGGAGCGTCGGCGGGCCCGAGTCAGGACCAAGGCGGGCCCGAGTCATGGCCGGCGCGGGCCCGAGACAGGACCGACGCTGGCGCGAATCGGGACAAGCGCGGGGCCTGGTTCGACCATGCTGGCCCGCCGGAAGGATTGTTGCGCCCGCCGACCGGGCTTGTCGGCCGCCGGCGGTCCTTTGGATAGTAAAATCAGGACCTTTCGAGGTTTTTTTCGGTTCTCTTTAGTTTTTCCAGCCCCGTTGTGCTATAGTCATTGGCGTCGGGCCGCCGAGGCCCCGGGCCGGTCCTCCTCCGTCGCCGGAAAACGACCGGGCCGAGACGCCGGGAATCATTGAATCATTCCCGGACGCGGGACGTCGCCGTCAGCGGCCCGCCCCCCGTTTTTTTGACCGATCTTTAATCAAGAAGCCAGGTGGTCCCCCGGGCGATGCGCCGTTTTCCCGCCATGTTAGCCGTCATGCTCCTGACCGTCCTCGCGGGCCAGTGGCTGCTCTCCGGCTGCTCCTCCCCCTCGAGGTTCGACAACGCCCTGGCGGGCCCCCAGGCCCCGGCGGCCACCCGCAAGAGGATGGTCCTCACCTTCGAGCGGGAGTCGACTTACGCCGCCCTGCCCGGAAGGGAGGTCAGCGTCTCCGTCAAAGCCCCCTCCTCGCTGGTCGCCCCCGGCGGAGGCCGGACCCGCACCGACGGGGCGGGCCGGGTCGAGATCCTGGTGGACCCCGCCGCCGTCTATGACCGCAGCGCCCTCAAGAGCGGGGACATCGTCGTCGACTACCCGGCCGAGCTGACCGTGGTGCTGACGGACGGCCCCGACGTCTACGAGTGGGACCTCGACGGCCACGACTCCTTCGCCCGCTACCAGGACCCCCTCTACGGAGGGCTCGACCGCGACCCCGACCCGGCCGTCCTCAACCTGACCCTGACCGTCCCCTGAGATTCCGGCCCGCCCGGGTCAAACTCTGACTGACGCCGCCAAAAAACTGTCGCCGCCTTAACAGTCAAGCCCCGCTGATCATAGTAATAATAATAATAACAACAAAGCCCCGCTGGTCATAG
This sequence comes from Deltaproteobacteria bacterium, assembly GCA_031264015.1. Lineage (GTDB taxonomy): Bacteria > Desulfobacterota > Desulfarculia > Adiutricales > Adiutricaceae > JAIRNQ01. Next base: position 1,407 of record JAISET010000073.1, on the reverse strand, counting down.
TAGTAGTAATAGTAGTAATAACAATAAGCCCCGCGGATCATAATCAGCATGCTTGACGGACTGTTCCGGAAACCCCGCCTGCCGGACTTGCCGACGACGACGGCGGGCCCGGCGTCGCGACCGTCCGCCTCTCTCCTATAAATTGTCCTCCGACATATCCGTCAGCATAAGTAAAAAAAATGACTCACCTGGAAGATTTCAACCGCCTGAAAAGCCTGTTCTCCCTCGACGATGCCGACCCCGCCCCGGTGGGTCTCGGCGGGGGACTCTCCCTCAGCAAGCTGGGCTTCGTCTCCCAGTGGGCCCACGAGGCCCCGGCCGACCTGATCCCGCCGCCGCCGGACCTTCTGGCCAAGCTGCCCCCGGGGACGAACCTGGAGAGCCTCTTCAGCCTGCCCGACCGGCTGATCACGGAAAACAAAAACTTTCTCTACCCGGTCATGGCGCCGGAGGGCGGCGGCAGGGCCGGTCATGTCGTCATCCTGCTGCACGGCTTCAACGAGCGGCACTGGGACAAGTACCTGCCCATGGCCGCCAGGCTGGCCGGGACGACCGGGGCGACGGTCATTCTATTCCCCATCGCCTTCCACATGAACCGGGCCCCGGCCGTCTGGAACAACTCCCGGGTCATGCAGAAAGTCAGCCAGTGGCGCAAGGAACGACATCCCGACGTCCTGGAGTCGACCCTCTCCAACGTGGCCATCAGCCACCGCCTGCAGATGGAGCCCTCGCACTTTTTATTCTCCGGGCTGGAGTCCTACCAGAACATCCTGTCCCTGGTGCGGGAGATCAGGGCCGGCGGGCACCCGCTGGTCGAGCCGTCCGCCAGGATCGACTTTTTCACCTACTCCATCGGCTCCTTTTTGGGCGAGATCATCATGCTCACCAACGAGGACAATCTTTTCGACCAAACCAGGTTCGCGGCCTTCTGCGGCGGGCCCGTCTTCAACCGCCTCTCCCCCGTCTCCAAGTTCATCCTGGACTCCGAGGCCAACGTGGCCGTCTACTCCTTCCTCATCGAGCACCTGGCCGTCCACCGCCGCAAAAACCCAGTTTTGGACGAGCTTTTGAGCCCCCCCGGGGCGGGCCCCAACTTCTGCGCCATGCTCAACTACCGGGTGGACCGCGAATATCGGGAGGCGCGCCTCAGGGATTTGGCCGACAGGATCCTGGCCGTGACCATGACCGGCGACGAAGTGGTCCCGCCCTACGAGGTGCGCGACACCCTCCTGGGCGCCGCCCGCGACATCCCCGCGCGCGTGCTCGAGTTCGACCCGCCCTACCCCTTCCGCCACGAGGACCCCTTCCCGACGCTCCCCAAGCACGAGGGGGCCGTCGACGAGTGCTTCGACCAGATCTTCACCGAGTTCACCGACTTTTTGAGGTAGGCCGGGGCTGGCCCGCGGG
>JAISET010000067.1 GCA_031264015.1 Deltaproteobacteria bacterium | reverse complement strand
CCTAAGGGTCCGTTACAAAGCAAACTTTACATTTGAGGTTCAAAAGTGTAATTCCAATCTCCGTGGAAATTATCAGGAATTAATTTTAGTGAGTCCAGTTCACTCTGTTTGACATCGTGGCAAATTGAAGATCTCCCTCAGCCTTTTTAAACCATTTTTGAGCTTCATCAAAAACGTTCATATAGCAAAATCCCTTCAGTGAAAACTTTTCTCTCTAATGTGGGCAACTGACTCAATTCGGCAAATCTACCGGCGTGTGAAGCCAGAACATCGACTGGTGTGTGATTGACACCTTGTAAAGCCATGTTAATTCTTAGTCTTTTCTCGACTGTCCTTTCGGCATCATCTGGAACGACCACATAAAAATCCAAATCGCTGTCCTCGGTCGGCTCCCCATAGGCGTAAGAACCGAACAGGTAAATTTTATCGCAGTCAACAGCTGATTTGATCACCGAAACGATTGAAGCAATTTCATCTTGTTTTTTTGGCGAAGCAATGTTCATATTCTGAACCATAAACACTAAACTCTAGATTTTCGACTCTAAACACTAAACTCTTAAATCTAAACGGAAACGCTATTTCTTTGGCTTTTTTGAGGCCCGGTCGAGTTTTTGGACCCGGGGCGCCCATGATCAGGGCAAGGGAGCGACGACAAGCCGCCCCGCTGAAGAGCCGGAACGCTTCCAAATAATCCGCGAAGGCCGACGGCCGTTGTCCGGCCCTCCCTTAGAACATCTCCTTGCGCTCCGCCGAGGAGCCCAGGCCCAGGAGCTCGCGGTACTTGGCGACGGTGCGGCGGGCGATGTTGATGTTCGAGCCATGCAGGATCTCGACTATGCGCTGGTCGCTCAGGGGCTTGGTGTGGTCCTCGCCGCTGATGATCTGCTTGATGCGGTTCTTGACGCTCTCCGAGGAGAGGGAGTCGCCCTGGAAGCGGCTGATGGGGTTGTCGAAAAAGTACTTCAGCTCGAAGACGCCCCTGGGGGTGCCGACGTACTTGTTGGTGGTGACGCGGCTGATGGTCGACTCGTGGCAGCCCAGCTCCTCGGCCACGTCCTTCAAGACCAGGGGCTTCAGATAGTCGACGCCCTTGTCGAGGAAGTCCAGCTGGAATCTGAAGATGCACTCGGCCACCCGGTAGATGGTCTTCTGGCGCTGGCTGATGCCCCTGATGAGGTTCTGGGCGCCCTTGAGCTTTTCCTTGAGGTACTTCTTCGTCTCCTCGGAGGCCGTGTTGTCGGTCAGCATCCGCCGGTAGGCCTTGTTGAACTTCAGCCGCGGGAGCCCGTCGTCGTTCAGGGTGATGACGTACTCGTCGCCGACTTTGTTGACGAAGACGTCGGGGGTCACGTAGATGGGGTCGTTCTGGGCGTAGGCCCGGGCCGGCCTCGGGTCCAGGGCCCTGACGGCCTCGATGGCCAGGGCCACCTGCTCCTTGTCGGCCTGCAGGGCCTTGCAGAGGGCGGGCAGGTCCTTTTTCTCCAGAAGCCTCAGATGGAAGCCGACGATCTTGGCGGCCATGCTGTCCTCCTGGCCCAGGCGCCTGAGCTGCAAAAGGAGGCACTCTGCCAGATTCCTGGCCCCCACCCCGGCGGGGTCCATCTCCTGGACCCGGGCGAGGGTCTCGGAGACCTCGGCCGTGGTGGAGTCGGTCATCTGGGCCAGCTCCTCGAGGGAGGCCACCAGGTAGCCGTCCTCGTTGAGGTTGCCGATAATTGCCTCGCCCCTGGCGAAGTCGGCCTTGGAGACGGCGGAGAACGAGAGCTGCCAGGTCAGATGGTCGGACAAGGACGTCCTGGCCGCCGTGAAGGTGTCGAAGCTGGGCTGCTCCTCGGGGATCTCCTGGCTGCCGGTGCTCAGGGAGGGGGAGCTGGAGTACTCGCCGAAGTAGTTCTCCCAGTCGATCTCCTCCTGGATCTTCTCCTTGGTCTCGCCGGCGACCTCGGCGAACTGGTCGGTCTCGGACTTGGACTTGGAGTCGGCCGTCTGGTCGTAGTCGGGGTTGGAGAGCGCCTGCTGCCCGGCGGCCTCGGCGCTGTCGCCCGGCGGGGTGAGCTCCAGGAGGGGGTTCTCCATCATCTCCTGGTAGATCTCCTCGGTCAGCTCCACTTGGTTGAGCTGCAGGAGCTTGATGGCGAACTGCAGCTGCGGGGTCATGATCATGACCTGCGACTGCTTGAGATTGATGTTTAGTTCCATGGCCATAGTCTGTCAACTCCAAAGGTCCGGGAAAGAGGGCCCCGGCGTTTTGTCCCGGCCGGTCCCGCCCGTCCCCGACTCGTCATGACTCGCTCTCGTCCGCTTTATTGCCTCTCGCCCGATTTTTTGCCCTTGCCCGGCGCCGGCTGCCCTTGACCGTCCGGCGCCCGGCGGGGGGCCGGGGCGGCCCCGACGCCCCGTCCCTTTTCCCCCGGGCGGCCGCCTTTTTTTAATCCGGCGGCCGCCCTTTTAATTTTTCATGCCGCGGGGCCCGCCCCCGTCTAGAGGGAGAAGCCCTGGCCCAGATAGATGCGGCGCACCGCCTCGTCCTCGGCCAGCTCCTGGGGCAGGCCCTCCCGGAGGACCCGGCCCTGGTTGATGATGTAGGCCCTGTCGCAGACGTGCAGGGTCTCGCGGACGTTGTGGTCGGAGATCAGCACGCCCATGCCCTTGGCCTTGAGCAGCCTGATGAGCTGCTGGATGTCGCCGACGGCAATGGGGTCGATGCCGGCGAAGGGCTCGTCGAAGAGCAGGAAGACCGGGTTCATGGCCAGGGCGCGGGTGATCTCCAGCCTGCGCCTCTCCCCGCCAGAAAGCGAGATGGCCATGTTGTCGGCCAGGTGGGTCAGACCCAGCTCGCTTAAAAGCACCTCGAGCCTGTTGGCCCTGGCCCTGGCGTCGGGCTCCAGAGTCTCCAGGACGGCCAGGACGTTCTCGGCCACGGTGAGCCTGCGGAAGACCGAGGGCTCCTGGGGCAGGTAGGTGAGGCCCATGCGCGCCCTTTTGAACATGGGCGAGTCGGTCAGGTCGTGGTCGTCCAGGAGCACCACCCCGGAGTCCGGGGAAATGAGGCCCACCAGCATGTAGAAGGTGGTGGTCTTGCCGGCCCCGTTGGGTCCCAGCAGCCCGCATATCTCGCCCACCCCCAGGGAGATGTCCACCCCGTCGACGACCTTTCTCGAGCCGTAGGCCTTGACTAGTCCGGTGGCGGCCAGGTGTCTGGGCTTGCTCACTGCCGCTGGCCGCCTTCGTCCAAAAACGCCCTGACCCTCTGGTTTTCGCGGCTCTCCACCTGGCTGCGGTTCTGGTCCAGGTAGTAGACGACCTGGTGGCCGGTGACGGAGTTGCCGTTCTCCCAGACCCTGGCGTCCCCGGTCAGTATCAGGCGTCTGGGCTCGGACTTGGCCAGGTACAGGGCCTTCTGGCCCACGGCCAGGCGGTCGCGCTGCTGGATCTTCACCGAGCCCTCGCAGTCGATGCGGTAGATCTCCTGCCCTCCGTCCAGGGGCGTGGCCGGGGAGCCGCCGTCGACCGTCTCGGCCGCCGGCGGGGCGTCGAGGGGCTCGGGGACGGAGCCCGCGCCGGCCTGCCCGTCGGTCGGGCGGGCCGCGGAGGGCGGCGGGGCGGGGATGCCCGGGGTCGAGCCGGCGTCGGCGTTGCCGCCGACAGGCTGGTAGTGGACGCGCATGAGGTCGCAGGTGATGATCATGTCGTCCTGACGGGTGATGACCCTGCCCGTGAAGGTGACGACGCGGCTGTTGTCGTCGGCGGTCATGCGGTCGGCGGAGATGGAGATGGGGCCGTTGCTGCTGCCGATGGGGGTGTCCGCGGCCGCGGCCGCCCCGGGGCCGACGAGCCCGAGAACGGCGAGGAGGAGGCCCGCCCGCAAAAGATGGCGAAAAATTTGGCTCATAAGAAAGTGCTAAAGTTTCTTGTGCATAAGGCCCGAAAAAAACAGGCCGGTTATTTTGTGGGCTTATGACTCGAAACCGTCCTCCGAACCGAGGACGACGAGGGGCAAGCCGTCGGAAAAAATCTGCGCGAGGCGAAAACCGAAAAAAAACGTGAAAAAACTATGAATTCAAGGCGGTTTAGAGGCAGAGACAAAAATTACTAAAATAAGATAATATAAATATCTATAACAGTAATTTGAAAGTAACTATCTTAGTTGACTAATGGTTGATTATAGAACTAAAAGAACTAAAAATATCAGCCAAAGCTTAAATTTTATCCGTCGTCTCGGCCCGCCAGTCGGCCAGTCGGCCCGTCAGTCGGCCCGCCAAGTCGCCCCGTCCCGGTCTTACTCGTCCGCCGGGAGGTCCTGGGTGATCATCATGAAGACCCGGCCGTCGACCTCCAGCTGCCCGGTGTTGGTGCGGTAGAGGAAGCCCTTGCCGGAGAGGCTCAGGGTGGGGTCTTCCAGGCAGAACTCGTCGGAGCTGGAGAAGGTGGCCTCGGTCATGTTGATCTCCATCCTGGGTCCGGTGATGACGCGCCCCCTGGCGTCGGAGCTGCGGACGGAGCCGGTCAGCGTCACCAGCTTGAGGCCGGGCTCGTAGCGGCCGCTGTCGGCCTTGATGGAGTAGCGGTTGCCCTGGGACTCGATGTCGGAGGTGACGTCCTGGAGCAGGAAGTAGTCCTCGTCCTTATAATAGTGGGCGGTGGCGGCCACCACGGACAGGGAGCGGCCCTGGGCGCCCGTCTCGCTCAGCACCAGGTTGCCCAGCCGCATGTCCACGTTGGCCGGCAGCATGCCCCGGAGGCTGCCCAGCTTGAACCCGGCGAGGTTGCCGGCGTTCCAGAGCAGGACCGCCAGCATGATGACAAAACCGACGAGAGAGCAGAGAATAAGAAATCTGACTCGAGACACTTCATCGCACCAACCGGAGTTCAGGAGAGGCCCTGGTTTCTGCGGACGCTGAAAGGGCGATTCTTAGTCCTGGGTCGTCCTAAGGCTAAGAAAGGTCAGCCGGATAGCAGTGATTATACTACCCCGGCGGGCCGCTGTCAAAAGGTCTTTGCATTTTTTGTGCCTGAAACGAAACTGGTCTAACTACTGAATAATATTACTCTAAATTTATTTGTGAGGCGTTTCGTCGCCTGTTCGGCAAATTGGTGTCAAAATGTTTCTTTAATCGGCGGTTAAAAAAT
>JAISET010000183.1 GCA_031264015.1 Deltaproteobacteria bacterium | reverse complement strand
TTTCCGTCCTTTCCGTCCTTTCCGTCCTTTCCGTCCTTTCCGTCCTTTCCGTCTTTTCCGTCTTTCCCGTCTTTCCCGTCTTTCCCGTCTTTGCCGCTATTCCGACCCGTCGTCGTCGGAACTGCCGGAAGCCTTGACCGCGGCCGCCGCGGAGCCGGCCGCGACGCGCCCGGGGGAGGGGCTTTTGCCGGAGACGGCGGGGGGCCCGTCGCCCGAGTGGTCCAGGGCGCCGAAGTCCGAGCTCAACTTCTGGCCGCGGTCCTCGTTGGCGACGAGATTGAACTCCGGGCGGTCCGCGGCGGAAACGGGCCCCGCCTGGTCCCCGCCGCCGGCCGTCCCCGCGTCGGGCTGACCGTCCGCGTCGGCGTCGTCGTCGGCGTCGTCGTCGTCCCCGGAGTAGTCGCCGTCTTTGATGTCGTAGAGGCTTATCTTGGTGATGAGGGAGCGGCGGCTCAGGCCAAGAACGTCGGCGGCCTTGGAGCGGTTGCCGCCCTGGGCGTCCAGGACCCGGCTGATCATCTGGCGCTCGACTATCTCGTTGACGCTTTTAATGGCATGCTTCAAATCGGTCCAGGTGCCGGGCAGGCTCACCCGGACGCTCCGGACGCCGCCGGCGTCGTCGGGCCAGCCGCCGATGGGGAGTCCGAAGGGCAGGTCGCCCGGGCCGACGACCGGGCCGTCGCTCATGATGGCGGCCTGCTCGACGACGTTTTTCAGGGCCCTGACGTTGCCGCCGAAAGTCTGGGCGGACATGATCCTCAGGGCGGCGGGGGAGAGCCTCTTGGGGCCCAGCTGGTTTTTGACGACGGCCTGGGCCAGGAAGTGGGCGGCCAGCTCGGGGATGTCCTCGGGGCGCTCGCGCAGCGTCGGCATCCTGAGAGTGATGACGTTCAGGCGGTAGTAGAGGTCCTCCCGGAAGCGGGCGTGGGCGACCTCCATCTGCAGGTTCTTGTTGGTGGCGGCCACCACGCGCAGGTCCACCTTGCGGGGGGAGTTCTCGCCCACCCGGCGCACCTCCTCCTCCTGGAGGACCCGGAGCAGTTTGACCTGCATCTCCAGGGGCAGCTCGCTGACCTCGTCGAGAAACAGCGTCCCGCCGTCGGCCTCGGCCACCAGGCCCGTCTTGGCCTTGTCGGCCCCGGTGAAGGCGCCCCGGACGTGCCCGAAAAACTCGCTCTCCATCAGGTTCCGGGGGACGGCCCCGCAGTTGACGGCGACGAAGGGGCGCTCGGAGCGGGGGCCGTTCTGGTGGATGGAGCGGGCGGCCAGCTCCTTGCCGGTGCCGCTCTCCCCGGTGATCAGAACCGTGGCCTTGGTCTCGGCCACCTTGGCGATGATGTCGAACACCTTGGTCATGGCCGGGCTGTGGCCCAGAAACAGGCTGGCGTCCCGGCGCTCGCCGATCTCGCGCTTCAGGCGCCTGTTCTCGTCGACAAGCCTGCCGCGCTCCAGGGCCTTCTCCAGGACCAGGCCGATCTCCTCGTCGCTGAAGGGCTTGGCGATATAGTCGTAGGCCCCCTCCTTCATGGCCCTGATGGCCGTGTCCACCGAGGCGAAGGCGGTGACCATGATGACCATGGTCTCCGGGGCCAGGGAGCGCAGCCTGGCCAGAAGCCCCAGCCCGTCCATGCCGGGCATGTTCAGGTCGGTGAAGACGACGTCGAAGCTCTCCCGCCCGACCAGCTCCAGGGCCTCCGGGCCCGAGGCGGCCGTGCGGCAGCGGTGGCCCCTCTTGCCGAGCATGATGGCCATGATCTTGCGGATGTGCTCCTCGTCGTCGACGATGAGCACGTCCCCGGGCTGCTTGGCCATGCCCTAGGCCCTCCCTTCCGGCCAGCGGATGACGAACCTGGAGCCCTCGCCCGGGGCGGCGGACAGGTCGAGCCGGCCCCGGTACGAGTCGACTATCCTCTGGCAGATGGCCAGGCCCAGGCCCGTGCCCTGGCCGGGGCCCTTGGTGGTGAAGAAGGGGTCGAAGACCCTGTTTCTGACCTCCAGGCTCATGCCGGGGCCGTTGTCGGCCAGGGTCATCAGGACCCAGCCCGCCTCGCGGCCCAGGCCCAGGGACAGCTCCGGCTCCGGCTCCGTCTGGCCCTCCATGGCCTGGGCGGCGTTCATGGCCACGATGACCACCACCTGGGCCAGATGGTCCCGGTCCATGGTCACCAGGTGCGGCTCGTCGAAGCCCTCCCCGTAGGCGATTTTCAGCCGCGACAGGGCCCGCTGGGACTCCAGCATGCCGATGATGCGGGGCAGATGGACGCTGAGGTCGAGGGTCTCGAGCAGCCCCCTGGAGGGCTTGGAGTAGTCCAGAAGCTCCCTGATGATCTTCTGGATGCGCCCGGTCTGGTTGAGGATGGCCGTCAGATACTCCTGGCGCTCGCCCTGGCTCTCGGCCCCGGCCATGAGGATCTGGGCGTAGCCGGAGATGGCCGAGAGCGGGTTCCCGACCTCGTGGGCCACGCCCGCGGCCAGCAGCCCTATGGAGGCCAGCTTTTCGGAATGCAGAAGCTGCCGCTCCAGCTGGCGCCTCTCGGTCAGGTCGCTGACCATGATCATCCAGGAGTGGTCCCGGCCCAGGTCGTCGAGGCCGACCGACGAGGTGGAGATCAGGACCGTGCGGCGCTCCCCCCCGCGGGTGGTCAGGATGCCCTCCAGGAGCCTGTCCACCGGGGGCGGGCTCAACCCGGCCCACTCGCCCAGGCCGGGGCTGCCCTGCTCCAGAAACATCCGGAACTCGCGGCCCAGCAGCTCGTCCTTGGTCCAGCCCCACTGGCCCGCCTTGCGGTTGGAGTAGGTGACCCGGCCCTGGCCGTCCAGGGTCAGGATGGCGTCGTTGGCGGTCTCCAGAAGTCTCTCGAGATAGTCCGAGCTCTCCCGGGCCCTTTTTTCGGAGTCGATCAGGCGGTAGTTGATGCGGTTGAGCTCGTCGAAGAGCTGCACGTTGGAGAGGGCGGCGCTGGCCTGGTCGGCCATGATGGAGAGCATGTGCTCGTTCTCGGGCGAGAAGGGCTGGGCCGAGGGCCGCGACAGGACCAGGGAGCCCAGAAACCTGCCCCTGACCAAAAACGGCGCCAAAAGGAGCGTCCTGGGAAACTCGTCCGGGAGCCCCAGGGGGTCCGAGCCGGAGGGCGCCTCGGCCACGGTGATGGGCTTGGTCAGATCCGCCTCCCGGAAGCCGGGCCCCAGAAGGGACGTCGACCAGGCGGCCCCCAGGCCCTCCTGATAAAACTTGAACTCCTCCCTGTCCGCCCAGTAGGCCGCCCGCACCCTGAGCACGGCGCCGTCCCCCGCCTCCATGAGGATCAGGGCCAGGCGGTCGGCCACCACCTCGTGGGCCACCGTGGCCATCAGGGCGGAGGCCAGGGACTCCACGGTCATGGTCGTGCGCAGGGCGTCGCCCACCCGCCTGACCAGGGAGAGCTCCTCGAGCTTCTGGGTGTAGCGCTCGTAAATCTCCGTCAGAGTCCTTTTGTAGATCTCCAGCTTGGCCTCGAGCTCCTCGAGACGTTGGTTGTCCATCCGACGGCCCCCCCCGACCGAAAGACCCCGCCGGGCCGCGGGGCGCCGCCCGCCCGGCGGGGGCGGCGGAGGTCTGAAATGTCCCGCCGGCCGGCGCCCTCGCCGGCGCCCTCGCCGGCGCGGAGGACCGCGCCCGGCCCGGCGCGAGCCTGCGGGCCGGTCCCGAAAGACCCGGGCGCGCGGCGATAGGAAAAAAACAGCCGCCGGCCAGCCGGACCCGCCCGCCGCGAGCCGGGTCCCGCCGGCCGGGCCCGTTCCTTAGAAAAACTTGCGGAGGACGATGGTCTGGCTTCTCTCGGGGCCGACGGAGACGAGCCCCTCTTCGGCGCCGACGGACCGGCAGAGGGCGGCGAGGTACTTTTTGGCCGCCTTGGGCAGACTCCGGTAGTCCCCGGCCCCGGCGACCTCCCCGGCCGCGAAGCCCTCGAAGCTCTCGTAGACGGGCCTGACCCTGGAAAAGTCTTTGAGGGAGGCGGGGACGTGGTCGATCCTCCGCCCGTCGAGCTCGTAGGCCACGGCGATCTTCAGCTCGGGGAGGCCGGCCAGAACGTCCAGCTTGGTGACGGCCAGCAGCCCGATCCCGCAGAGGCGCACGGCCGCCCGCACGACCACGGCGTCCAGCCAGCCGCAGCGCCTGGGCCTGCCGGTGGTGGTGCCGTACTCGCGGCCGACGGCCCTGATGGTCTCGCCGGTCCGGTCCGAAAGCTCCGTGGGGAAGGGCCCCTCGCCCACCCGGCTGGTGTAGGCCTTGACGAGGCCCACGACCGCGTGCAGCTCCCTGGGCGGCAGGCCCGCGCCCACGGCCACGGCGCCGGCGCCGGGGTTGGAGCTGGTCACGTAGGGGTAGGTGCCGTGGTCGATGTCCAGCTGCACGCCCTGGGCCCCCTCGAAGAGGACGTTCTTTTTTTCCTCGGAGGCCCTCTGCACCAGCCTCGCCGCGTCGCACAGATACGGCGCGAGCCTCTCCCGCCAGCCGGCGGCCAAAGTCATGATCTGCTCGAGGCCCACCGGGGGCAGGCCGTAGAGGCCGGCCAGCAGGCAGTTCTTCTCGTCCAGCGCCCCGGCCGCCCGGGAGCGGAAATAATCGAGGTCGCGCAGATCCCCCAGCCGCAGGCCGCAGCGCGACGCCTTGTCCTCGTAGGCGGGCCCGATGCCCCGGCCGGTGGTGCCGATCTTGCCGTCCTTGGCGCGGCTCTCCCGGGCCTCGTCGAGGAGCTTGTGGTACGGCAGGATGACGTGGGCCTTCTCGCTGACCCGCAAGTTTTCGGGGCTGACCCTCACCCCCCTGGCGACCAGGGCGTCGATCTCCCCCAGCAGGACGGCGGGGTCCACCACCACGCCGGAGCCGATGACGCACGTCTTCTCCTCGTGGAGGATGCCGGAGGGGACCAGGTGCAGGGCGTAGGTCTCGTCCCCGACCACCAGGGTGTGCCCGGCGTTGTTGCCCCCCTGGAAGCGGACGACCATGTCGGCCCCCTCGGCCAGCAGGTCGACGACCTTGCCCTTGCCCTCGTCGCCCCACTGCGTGCCTATGATTGCTAAATTGGTCATAATAATCCCCGGACATGTCTCGCGGAAAAGACGCCCCGCGGCCCCCGGGAAAAACCGGGGCGCCGCCGCGAAAACGGCGCGCCGGACGGGCCCGCCGGACGGGCGCGTTTTTGCCGGGCCCCGGGCCAAAAGGCCGCCCGAAGCCGTTTCCACTCAAAAACCTCGATCCGCTGACGGTCCCGACTAGAAAACAGCCTTTCGGCCCCGGGGGCCCAAAACTGTTTTTTTTACATAGATATTATAATGAGAGAGGACGACGAAAGCAAAAAAAGGTGGTCCCCGCCCCCGGGCGGGCCGGGATCGCCGCCGCCTGCCGCGTCCGTCAGGCCGCGCCCGCCCGCCCGTCCGGCGGACGCCGGGAGGCCGGCCGGGGGCCGTCCGGGCCCGTCTCCGCCAGGAGCGAGGCGGCCAGCTCCAGGGCCTCCTCCCTGGTGGAGACCCGGCCCAGGTCGAAGGCCTCGGCGACGGCCCGCATGAGCCCGCCGACCGCCGGCCCTCCGGGGAGGCCCAGGCGGGCCATCAGCTCCGGGGCCTCCAGGGGGATCTCCCCGGGCCCGACCCGGCCGCCCACCGGCTCCAGAAACTCGTCGAGGCTCCAGGGGTAGCTCTCCAGGTTGGGACGGCGGCCGTTCCAGTCGGCCCTGGCCAGGGCCCAGAAATGGGACAGGTCGCAGAGCGGGTGCAGCCTGCGGGCCAGGACGGTGAGACTCATCTTTTCCGGGGGGCGGAAGGTCAGGTCCATGTGGCGTCCGACGAGCCTCAGAACCTTCTTGGCGACGATCCCGGGCGCCCCGGCCTCCCGCAAAAACTTGGCGGCCAGGGGCAGCCCCGCCGGGCCGTGGCCCCTGGTGGAGACGCTCCCGTCGGGCAGGGTCTCGGTGGCTTTCGGTTTGCCGACGTCGTGCAGCAGCGCCGCCATGGTCAGAAAGACCCGGCCCCGGGCCTCCGTCAAACCGAGCTCGCCCATGGACTGGACGACCAGCGCGGTGTGGTTCCAGGCGTCGCCCTCGGGATGAAATTTCCAGCGCTGGGGGGAGCCGACCAGGGCCGACAATTCCGGCCAGAAGGCCAGGGCGCCGCTGCTTTTCAAATACTCGAGCCCGAGCCGCGGCCTCGCCGACAGGGCCCACCGGCGCCACTCCGGCCAGAGCCTGCCCGCGGGCAGCAGCCCCAGCCCCGGCCAGTCCCGCCCCGCGGCCGCCAGCAGCCCCGGGCCCGGGGCGAGCCCCAGCCTCGAGAGCAGAACCATGGCCCGCAAAATCCGCAGGGGGTCGTCCCTGAGGGCCCCGGGCGAGCGGATCTCCAGCCTGCGGGCCCGAAAGTCGTCCCCGGCCCCCGGCGGCACGACGAACTTTTCGGCCAGCGGGTCGTAGTGCAGGCTGTTGATCGTGAAGTCCCGGCTGAGGGAGTCCTCCTCCAGGCCGGCCCCGGGGTCGAATACGACCCGGCCGCCCAGCGCGCGCCGGCCGGCGGTGACGGTCGCCCGGACGCCCCCGACATTTAGGGGCACCAGGAAAGGCTCCTTCTCCCGGGAGGCGGCCAGCGTCCTGTGGCCGACCGCCGCGCCCGGGCCGAAAGCGGACAGGGCGCCCCTGACGCCCTCCAGGTCCAGGCCCAGGCAGACCGCGTCCCTGTCGGCCAGGAGCCGGGCCTCCTCGGAGAGGGGCCGCCCCCCGCCGATTTCCTCAAAAAAGGCGTCGCGGACCAGGCCCCCGGCGACGTAGAGCCGCCCCCCGGCCGCGGCCGCGGCCAGGGCGAGACGCCTGAAGAGGTCTTCCTTGACGGCTTTAAGGCTCATGGGGGACACCGGCCGGGGGAGGCGGGGTTGTCGGGCCGGGCGGGGCCGGGCCGCGCGGGCGGGACTTCCCGTCCGCCGCCCGTCCGGGGAGTCCGGGGCGGGCGGGGGCGGGCGGCCTCAGACCAGAAACATTTTCAGGGCGAAGACGAGGCCCACCACCCAGACGGTGGGGGTGAGCTGCCTGGCCCGGCCGGAGACGACCCTCATGAGGATGTAGACCAGCCAGCCCATGGCCAGGCCGTCGGAGATGCGCCAGCTCAGGGCGATGACGATCAGAACGACGAAGGCCGGAAAGATCTCCGCGTGGTCCTGGAAGTCGACGCGGGTCACGGAGCGGAGCATCAGCATGCCCACCATGACCAGGGCCGGGGCCACGGCGGCGAAGGGGACGATCATGAACAGGGGCGAGACGAACAGGGCCAGGAAGAAGCAGACGGCCACCACCAGGGCGGCGAGACCCGAGCGCCCCCCGGAGGCGACGCCCGTGCCGCTCTCGGCGTAGGTGGTGTTCGGGGAAAGCCCCAGGCAGCTGCCGGCCACCACGCCCAGGGAGTCGGCGACGAAGGCCCTGCCCATCTTCGGGCGGTAGCGCTCGCCGTCGGCGCCCATGACGCCGAAGAGGCCCAGGAACCCCGCCAGGCCGTCGACGACCTCCATGAACAAAAGCGTCAGGACCACGCTCCAAAAACTGAGGGACGAGAGAACGGAGAAGTCGAAGTTGAACATGAGGGGGCCGACGGCCGGCGGGGCGGAGACGAAGCCCGCGGACAGGGGGGAGACGTCGGTCACCCCCAGGGGCACGCCGACGACGGTCGTGACGACGATGCCCATGAGTATGGCGAAGCGGATCTTGAGAGCCAGCAGGACGCCCGTGACCATGAGCCCCAGCGCGACCAGCAAGGCCGGCCCCCCGGAGACGGGGCCCAGGCCGGGGTTGACCAGGTAGGCCGGGGGGGCCCCGTCGGCCCCCGGCAGCGGGACGACGGAGAAGTCGACCAGGCCGCCGTTCTTGAGGCCGATGTAGGCGATCATGACGCCGATGCCCGCGCAGACCCCGTGCTGGAGACACTCGGGCACCTCGGCCAGCACTTTTTCCCGCAGAGGCGAGACCGAGAGCAGCACGAAGAGGACCCCGGAGAGCAGGACGGCCGTCAGGGCCTGGGGCACGGTGAAGCCCATCTGGGTGACTATGACCACGAAGAAGGCGTTGAGGCCCATGCCCGGGGCCACGGCGAAGGGCAGGTTGGCCGCCAGGGCCATGATCAGGGTGGCGACGATGACGCCCAGGGCGGTGGCCGTGAACAGGGCGGGCGCGGGCACCCCGGCCCCGGAGAGGATCTGGGGGTTGGCGGCCAGCACGTAGACCATGGAGAAGAAGGTGGTCACGCCGGCGCTGATTTCGACGAAGGGGGAGAGGTTGTTTTTGGCGAGGGAGAACATGATTTGTTTCCTTTCACCGCCGGGGCGCCCAAAAGGAGCCGGGCGGGGGCGTCGGGCGACGCCGCCCCGGCCCGGGCGGCCGGCGGGTCAGAAAGGAGGTCTTTGCCATCGACCGTCCGGGTCACGGAGCCGGGGCGGGGCGCCGCCTTGTGGCTCCCGGTTCGACCGGTCTTCTGGCTCACGGATCAGCCGGCCAATAGCGCCGCGGCCTTCCCGGGCGGGACGCCCAGTGGCCGGCCGGGGGCGCTTTGCCCCCCGGCCCGAGGCGGCGGGCCGTACCCGTTCACAGCGGCGGGTCCGCCACGGTTTTTAACCGTAGTTCCGATAAGATCGAACCGCGGCTAAATTACTCCCCCGGGCCCGATCTTGTCAACAATGATCCCCGCGCGGCCGATCCCGCCCCCCCCGGCGACATGTTTCGACGCCGGTTGCAACCGGCCGCCCGCCCGCCGGGTCCGAGGCGGGCCCGAGGCGGGTCCGAGGCGGGTCCCCGCCGGGCGCGCGGAGACCCGGACGGGACCATGGCGGCTCCCCGCCCGCCAGACCGCGCGGGGGGAAAGAGCGGGCGGGCCGCGGGCTCCCCGGGCGGAAGACGGCGTTGTTATCCAGTTTTTCCGATTTCGGGCAGACAGATTTTATACCATGTACATTTTTTTTCGGCAAGTCTTTTACGCGCTCGATCCTGGCCCGCCAAAAGGTCGGGAAAACGAGGGGGGCGGCCTCCCCGGCGCCTCGGGGCGGCCGGGAGGGGCCGGGGGGCGAAAACGGCGAATTTGTCACTCGCGGCGGGAATTTTATAGCTAATAATTAAAAATACGGACCAAAATTTATAACGACGCGGAAATATGGAATTTAGATGGTCAGGACTATATCTTCTAACGACGACAAGCGCGGAAAAAAAATGTTTGACGGGGGGGGCGGCCTGTGATATCTTGCGACATCCCTGTTGGGGGATTCATATTCGGTCAGGAGTTGCTCGCCACCGATCACTGCTAGGATGTCAAGCGCTTGGTCGCTCAAAAAACCACGACCCGACCTACCCGGCCTTACCGGGCAAGGCACCCCCAAAAGCGTCCTACCAGTCCGAGTGTCGGCCCTAAAAAAAAAGCGGCTCCAGGACTTTTCGGGTTGAAGGGAGGCATATGAGAGGAATTGAACCAGATCGATAACGGCTTGTCTTGCTTTGGCGTGTCCAAGGCGTTCGGGGGCCACAGGGCCTTGTCGAACGTCGACCTTTCCGTCGAAAAAGGCGAAATCTACGCCATTCTGGGCCCCTCGGGCTGCGGAAAGACAACTCTTCTGCGCATCATCGCCGGTTTGGAGCTTCCCGACAAGGGGAGGGTTTTCCTCGGCTCCAGGGAGCTGACCAGGCTCCCGGCGTCCCAAAGACCAGTCAACATGGTCTTCCAAAGCTACGCGCTCTTCCCCCACCTAAACGTCCATGACAACGTCGCCTTCGGACTCAGGGCCAAGAAGGTCTCCGACCGGGAGGTCAAGGCCAGGGTCGCGGACATCCTGGAGCTCATGCAGATGGGCGGCCTGGAGACCCGCAGGCCCCACGAGCTCTCCGGCGGGCAGAAGCAGAGGGTGGCCCTGGCCAGGGCCCTGGTCAACGAGCCCGAGATCCTGCTGCTGGACGAGCCCATGTCCGCCCTGGACGCCCATCTGAGGGGCCAGGTCCAGGACGAGCTCAGGAGCCTGCAGAAGCGCCTGGGCACGACCTTCGTTCTGGTCACCCACGACCAGAACGAGGCCAAGATGCTCTCCAACAAGCTGGCCATCATGGACGGCGGGGAGATGGTCCAGTTCGGGCCCACCCAGCAGGTCTACTCCAAGCCCCAGACCACCTTCGTGGCCGAGTTCCTGGGCGCCTCGAAAAAGAACATCATCGACGCCAGGCACCTGTCCGACATGAGCTACTCGACCCCCTTCGGCGTCATGGACTTTCACGAGAAGCCCGCCTGGGACATCGGCAAGATGCTCATCTGGCCGGACAGGATCGAGATCCACGAGGAGGCCCGCCCGGCCGTCGCCGACGAGTCCGGCAACTGGTTCGAGGCCACGGTCTACGACCCCGTCTTCAACGGCCAGGGCCTGGACCTGCATCTTCTGCGGTCCCCGGACGACTCCTTCACCGGGGGCGCCGTCTCCGTCAAGGCCAGGACCTCCAAGTACCTCACCGAGGGACAGAGGGTGGCCGTCCGCTTCCCCCCCGAAAACATCGTCCCGCTGGACAAATATTCCCTCAGCTGAAAACGCGCCGCCCATCAACGGCTGGGCCGGGACGGAAAACCTCCGGCCCGGCCCGGATTTTTTTTCCAGCCTCCCCGCGACCGCGGGCGCCCGGGAAGACCCGGGGCGCCGGGGACGCCGGGGGGGGCGAGAAAGGGGGCCCGCGTGGGAGCTGACATTTTTGAATTCAAACCCGGGGGCCCGCCGGCGGACGACAAAAACCGCGGACGGGACGGGGCCGGCCCCGACGGCTCCGAATTTTCCCGGACCGGCCGCGACCCGGGCCCCGGGGCCGGCGACGGGGGCGGCCTGCTGGTCTGGAGGGGCGAGCTGACCACCAGGGCGGCCCTGCGGGTCAGGTCCCTGTTCCTGGCCCTCCCGCCCCTCATGTGGGTGACGCTCCTGCTGCTGCTGCCCTGCGTCCTCCTGTTCGCCCTGTCCTTCGCCACCAGGGGCGAGTACGGGCAGATCGTCCCCGAGCCCAGCCTGGAAAACTACTCCCGCCTGGCCGGTTTCAGCCTCTTCGGCTGGCAGCCCGCCTTCTTCCTCATTCTCGTCCGCAGCTTCGTGGTGGCCACCGTCACCACCGTCGCCTGCGCGCTGCTGGCCTACCCCCTGACCTTCCACATCGCCACCCGGCCGCGCCGCGCCAGGGTCTGCTGGCTGATCCTCATCGTCGTCCCCTTCTGGACCAACGTCGTGGTCAGGGCCTACGCCTGGCTGCTGATCCTGGGCCCGGCCATGCCGCCCGCGAGGGCGCTGGCCTGGATGGGAGTCATCCCCGAGGGCGGGTCGCTGTACCCCGGCAACCTGGCGGTCTACCTGGGCATGGTCAGCACCTTCCTGCCCTTCATGGCCCTGCCCCTCTACGCCAGCGTCGAGCGCATCAACTGGGAGATCCTGGAGGCGGCCAGGGACCTCTACGGCTCCAAATGGAGCGTCTTCATGGAGGGGATACTGCCGCAGACCAGACCCGGTCTCGCCGTGGGGGTCATCGTCACCTTCATCCCCTCCATGGCCATGTTCGTGGTCACGGACATCCTGGGCGGGGCCAAGACCATGCTCATCGGCAACTTCATCCAGCAGCAGTTCACCCAGGCCAGGGACTGGCCCTTCGGCGCCGCCTTGTCCATGTCGCTGATGGCCATGACCCTCGTCTGCATGGCCGTCTTCCGGCGCCACAACGCCGGCGACAACGAGTCGTTCCTGAGCAGGTTTTAGCCCGGGTTAAAGTCGCGCTTAAAGTTTTAATTAAAGCCGCCGTTTCCATTCGGAACGCCCTGCCGGACGATGTTCGGGCGTAAATTTAAGTTTTAGTTTTTAGCTTTTTAGTTTTTAGTTTTTAGTTTTTAGTTTTTAATTTTTAGTTTTTAGTTTTTTGTTTTGATTTTTGTTTTTTGCTTTTGTTTTGGTTTTTTGTTTTCGTTTTAGTTTTGCCTTCGGCTCAGTTTTTTGCCTTCGTTTTAGTTTCTCGCCCGCGGCCCGGTTTCAGATCCCGCCCGGGGCGGCGGGCGCCGGGGCGGCAAAGGAAATCGCCATGAAACAAAAAAGACCGGTCGTGGCCGCCATAGCCATTTTCAGTCTTGTTTTGCTTTACCTGCCCTCTCTGGCGGTGGCCTATTTTTCCGTCAACAACGCCCGCTACGGCCTGGCCTGGCGCGGCTTCACCCTGGACTGGTACGCGAAGCTCCTGGCCGACCGCTACGTCATCGAGGCCACCTGCAACAGCCTGGTGCTGGCGACGGTCTCCACGGTCATCTCGACCGCCCTGGGGACGTCCCTGGCCCTGGGCCTCTACCGGACGCCCTGGCCGGCCTCGCTGCGGCGCCTCTTCGAGCTGGCCGTCAACCTGCCGGTGGTGGTCCCCGACATCATCATGGCCGTGGCCCTGGCCATGGCCTTCAACTGCCTGCGGCTGGTCTCCTCGGTCTTCGAGATGGGCATGGTGACGCTCATTTTGGGCCACGTGACCTTCCAGATCTCTTTCGTCTGCCTGGTCGTGCGCAGCAGGCTCGAATCCCTGGGCAAGGACACCGACGAGGCGGCCACCGACCTCTACGCCTCGAGGTTCTTCCACTTCCGGCGCGTCACCCTGCCCCTGATCATGCCCGGCGTCGTCGCCGGGGCCATGCTCGCCTTCACTTTGTCCCTGGACGACTTCGTCATCAGCTTCTTCACCCACGGCCCGGAGTCCGTCACCCTGCCGATCTTCATCTTCGCCTCCATCAAGCGCGGCCTCACCCCGGAGATCCACGCCCTCTCGACCCTGATGATGATCGCCACCATCGTCCCCATCCTCCTGATCGAAAGAATCAGCCGCAAGATCTGACCCCGGGCCAAAGTTTCGACCGCCGGCCGCCGGGGAGTCCCGCCGGCGCGGGCCCGGGGCGGGCCCGGGACTGGGTCGGGGCGGGACCGACGAGGGGTCGGGGCGGGACCGACGAGGGGTCGGGACGGACCGCGGAAAACAAAAAGGCCCTCCGGGTCGAAAAGCCGGCCAAAGCCGGCCCCCGCCGATCCGGAGGACCCAGGCCCCCGACGCTGGGGGCCCGGATGCCGGGGAGGGAGACTCCCCGCCAAAAAACCGTCCTCCAGAAACTTTTTCCCGCCCCGCCCCGTCAGAACCCGAAAGCCCCGGGGACGAGGCCGGCCTCGCCCCGCACCCACTCCAGCCTGTCATAAGTCGCGGGGGCGGGGATGGTGCAGTCGGCGCCCAGGATGACCCCGATCCTGCCGGACTCCTCGAGGATGTCCTTGGTGTAGAACTCGACGCCCAGCTTGTCGCCGGTCTGAAGGATGCCTCCGTCGGCGTTGGAGAAGCCCCCCAGCACGGCCCGGTGCCCGAAGAGACCCCGGCCCTGGCCCAGGGAGACCCCCTCGACGGAGACGGCCCAGCTGAAGATGTGGGCCGGGTAGGAGTTGTAGAGGGACAGCGTGTTGCGGACGCCCCCGTAGCCGCAGATGTGCAGGATGCTGCGGCCGCCCAGCTTGTTGGTCCTCTCCAGGATGTCGACCTCGCCTTTGGCGAAGTTCTCGACGTAATACTTGGAGCTCAGGTAGTTGAGGTCGGGGTTCTGGACGGAGAGGTACAGCCCGTCGGCCCCGCCGTTTTTGACCACCTCGCAGGAGAGGCAGGACAGGCCCTCCCGCATCCTGTCCAAGGCGGAGAGAACCAGCTGGCGCTCGGTGTTGAGGTACTCCACGAGCCTCCCCCGCCCCAGCATGAACCTCAGCGTCGTCAAAGGGCTGAAGACGTTGTAGAAATAGAAGGTGTCCCGCTTGAGCTCCCGCACCTTCCTGACCAGCTCCACCTGGGCCTTGATCCAGGGGTGGTCCGCCCCGACGGGCCTGATCCTCCCCAGGCTGGAGGGCCCGGTCAGGGTCCCGATCCCCCCCGGCACGGGGTAGAAAAAAAAGCCGTCGCTCATGATCTTGACCAGGTCGGGCTTGAAGGCCTCTATATAGCGCCGGTGGCCCTCGAAGTTTCTCCGGGCGATGGAGGGGTCCTCCCCGGCGTCCCCCGTCTCGGCGTCGTCCAAGAAATGAAACCAGAAGCCCACCGGGACCCTGTCGACGGGCTTGTTGTTGATGACGTTGTCGACCAGCTCCCAATCGTTCATGCGAACCCCCTCCACACATGTCGGCGGCCGGGGCGCGGGCCTGGCCGCCGGGCTAAAACGGACGTCGTCATGACCGGCGGGCGGTCGCCGCCGTCGGACTCCGCCGGACTCCGGGCGTCAAAAATGAACCAAAGACCCGTCTTTGGCCGGCCGAAGACCGGGAGTCCCCGCCGCCGGCCGTCAAAGGCCCGCCGGCGAGAGGCCCCGGGGCCGCGGGCCTCGGAAAAACAGATCCGAAACGATTTGTACTCTACTATCTTTCCCGCCCCGATTCAACGCCCCGGACCCCGGCCCGGACCGGGAGAGGGGAGGCCGGGGGGGGTGTTTTTCCGGTCCGGGGGGAAACGCGGACTCAAAATTTACGCGCAAGTCCCGGGACGCGGGCGAAGTTAAAAATTATGCAATTATTGAGGCGGCTGAGTGAATATGTAAAAATTACCCGACGAGTCGGACGGCCTCCCTGGCCGCCCGGGGCCCCGCGGACCGCGGCCCCCGTCTTTTTCCATTTTTCCGGGGGCGCCGGACAGGCCCGTCGTCGGGCATAAAGATGGCAAATAATAATCTCAATTTCAAAATTTCTCTAACTTAACCTTGACAGCGCGCCCCGAATTCCCTAAAATCGGTGACAATCAGCCATTTGGGGCTTGTTTTTTTTCTCCGTCCGCCGCCTTTTCCTCCCCGCCCGTCTTTTTCGCTCGCGGCCGATTATTTTTCCCCGCGCGGCCCGGCCCGGCGTCGGGCCCGGTTTTTTTCAGTTCCGGCGGGGAGTTGGCGGAGGGGCCGGGGTACGGCCGGGGACGGCCGGGGACGCCCGCCGCCCCGGCGTCGTTTTTGGCGGCCAGGTTGATCGGCAATTAGAGTCGACTAATAACAATTAAATGTGAATTTCACTTTTTATACGTTTTTGTCTTGACTCTATTTATAATTTACTTTAATTGGATTTCCTGCCACCGACATTTTAGTTTCGCCCTTTTCTCCTGTCTTTGTCCTCCCCCGCCGTCCGCGCGGGCCGGATCGGAATCCGGCCCCGGCCGGGGGGAAGTTTTCGAGGTGTTTCTTATGGAGTACGACATAGCTGTCATCCCCGGGGACGGCATCGGGCCGGAGGTCACCGGGCAGGCCCTCAAGGTCATGGAGGCCGCCGGCAGGCGCTTCGGCTTCGGCCTGAGGTGCAACGTCCTGCCCTACGGGGCCAACCACTACCTGGCGACGGGCGAGATCCTGCCCGCCTCCGCCCTGGCCGAGATAGGGTCCGCCAAGGCCCTGCTGCTGGGGGCCGTCGGGGACCCGAGGGTGCCCATGGGCCCGCTGGAGCAGGAGCTTCTGCTGGCCGTCAGGTTTCATTTCGACCTGTACCTGAACCTGAGGCCGGCGAGGTCCCTGCCCCGGGTCAGGATCCCCCTCAAGAGCCTGGAGCCGGGACAAAAGATCGACCTGCTGGTCGTCCGGGAGAACACCGAGGACTTCTACATGGGCCTGGGAGGCAGGGGCACGGGGGATTTGCGCCTCCCGGTCAAGTGCCGGCGCGGCAATTACGACCTGGCCGGGGACATCAACGTCAAACTCACCCCCGGGACCGAGGCGGCCGCGGCCCTGGGCGTCATGACCGCCCCCGGGGTGGCCAGGATCACCAAAAAGGCCTTCGAGCTGGCCGCCAAGCGGGGCGAGAAAAACATCCACGTGGCCGGCAAGGCCAACGCCGTCCCCTCGCTCTACGGCTTCTGGGACGAGAAGGTGGCCCTCGAGGCCAAAAAGCACCCCGGCATGACCTTCACCCCCATGAACATCGACAACCTCTGCTACCAGCTGCCCCGCGCGCCCCTGGACTTCGGGGTCATCCTCTGCCCCAACCTGTTCGGGGACATCGTCAGCGACCTGGCCTCGGCCCTGATCGGCGGGCTGGGGCTCTCCCCCTCCGCCAACATCGGCGACGGGCTCTGCATGTTCGAGCCCGTCCACGGCTCCGCCCCGACCATCGCGGGCACGGGCCGGGCCAACCCCCTGGCCGCCATCCTCTCCGGGGCCCTCCTCCTGGAGAACCTGGGCGAGACGGAGGCCGCCCAGGCCGTGGACGCCGCCGTCACCGGCTACCTGACCCACAGCCCCAGCCTGCCCTACGAGATCGGCGGGAGCAGCCCCGCCGGGCAGGTCGGCCAGACCATCACGGGCATGGTGGAGGCGGGTGAGTAGCCCCGGGCCCGCGGGCGCCCCGGGGGACGGCCGGGCTTTGAGGCCGGCGGTCTTTTTGGACCGGGACGGCACCATCAACCGCGACATAGGATACCTTTACCGCCACGAGGATTTCGTCTGGATCGACGGCGCCCCCGGGGCCCTGGCCCGGCTCCAAAAAGCCGGCCTGGCCCTGGTGGTCGTCAGCAACCAGTCGGGGGTGGCCAGGGGGCTCTACGGCCAGGAGGACGTCCGCGAGCTCCACCGGCGGATCAACCTGGACCTCCGGCAAAATCACGGGGCCGGGATCGACGCCTGGTACTTCTGCCCCCACCTGCCCGACGCCGGCTGCCCCTGCCGCAAGCCCTCCCCCGGCATGCTTTTAAGCGCCGCCGAGGACCTCGGGCTCGACTTGTCCCGCTCCTACATGGTGGGGGACAAGGAGCTGGACGTGGGCGCCGGCCTGGCCGCCGGGGTCAGGTTTCCCGTCCTGGTGCGCGCGGCCTACGGTCTCGAGGCCCAGGGCCGCCTGCCGGCGGGGGTGCCGGTGGCCGACGACCTGCCCGGGGCCGCGGAGCTGATACTAAAAGACTTTCTCCAAGACAAATAAAAGCCGGCCCGCCGCCGGACAAGATTCCCGGAAGACGCCGAAAGCCGGGGTCGCTCCCGGCCGGGACTTCAACGCCTCTCTCACTTTCGGACCGACAAGCCCGGGCTGGTTCCGGGCGGGCGAGGGCCGGGCCGCGGCGGCCCGCCCTTTTTTCCGGGGGGCCGACCGCCCCCTTTTTTCGAGGTTTCCGTGTCTGTGCAAGAAAACAAGATCTACCTGCCCAAAAGCGAGATCCCCGCCTTTTGGTACAACGTCCTCCCCGACCTGCCCGAGCCTCTGGGCCCCTACCTGACCCCGGACCGCCGGCCGGTCTCGCCCTCCGATCTGGCGGGCATCTTCCCGCCCGCCCTGATCGCCCAGGAGGTCAGCGACCAGCGGCTCCACCCCATCCCGGAGCCGGTTCTGGAGGCCCTGTCCGTCTGGCGCCCCACCCCCCTGGTCAGGGCCAGGCGCCTGGAGAAGGCCCTCGGGGTCGGCTCGCGCATATATTACAAGGACGAGTCCGTCTCCCCCTCCGGCAGCCACAAAAGCAACACCGCCATGGCCCAGGCCTACTTCAACAAGCAGGCGGGCATCTCCCGGCTGACCACCGAGACGGGGGCGGGCCAGTGGGGCACGGCCATGGCCATCGCCGCCAGGCAGTTCGGGATGACGGCCAGGGTCTACATGGTTAAAATCAGCCTCGAGCAGAAGCCCTACCGCAAGGTCATCATGAACATGATGGGCGCCGAGGTCCTGGCCAGCCCCAGCCGGGAGACCGAGGCCGGCCGCCGCGCCCTGGCCGCCGACCCCGGGGCCCTGGGCACCCTGGGCCTGGCCATCAGCGAGGCGGTGGAGGAGGCGGTCTCGAGGCCCGACACCAACTACGTGCTGGGGAGCGTTTTGAACCACGTCGTCCTGCACCAGACGGTCATCGGCCAGGAGGTCCAAAAACAGCTGGCCCTGGCCGGGGAGACGCCCGACTATCTGATCGCCTGCCACGGCGGCGGCTCCAACTTCGGCGGCCTGGTCGCCCCCTTCGTCCCCGACATCCTCTCCGGCGCCTGCAAGGCCAGGGCCGTGGCCGTGGAGCCCGAGAGCTGCCCGACGCTGACCAGGGGCAAGTTCGACTACGACGCCGGCGACACCGCGGGCTTCACCCCCCTCATGCCCATGTACAGCCTGGGCGCGGACTTCCAGCCCCCGGCCATCCACGCGGGGGGTCTCAGGTACCACGGGGCCTCGCCCGTCGTCAGCGCCCTTTTGAAGTCCAAGGTCATCTCGGCCGCCGCCGTCAGCAACGACGACTGCTTCAAGTACGCCCGGATGATGGCCTGGTCCGAGTACGTCATCCCGGCCCCCGAGTCGGCCCACGCCCTGGCCCAGACCTGCCTGACCGCCCTGGAGCTCGAGAGGCGGGGCAAGCCCGGCTGCCTGGTCTTCACCCTTTCCGGACACGGCCTTTTGGACCTCTCGGCCTACCAGGGCAACCAGGAAAAGGTCTGACCGGCCAAGGTCCGACCGGCCGACGCGGCGGGACCGCCTTCTTTTTCACTTCAAACCGGCCGGACGGCTTCAATCGTCCGGCCGGTTTTTTATTGACGTCCCCCGTCCGACCCGGCGGCATGACAAAATAAATTTTGCTCGGAGCCGCCGTTCCCGCCGACGGGGAACGTCTTCCGGGGAGGCGCGCCGCGGCGGACCAAAGTTTTTTTTTTGAACTCCTGAAGAAAAACATTCCGGCGTTCCGACAATACGAGCGGCAGGCCGGGACCCCGCCCGCCCGTCAGTCGGCCGCGCTCGAGGGGCGCGCCCCGACCCTGGAGGAGGCGGCGCCGCCTGACCCGGACGAGCGGGCCCTCGGGGCGCCGGCGACGGGGTCAGGCGGCTCCCCGGTCGGCGCGGCCCTCGGGACCCACGACGTCGGCAGGGGGGAGCGCGGAAAGTCCGGGGCCTCCGCCTGGCGCGGACAATTTCCGTCCCGTGGCAAGACGCCCGGCCGGATGAAAAAATTGCGCCTGGGATTGGGCATAGTCCTCGGCATGACGGGCGAGGACGCCCTTTCCGAAACCCTGATCTCGCAAATTGACGCCCTGGCCTTCAACGCCCGCCACAAACTCGTCGCCATCCGCCCGTTCGGCGACGGCAGCGGCCGGACCGCCAGGATGCTGATGAATCACGTCTTGCGGCCGCGCTGTCTTCCCCTGGCCATGGCCCGCCCGGAGAACAAGAAGAAATACATGGAGGCCCCCGACCAGACCCGTGGGGCCGACAACATGGGGATATTCAGAGACCCCGCGCGCTCGCGGCAGATCAAATATTTGTCCGGGGGGACGGGGGGCTTCCAACGAATCATCCGGGCGACGCGGCCGGCGCCGCCTGCCGGGCCGACCGGGCGGACCAAGTCGAAGAAAGCTCATAAACCGGGAAACCGCAAACACAAATAAGATTTCCTATTTTCAAAAACCATCCCGTCCGGACGATAAAAATAGAACTCCGGACGACAAAAGAAAAAAATTTAGCCCCCGGGGGAATTTTTTGTTCCCGCGGGGGCATATTTTTTCAGCCGGTTAGCAAGGCTGGCCGGCAGGACCCGTTGTCGTCGCCCGTCGGCAAAACCTGTTGTCAAGGCCTGTCGGCAAAACCTGCTGGCGAGACGGATTAGTTTTTTCCCGGCCCCTGGTCGCGGCCGGGCCCGAAAAAACGAGGGGCCCGCGGCGGCCGGCCTAATTGAAAATCTCCACCCTCAAATGCGACGGGCGCCAGCGGGCGTCCTCCAGGTCCAGGACCAGAGTGAAGCCCAGGGCCGTCTTGTTGGCCCGCCACTCGCCCCTGACCAGCCAGGGGGACTCGGGGCCGATGGTGTCGCGGATGTTGGGGTAGCCCTCGGCCGCGTCCTGGCCGGCCTGGGCGTAGGGCCTGGACTCCAAAAGGACCAGCTTGCCCCTCGAGGGGAAGAGCTCCAGGTTGTCCTTGTAGGGGCTCAAAACCCCGTAGGCGCTTTTCAGCTGGGCCGGGCTGTCTTTTTGCTGCCAGGCGCTGGCCAGAAGCGCGTGAAAGTCGGTGAAGTTGCCCACGACCAAGGCGGAGACCCAGGAGGTCATGACGACGTCCAAAATCCTCCGCACCGACGTCTCGCCCTCGACCATGGCGGAGGGGGCGGCCGAAACCGCGCCGGACGCCTGCCGGTCGGCCGTCGTCGTCCTGGCCGCCGGGGAGGGAGCCGCGGGCTCCGGCTGGGTCTCGGAGGAGAAGACCGACAGGGGGTTGGGGATCTCCAGACCCTTTTCTCTCAGCTTGCCGAAACCCCACCAGCCTCCCGCCACCAGCAAAACCAGGACGATCAGAACGTAAAGAGGCCTGCGGTTGGGCTTCTTTCTGCTAAACCTAAGCCTTCGGACCCCTGAAGCCATAACCGAGCCTTCCTCCGCCATCCGGACTGTTATCCGCCGACAGGACCGCCTCCGACCTGCCCGCGGGCTTGGGGACCGGCATTCTGCTCCGCCCCATCTTGTACAACAACCAAAAGGCCAGGGCAATCATGACGAGCATGACCAGCAGGATCAGAGGACCGCGCAACGACCTGGGCCTGTCGGAATTCTTGTTGATTAAATTTAGCCAGTCGTCCATCGACTAGTTCCCCCGCGGCGCCCCGGCGGCGACCGTCGCCGGGACGACGCCGGCCCGGCCTTTTCCCAAGCCGGAGCCTGGCCGGCTAAAATATTGGCTGACTGTAAGTTGCAATTTACATCTTTCTCGCCGCGCAGTCAAAAAACGGCTCATAATGTTGGCCGCCCCCCTTGCCTCGACAGATGAAATGCTTAATTCTGCTATTTCATAGAAAATAAATCAGTCAAGCGGCGGTCAGCTTTCAAACGAAGGACTTTGAACTGTATAGTCATGCCCTGTCGCACTTGAAAAGATAGATACATTTAATATCCGCCAGCCTGGCGGCATATTAATAAATTTTGAGTTGTTTTAAATAATAATTGAGAGTAAACAGTTGTCATTGTCAGAGCCGTCATGGCAATCGGATGTCCGCCGCCTGGCGGGCCTCCCGGCTCTCCGAGCCGGCCGGTCCCCCTCCCGCCCGGGCCTGCCGGCTGCCGACATGATACCATAAATCACAGTCCCGGGAGGCGGTTGCCGTCCAAATCAGGATAATTTTTCAATTTGCCCTCCAGTCGCCCCTGTTCCCGCCATTTTTCCCCTCCCCGGCCCGCCCCTCGCCAGTCCGCCCCTCGCCAGTCCGCCTCTCCCCGGCCCGCCTCACCCCGCCGCCCGCGCGCCTCCCGGCTCCGAGCCCGACATTTCTAGTTCGGAGAGCCTCCGAAACGACAAGACGCGACGGCGGTTTCCGAGCGGGACCATCCCGGCGTCACGAATTTTTCACGGCGTCCGAAAACGACCCTCCCGCGGCTTTTTTCGTTTTGGGCTCCGGCCCGGAAAAGTCTCCCGAGTCGGCCGGAACGGGCGAAAATCAGCAGGCTGTTCTTTTTTACCCAAAACCGGCCGAAAAAGTTAGCGGCAAGACATCTAAAGTTGCCCCAAAGCCCACTGTCGGCAGCGTTAAATCATGCCGGGCCAAAATCTCAGCCAGCGGCGGAAGAGCGGACTAATTGTCAGTAAATAAAATTTGACAAAAGCCACCATCCGTAACACAAATGGTGAAAATCTCTCCATCCTCTATTTTAGGGCCTCAAGGCCGTTTTTCCAGAGCCTCGGATCTCCGGGCGGGCCGATTATGAAAATTTAACTTGACGGCTTGATGCTTTTGTATGATAATACTATTATCATACTGATTAATATTTCCCTGCGGCCGCAAAGCCCCCATGAGCCGGACAGTCGAATGGAAAAGACAGGTCGACGGTAGACTATAATTAGTTAAGTTGATGACGAGAGTCTCATATTACTTTTAATATTTGCTGTATGCCTTATTAGATATTTATTGTGATATTTATATTTATATTTAAATAACAATAATAGACCCGATATTAAACTTAACTCCAGCATAAGACCGGCAAGGTCGACTAAAGACCCGGGCAGCCCAAAAAAGCGGCGCCCGACAAGATTGGCGGGAGCCCCCCCGCCGCCCCCGAGCCGGGGGGTCGGGGCGGGCCTCCAGTTTTGCGGATACTTTTTCCGCCAAAGGAGCGAAGAGATGAGGAAAGTTTTATTTTTATTGCTGGCCGCCGTCGCGGCCGCGTTCTTCTGTCAGCAGGCCCGAGCCCAGGACGCCCCCATCGTCTGGAAGGCCCAGACCCTCTGGAACGCCGGCGAGATTCCCCAGAAGACCTTCGAGCAGCTCTGCGAGAACATCAAGGTCATGAGCGGCGGCAGGCTGATCATCGAGCCCTATCCCAGCGGGGCCATCGTCCCGCAGAACGAGACCCTGGACGCCTTGCAGAACAACGTCCTGCAGGTCATCCACGTCTGGCCCGGCTACGGGGCGCCCAAGAACCCCGCCTTCGCGGCCATCAGCGACCTGATCTTCGCCTACGAGCATCCATGGGAGCTGGACACCTGGCTGAACTATAAGGGCGGCCTCGAGCTTCTGAGAAAGCTGTACGCGCCCTTCAACGGCTACACGGTCGGGGCCATGTTCTGGGGCGTGGAGTCCTGGCCCAGCAGGAAGCCCCTGCGCAGCATCGAGGATTTCAAGGGCCTGAAGATCCGCCTCTCCCAGGGCATGCAGGCCGAGATGATGGCCGCGGCGGGCGCCTCGGTCATCCAGCTGCCCGGCAACGAGATCTTCCCGGCCCTGGACAAGGGCGTCATCGACGCCTGCGACTGGAGCACGGTGGGCGTCAACGACTCCCTGGGCCTCTACGAGCTCAACGGCGTCGACTACGCCATCTACCCGGGCTTCCACTCCATGCCGATCGGCGACTTCACCGTCAACACGTCCGAGTGGGAGAAACTCAGCCCCGAGCTCAAGGCCATCGTCGAGACGGCCGTCAGGCGCTGGTGCTGGGACAGCGTCGAGGTCATCGCCGTGGCCGACATCGACTTCGTGGCCAGGAACAGCCAGCCCGGCTCCAAAATCACGATCATCGAGTGGTCCCCGGAGGAGAAAGCCCGCGCCCGCGCCCTGGCCATCGAGGTCTGGCAGGAGTGGAAGACCAAGAACGCGGACTGCAAGGAGGTCATCGAGTCCCAGGAAGCCTGGCTGCGGGAGCTGGGCCGCATCAAGTAGCCCGCCCGCCTTTGGCTCGGTTTCCATCGGACCGTTTTCTTTAGTCCGCATACTTTAGTCCGTTTGACATCAGTTATTTTTCGAGGGGGGTCTCGTCGGAGCCGCGGCATCCCCCGGGAACGGGGCGGGCCGGGGTCAGGCGGCGCCCGACTTGCCAGAAGGCCAGGGCCCCGCCCCGAACCGTTCCCTTTTTTGGTTTTTACCGCTTCCGGAGGTGGGAAGTGAAGAAATTCGTCAACATCGTCGGCTGGATCTCTAAAATTTGCGGTTACGCCGGGGCGCCGATGCCCTTCATCGCCGCCATCGTCATCTTTTACGAGATCATCATGCGGCAGATCTTCAACCGGCCAACCCTCTGGGTCTCCGAGAGCACCGCCATGCTCTGCGGCGCCTGCTATTTGCTGGGCGGGGCTTTGAACGTCAAAAACGACGGCCACGTCAGGGTCGACATCATCTATTCCAAATTCTCGCCGAGGGGGCGGGCCGTTTTGGACTGCTTCAACTTCTGCTTCGTCGCCCTCTACGTCGGCGTCATGATCAGGGTCATCTACCCGTACATGATGCAGTCGATCAGGTTGGACGAGCACAGCTACACCGCCTGGAACCCCATGGTCTGGCCGATGAAGATCCTCCTGTTCGCGGGCTTCATCCTGGTCCTCCTGCAGTCGACGGCCAACCTGCTGAAAAACCTTCATCTGGCGATCACGGGGAGGCCGCTATGAGCATAGAACTGATCAGCGTCGTCCTGGTGGCCGCCCTCATCGTCATGCTGGTCATGGGGCAGCCCTTGTCCTGGAGCCTGGGCGCCGTGGCCATGATCATCTGCCTGGTCCAGTTCCCCACCCTGGGGCCGATCAGCAGCTTCGTCAACCGTATCTTCGACATGGCCCAGAGCTCGACTTTGATGGCCGTGCCCTTGTTCGTCATGATGGCGAGCATCCTGCAGCGCAGCGGGGTGGCCGAAAGCCTCTTCAAGGCCGCCTACATCTGGGCCGGGGGGCTCCGGGGCGGGCTGGCCATCGGCACCATTTTCGCCAACATCATCATGGCCGCCATGGTGGGCGTGGTCGGGGCCGAGATCATCACCCTGGGCATGGTCGCCCTGCCGCAGATGCTCAAAAACCGCTACGACAAAACCCTGAGCCTGGGGACCCTGACCGCCGGCGGGGGTCTGGCCACCCTCATCCCGCCCTCGGTGGTCTTCATCGTGTACGGCATGACGGCCTCCGTCTCGGTGGCCCAGCTCTTCACCGCCGGAATTCTTCCTGGCCTGGTCTTGGCATTCGGGTACATCGGGTTTATTATTTTCCACTGCAAAAGGCACCCCGAGGCGGCCCCGCTGCCCCCCGAGGAGCTCAGGAACATGAGCTGGAAGGCCAAGCTCGCCGTCCTGAAGACCCTGGTGCTGCCCCTGATGATCACCTTCGGGGTCCTGGGCTCCATCTACCTGGGCTGGGCCACCCCCAACGAGGCCGCCGGAGTCGGCGTGGTGCTGGTCATGATCTCGGCCGCCATCATGCGGACGCTGACAATGAAAATGTTCTGGGAGGCCTGCCTGGAGACGGTCAAGGTCAGCTGCATGCTCTCCTGGATCTTCTTCGGCGCCCAGACGGTCATCGGGGCCTACACCCTGACCGGGGGGACGCAGTTCGTCCGGGACACCATCATCGGCATGAACCTTGGCGTCTGGGGGACTTTGGTCCTCATCAACCTCATCTGGATCTTTTTGGGCTGCTTTCTGGACTGGATGGGCATCCTTTTTCTGACCATTCCCATCTTCCTGCCCGTCATCCAGTCATTTAATCTCAACCCCGTCTGGTTCGGGGTTTTGTACTGCATGAACATGCAGGTCTCGTACCTGACGCCGCCGTTCGCCCCGTCCTCGTTCTACATGAAGTCGATCACGCCGCCGGAGATCACCATGATGGACATTTACAAGGCGACCATGCCCTTTTTACTGATCACCCTGTCCGTGCTGGTCCTGGTGACCGTCTGGCACCAGCTTCCGCTCTATCTACTAAAATAAGGAAATCCGCCCCCGATGAAGCCCATCAAAAAACTGTCCGCCGCCGACGAGGTGTTCAACCGCCTGTTCCAGGACATCTCCAGCGGCAAACTGGGGGAGGGCCACCGCTTCCCCAACCAAGACGCCATGGCCGAGGAGTTCGGGGTCAGCCGGACGACGGTCCGCGAGGCCGTCAACAAGCTGACGGTGCTGGGTTTTTTGACGGCCAAGCCGGGGGTCGGGACCGTCGTGGCCAAGTCCTCCCCCTCGGAGGTCCTCACGAGCATCGGGCAGTACTACTTTCTCCAGCACATCAACGTCCAGGAGTTCGTCGAGGCCAGACTATACCTCGAGAAGGTGGCCATCAGGCTGGCCGTCCAGAGGGCCACCGACCAGGACGTCGCCAAGCTGCAGAGAATTCTCCTGGACCAGGGGGAGTCCATCGCCGTCGGCGACACGAGGCTTTTTTCCGAGCTCGACGTCGAGTTCCACCGGGCCCTGATCGAAAGCGGCAAGAACGAGCTTTTGATGCAGTTTCTGGACATCATCTGGGACGGCCTGAGGGAGTTCATCACCGCTGTCTGCGTCCACCTGCGGGACTCGGTGGCCAGGGCCTTCACCTTTCACAACACCATCGTCAAGACCATCACCGACCGGGACATCGTCAAGGCCGAGAAGACCATGGTCAGCCACATCCGCGACGTGGCCGTCAACATCGAGACCCACTTCCCGGAGCACCG
>JAISET010000277.1 GCA_031264015.1 Deltaproteobacteria bacterium | reverse complement strand
TTTTTTTCTTAGGGCCAAATTCAGTACTATATATAGTGACTTTAATCAAGGGGAAACACAAGATACAGTAGTTAAATGTCTTTAAAATGAACAGGCTGGGGTTTTTACCTGTTGATCATTTTTCGACCGTTTTAAATTTTTGGTCGCCGGAGAGATTTTTGGACCGCAGGCAGGAGGGGGGGGGAGCAAATTTTGCTCGGAGGGCGTCACCCTCTCAAATACTAACTACGCAAAATTATTATCTTTTTGTTTTTGGGTCGGTTGGGCTGGTCTCGCCTGGACAAGAAAAAGGGGCTGAGCAGGCCCCGCCGGTCGACTTTATTGGGTGGAAAAAGGCCGGAAGTCCAATAGGGGCGTAACAATCGTTCATATTTAGAACTGCCGCGCCCGGATAATCCTTGTTGACTTTGTCAGGATAATATGCCAATATTACCGGGATTTTTGCTTGGGCGGGATTTCCCGGGGGCCGGTTTTTTTTAGTTTTGTCCGACGGTTTCGGCCGGGGGGCTGGCCGGCCGACGGCGGGCCGGGTGTCCGTTTCTCAGGGGCCGGTCGCGGCGTCAAGTTGCGGCGCCTGGTCATGGTTTAGGCGGACGCCGGAAAAATTTGGCGTCAAATAATCTTAATTTGCGACGGGCGTCCGGGAGATGCCTTGTTCCGACAGTCAGAGTGCATCTTTCGGTTACGCGTTGTCAGACAAGGCGAACTTATATTGCTTTGACTCATAATTAAGCGGACTTGCGTGACCCATGTGCCGAGTTTATTCCAAACAGTCCCAAGGTTGCAATTTGAGATGAGTTTTGTCAGTTTGTCCCGCGCCGCAGGAAAATTCTTGGACGCCCGGCTGGAAGTTTGACTTGTTGAAAATTTTATGGCATCATGCGTTGAAAATAGGAATTCTAAATTAGGTTGTTAGTTGTATTTAGTGGCTAAATTCCTTGCGCGTGACAGCTAAGTCACTATGGATTCATCCAACTTACATCGCATATATTTGATTTTCTTAGTGACCCGACGGTTTAATTTTGTCTGAAATTTGTCAAATTTATGTGTTAATTTTGTTGCCGTCTTCCGATTAGTTTTTTTGGCGCGAAACGACTGTCCTCCCCGGGCGGGGCGGTCGGCCGAGTCGGCGGCCACGGGTGCTTTTGTTTGGTTTTCTTTCGGCTAACGGCCGCATGTTAGCACAAGATCCGGGGGGCCGCCCCCCGGACGGCGCGGCAACTAGTTTTCCGGCGGGGCGTCGGCGGAGGCGAAACAACCGGGGACCCCAGGCCCCACCCGGCGGGATGAGATGCTCGTATCCTTCGGAAAAGGAGAGCCGATGGCTGCCAGACTGGACGACAGGTTCCAGGAGATCGTCGTCATAGACGACGAGTTCCAGGACCTCGGGCTGAGCGAGAACTGCTGCGGGGAGGAGTTCAAGGTGCTCGGCCTTTCCTCCGTCGCCCAGCTGTTCAGGCACCTCTCCGTCGGACACAAGCCCCAGATCATTTTTTTGGACATCGACATGCCCGAGGTCGACGGCCTCGAGGCCCTGCGGATGTTCAAGACCAACCCTCTGACCAACGACATCCCCGTGGTGGTCGTCACCGCCAAGCACGACCAGAGCAGCGCTCTCAGGGGCATCCAGAGCGGCGCGGTCGACTACGTCCCCAAGCCCTTCCTGCCGCATCTGATCCGCAACCGCGTCCAGCTGCACCTGAAGCTCAAGGGCTGCCAGAAGACCATCAAGGAGCAGGCGGCGAGGCTCAAGGCCCAGAACTTCAAGCTGGAGAACTACCGCAGCTTCCTCCTCGAGGCGGTCAACAGCAAGACCGGCAAGATGGCCGACCTGCAGACCGCCATCCTGCAGACGGTCTCCGATTTGGCCACCTTTTCCCGGGGCAACGAGCCCGTCTCCCTGCGGCACTGGGAGCTGAGGATCTTGCTGGAGGCCCTGCGCGACCGCGGCCTCGGCGTCGAGGAGGCGGGCTTCCCCGTCGACTGGGACATCATCGTCCAGTCCTCCAACCTCCACGACGTCGGCAAGCTGGCCATCGAGGAGAGCATCATCAACAAGCCCGGCAAGCTCACCTTCGAGGAGTTCGAGACCGTCAAGAAGCACACCACCCTGGGCGTCGACATCCTCGACAAGGTGGCCCCCAGCGCCAACATCCACCAGTTTTTGCGTCTGGCCAAGGTCTTCGCCGGGACCCACCATGAGAAATGGGACGGCTCCGGCTACCCCATCGGCCTCAGGGGCGAGAACATACCTTTCGCGGGCAGGCTGATGGCCCTGGCCGACGTCTACGACGGCCTGACCGGCTACCGCCCCTGGAAGAGCCCGCACTCCCACGACGAGGCCGTCAGGGTCATCGTCGAGGGCCGGGGCAGCCACTTCGACCCCGTCCTGGTCGACGTCTTCTCCTCTGTGGCCGACTCCTTTAAAATCGCGCCCCCCGGGGTCCGCGGACGGACGCCCGGCCCCGAGGCGGCCGGCCCGGCTTCCGGCGCCGTCGTCTGACGGGCGGCGCCCCAACCGTCCGCCCCGGCCCCGGCCCGGGGCCGGGCACAACCGAATCGGATCTGGATGCCACCATGTTTAGCAGACTCAGCCGCTCCCCCGAAAACTCGGTCATCTTCATAGTCGACGACAACCTTAGCAACCTGGACGCCACCAAGGCGTCCCTGCCCAAGTCCTACGAGGTTTTCTCCCTGCAGTCGGCGGAGAAGCTGTTCAAGATTCTGGCCAGGAAGACGCCCGACCTGATCCTGCTGGACGTCGAGATGCCGGTCATGAACGGCTTCGAGACCATCAAGATCCTCAAGTCCGAGAAAAAAACCTCCTCCATCCCCGTCATCTTCCTGAGCAGCCTGACCGACACCGAGAGCCTCCGCCAGGGCCTGGAGCTGGGGGCGGCCGATTTTCTGACCAAGCCGGTCCTGCCCAAGCTCCTGCAGAAAAGCGTCGAGCTGCACCTCTCGGTCATCGCCCAGCAGAACCTTTTGGAGTCGCAAAGGCGCGCCCTGGACGGCAACGACGCCGAGCTTTCCAGCCTCAGGAAGGGCTACGACACCCTGGTGGGCGGCCACGACGGCAAGCACAACCCCCTGGCCAGCTGACGGGGCCCCCCGTCGGGCGCCAGGCGGGGGACGGTTTTGGAGCGGCATCAACTCGACGGCCGGGCGGCGACATTCCGCCGGGTCCCCGGTGTCTATTAATGAACAAGCGTGCCTCCGCGAGCATCCAAAACTCGACCATCTACGTCGTCGACGACAACTTCACCAACCTCGAGCTGGTCAAGTCCTCCCTCCCCAAGACATACGAGGTCTTCCTGGTCCAGTCGGCCGACAAGATGTTCAAGCTCCTGGCCAGAAAAGAGCCGGACCTGATCATTCTGGACCTCGACATGCCCCAGATGGGCGGGCTGGAGGCCCTGAGGATCCTCAAGGCCAACGACCGCACCGCCGCCATCCCCGTCATCATCTTCAGCGGCCGCACCGACGTCGACAGCCTGAAAGAAGGCCTGGGCCTGGGGGCGGCCGACTACATCGTCAAGCCGTCCCTGCCGAAGCTCCTGCAAAAAAGCGTGGAGCTGCAGCTCTCCGTGCTGGCCCAGGAAAAAGTCCTGGAGTCCCAGCGCAAGGTCCTCGACAGCAACTGCAAGGAGATGGAGAACTTCGAGAGCAACTTCGAGACCCTGGTGGAGAGCAAGTGCCGCAAGATCCTCGAGCAGCAGACCTCGGTTTTGAACACCGTCTCCACCCTGGTGGAGTACCGCAAGGACGCCGGCTCCGGGCGCGAGAACCGCGACCACCGGGGCCTGGCCATCATGATCAAGGCCTTGAAAGAGCGCGGGCTCTACGCCGAGCAGATCAAGGACTGGGACCTGGAGCTGATGCTGCAGTCGGCCCGGCTCCACGACGTCGGCCAGCTGGCCATCTCCACCGGCCTCTGGGCCAAGCCAGGCAAGCTGACCTCCAGCGAGTACGAGGAGGTCAAGAAGCATCCGACCCTGGGGGTGCGCATCCTCACGCGCATGGAGGCCCTGGCCTTCGACCACTCGGTCCTCAAGTACGCCAAGGTCTTCGCCGAGACCCACCAGGAGCGCTGGGACGGCACCGGCTACCCCTGCGGCCTGGCCGGCGAGGACATCCCCCTGCCCGGCAGGATCATGGCCATCAACGTGGTCTACCACGCCCTGACCGTGGGCCGGCCCTACAAGAAGGCCCTGAGCCACGACGAGGCCGTGCGGGTCATCATCGACGGCCAGGGCAGCCATTTCGACCCCCTCCTGGTGGGCGTCTTCGCCGAGGTGGCCGACGAGTTCAAGTGGATCGCCACCTCCGAAAACTGACCCCCGCCTTCCTCCGACCGCCTCTTTGACGCGGGCGCCCCGCCTTTCGGCCGCCTCCCCGCGCCGGCTTTTGACAGTTTCCCGGCCTTCCCCCCGCCTCTTCCTTGTCTGGTCGCCCCGCCGAAAAATTGACTTTTCGCGGGGTGCGGATGATAAAAGGTTGTCATTTTAAAATTCCTCTGGTATTCTTCCTCCGACAACCAATTTTGGTTTTCGAAGGAGGTTTCAGCCGACGGTTTTTTTTCTGAAACCGCCCGCCGGGGCGGCGTCCGGACGCCAGACTCCCGCCGCATGCGCGGGAGGCGCCGGATCGTCGTCGGCGGCGCCGGGCCGGGGGAGGACGCCGGCCCGGCGGAGGTCGACGAGGAACTCGACGGGCGGGCGGCGACGGGCGGGACCCCGGCGCGGATAAAAAATGTCGCGATCTGACCGTTCCCAGGCCCGGGGTTTGCCGACCGGGCGGCCGGCTGCTATAATGTCCTCGTCGAAAGTTTTTTAAGTTTTTTTCATAGATCCAGTCTTCCCGTCCGTTGGTCAAACCAAAGGGGAAGCCGCGAGACAATCCCGCTAAAAACGGGAGCGAGCCCATCACTGTGAGTCCCCCGGCCCCGAGCGAACGTCTGTTTTCTCGGGGCGGCCCGGCCGGAAGTTTTTCAGGCCGGGTTCGGACAAGCCAGAATTCTTGCCTGGATCGTCGCCCATGCTTGGGGACCAAGCGTCGGGCAGGAATAGTCGATTGGGATAAAAGGGCGTCCTGATCCTGGCCGGGATCGGGGCGTTTTTTTATGTCCCGGCCCCGGCGCATCGTCCGGCCGGGCCGCCGGTCCCGGGCCGGCCGGCTGCCGGGGGTCGTCTTTGAGGTCGAGCTCAGTTAAATCTTTCTTTGTTTCAGGCCGCCCGTCCGCGTCGCGGGCGCTGGTCCTGACGCTGGCGGCCGCCTTGTTCTGGCTGGCCGCGCCTCCGCTCTCCCGCGCCGGCGAGGCCTCGATTTATATTTTGGACCTGGCGCCCCCGGAGCTCGCCAAGTCGGGCCTGGCGCGGGCCGAGGCGGGGCTGGTCGTCCTGGCCGGCGGCCGGGCGGCCGCCGCCAAGGCGTCGGACGTGGCCGCCGAGTTTTTCTGGAGCCTGAGGACGGCCTACCTGCGCGGGGGCGACGACCATGACGCCGGCGTCGGCTATTACCAGGCGGCGTCCGGGGCGGCCGGGACCGTCGTCACCGCCGGCGGCTACAGCTCCGTCGACCTGCGGGCCAGGGTGGTGGCCGGCGGGGGCGTCGAGCACTTCGCCCAGACCGTCTTCAACCTCTACGGCCGGGAGGGCTCGTCCGCGGCCGACGACAGTCTCGCCCCCGTTCCGGCGCCGGCCTGGCCGCTTTTTGAACTGACCTCCCCCGAGCCCCTCTACTGGCCCCAGACCGGGCAGACATTTTTCCTGAAGTTCATACCTGGCGACCGGGGCGACCGGACCGTCGGCGCGGACGACGGCGCCTCCGATCATGACGCCGTCTCCGATCATGACGGCGCCGGCGCGAAAACTATTGTCGCCGACAATGACGCCCCGGCGGATAATAATAATGGCGGCGGTCCCGGCGGGCGGGGCCTCCCCCTGACCGTCTGGGAGGAGGACTCCCCGGCGCCTCTGTTCGAGATCTGGGCCGGCGCCGACGGGGTCTACGCCTTCACGCCTCCCGCCGACCCCGGGCTGGACGCGGCGGGGGCGACCAGCGCCAAGAAGCTGATTTTTGTCAGGGCGCTGCCGGGCGGCGGGACCGCCAGTCTCACCCTGCTTGTCCACCGCTCCAGGGAGGCCCGCCGCGACCTGCCCCTGGGGCTGGGGGTCTTTTTTCTGGCCATGCTGGGGGGCGGCGGCCTGATCGTCGCCGGCAGGCGGGGGGCGCGCTACTGATGCTCGGAAACGTTAGGCTGGCCGTCCAGCACCTCTCTTTCGTCATTCTCATGTACGGCGGGCGTTTCGGCGTCCACCTGGGCTCGGCCGTGCCCTGCTTCTCCTGCCCCTATGTCTACGGCTGCGGCGGCAACTGCTACCTGATGGGCCTGCAGGGCTACATAGGCTTCGGCCTCACCTGGGCGCAGCTCTGGGGCTACCAGGGGCTCAGGGCGCTTTTTTGGCTGGTCGTCTTCGCGGCGGCGGCCTCCCTGCTGGGGAAGCTCTGGTGCGGCTTCGTCTGCCCCTTCGGTCTGGTCTCCGACTGGCTGACCTATCTGCGCAGGTTCCTGGGGGTGGCCTCGCTGAGGCTGAGCCGGGCCGCCCGGGCCAGGCTCGCGCCGGTCAAATACTTTCTTCTGGCCTGGCTGGCCCTGGGGCCGGTTCTCGTCAACCTGGGGCTGTTGCATCCCGACTTCTATCTGCCCTTCTGCCAGATCTGCCCGGGCAAGTCGCTTCTGCCTCTTTTCGAGGGCGAGGCCAAGTATCTGACCTTGGAGCTGACCAACTCCGTCACCCTGAGCCTCTCCGTCGTCCTGATGGCGGCGTCCGGCCTGACGGTGGCCGGGTCCTTTTTTCGGGAGAGGCTCTTCTGCGTCTTCTGCCCCATGCTGGCCCTGTTCAATCTGTTGCGGCCCCTGGCCCTCGCGAGAATAGTCAAGGATCCCGGGCTCTGCCAGGGCTGCGGGGCCTGCTCGCGCTCGTGCATGATGGACATGGACGAGCTCTGGCTGGAGCGGGAGCATGACTCCGGGGATGACGGGGAGTGCCTGGGCTGCGGGGGCTGCGTGGAGGCCTG
Source organism: Deltaproteobacteria bacterium (assembly GCA_031264015.1). Taxonomy (GTDB): domain Bacteria; phylum Desulfobacterota; class Desulfarculia; order Adiutricales; family Adiutricaceae; genus JAIRNQ01. The sequence continues at coordinate 2,809 of JAISET010000277.1, read as the reverse complement.
CTCGTCCCGGGGCTGCCTGAGCCTCAAGTTTCTGGGCGGGACCGTCGTCGGCTCCTCCCCGGAGCTGGCCAGGGGGCTGAGGACGGGAGGCGGCCGTGCGCGAGGATAATTCGGGGGGCGGGACGAGGGCGGGCGGCGCGGGGACCGTCCCTGGCTCCGGGGCCGGCTCCGTCCTCACGGCCGAGGGCCGCGCGGAAAAGATCAGGGAGAAGGCCGGAAAAAGGATTCTGGCCGAGTGGGAGGCCGAGCGCGCGCTGCTGTCCGCGAGAGACGACCGCCACGAGTCCCTGGACTATTTCCTGGACCTGGTCAAGGCCCCGCCCTCGCCGGCGGAGATCGAGGCGAGACTCCGAAGCCGGGTGGTGGGCGTCGTCTGCCTGCAGGCGCCCCCGGAGCTCTTTCTGGCCCTGGGGCTGCACCCGTACAGACTATACGGCGGGTCCCAGAACGCCGCCGCCGTCGCCCAGCCGGGGCTCCCGGCCCTCATGTGCCCGCTCTTGAAGTCGCTGATGGGCGAGATGACGGCGGACCCCGGGACAGCCGGGATCCCCTGGATACTCCCGACCACCTGCGACTGGACATCGGGGCTGCCGTCGTTGAAGGACGTTTACTTTCCCGGGAGCGGCGACGTCAGGGTGGTCGACCTGCCCAGGAGCAAGGAGAACCCCGTCTCCACCGAGGGCTGGTTTTTGGAAATGGCGGGTCTTTGGAAGTATCTGAAGACCCTGGCCGGCAGGAAGCCGTCCAGGGGCGGCCTGCTGGCGGCGGTGGGGACGGTCGAGCGGGCGCGGGCGGCGTTCGGGGAGACGGTCAGGCTCAGGCGGGAGGGCCGGGTGCCCGCCGTCTGGTTCCTGCTGGCGGCCAGGACGTTTTTCCTCGACCGGGCGGAAAACTGGACCCGCGCGGTGGAGGGGGCCAACAAACACTTCGCCGCGCTGGAGCCCAGGCTCAAAAACGGCGTCTTCCTGACCGGCTCCCCCGTGGTCTACCCCAACTTCAAGCTCCTGCATCTGCTGGAGGAGGCCGGCCTCAGCGTCCTGGGGGACGACCTGTGCTCCGGGGAGAGGCTTTTGTTCAGGCACGTGGCCCTGAAAGACAAATCCGTCGAGGGCGTCCTGCGCGCCCTGGCCCAGACCTGCCACGACGGCTGCCTCTGCCCGGTCTTCGTCGAGAACAAACGGCGCCTGGGCCCGGTGGTCGAGGCGGCGCGGGAGTGCGCCGTCGGAGGGGGGAAAACCGCGCGCCCCCCGGGCGGCGACAAAACGGCGGGCTCGGCTGTCAGGGGCGTCGTCTTTCACCTTTTGAAGGGCTGCCACCCCTACGAGATCGACAGCGTCGTTTTGGAAAGGGAGACCCGGAGGCTGGGCTTGCGCTTCATCCGCCTGGAGACCGACTACGCGGCGGAGGACCGGCTGACCATCTCCAACCGTCTGGAGGCCCTGCGCCCCACCCTGGACGCCGGGGATTAGGCGCGACGGCCGCTTGGCGGCCGTGACGGGGACGATGACGGCGATGATGATGACGGTGACGGTGACGACGATGATGACCGTGACGATGATGACGGTGATGACGATGACGGCGACGATGATGATGACGGTGACGGTGACGGCGACGACGACGAAGGGCGGGGTGGTCGTCTTCGAGAGAGTTTGATTATTTCTGGCGACGGTTTGACGTTTCGGGGCCGGTTTGTCGCGGCCGATTATTTGCCGCCGGTTTTTATCGGCCGGTCGTCTCGCGGAGGGCGGGCATGGGTGTGAAGATTGGGCTGGACCTGGGCAGCACGGCCATCAAGGCCGTCATCGTGGACGACGACGAGGCCGTCTGGCGGGGCGCCATGCCGACGGCCCCGGAGCAGGCCAGGAGGGCCAGGTCGCTTATCGACAGGGGCTTCGGGGAGCTGGGCCTCGACGCCTCCACGCCTTTCGGGCTGGCCTCCACCGGCTACGGCAAAAACCTCTACCCCGGGGCCGACCTGACCCTGGACGAGCTCAGCGCCAACGCCAGGGGGCTTTTTAAACTGAGCGGCGGGGAGGCCAGGGCGGCGGTCAACATCGGCGGCCAGGACCTCAAGGTCATGAGGCTCTCCGAGGCGGGGAGGGTGGCCGACTTTCGCATGAACGACAAGTGCGCCGCCGGGACGGGCAGGTTCTTCGAGCTGGCCGCGAGGCTTCTGGACGCCCCGCTGGAGGATTTTTATCGGATCTCCCTGGAGCCGGGGCCGGAGACGGAGTTGAGCAGCACCTGCGTGGTCTTCGCGGAGACGGAGATAGTCTCGCTTCTGGCCGGCGGGGCCACCAGGGGCTCCATAGTCAGGGCCCTGCACGCCTCGGTCTCCCGGCGGGCCGCCGGGCTTCTGGGGCCGGTGGAGGGGAGCGTCTGGCTGGACGGGGGGCCGGCCATGAACCGGGGGTTGGTGGAGGCTTTGGCCGACGAGCTGCTGACCGAGGTCAGGGTCGTGGCCGAGCCACAGTACACCGTGGCCTACGGGGCCGCCCTGTCCCTGGTTTGAAACGTCCGGGATTGGCGCCCGCTTGGATTGACGCCCTCTTTAGCCCGCTCTTTTTTTGACCGCCCCGGCGCCGGGCTTGCGGGCGGAAATAAAATGCGGCCGGCCGCGGCGCGGCGTCGGAAAATTAGCAATAGACAATTTGCTTGTCCTCGGGAAAATAAAACCGATAGTTCTTTAACACTACTAAGTACTTTTTGAAATTTGACTATTGACCTTTTTTGTTGTAGCCTATAAATTGCCCCCCCCTTGATCTGCTAGGAAACTAACCCGGCTAAATTTATGAAATACCTCGCCCGG
>JAISET010000242.1 GCA_031264015.1 Deltaproteobacteria bacterium | reverse complement strand
TTTCGGCGGACTCGGGCGGGATGCCGCGAAGAAAACAGACGCCGTTTTAGAACGGCGGGGAATAATTTTCGAGGCAATCTTGACACCAGGAAATGATAATGCTAACTTTATACAACCGGGTCAGTTTATTCTCCCCAGTTGCCCGCGTCTATTCGCGACCGGCCTTTATTCGCCGGTTCCCCTAGCCGAGTCGAAAGCCCTCGGCGCCCTCCGAACTATTTGGAGGGTCGGCGTCACTCCCGCATGTCAATGATTTAGCTTGCCGGTCCGAGCGCCGCCGGGACGGGTTCCAGTATAAAAAAACAGGTCGTTCCGCCGGCCCAGCCGCGGCCGGGAACAAGCAGCTAGCCGAGGTTCATATGGCCGGACACGTTCTCATCGTCGACTATGGTTCGCAGTTCACCCAGCTCATCGCCCGCAAGACCAGGGCGGCGGGATATTTCGCCGAGATCCTCCCGGCGGGCCTGCCGGTGGAGCCCTATCTGGAGAGAAAACCCGGGGCCCTGATCCTCTCCGGGGGGCCGGCCAGCGCCATGAAAAGCGACGCCCCCAAGCTCGACCCGGCCCTGCTGGCGGCGGGCGTGCCGATCCTGGGCATCTGCTACGGCATGCAGCTTCTGGCCCTGAACCTGGGCGGCCAGCTGACCCGCGAGGCCGCGGGCGAGTACGGCCCGGCCATGCTCGCGACCACCATCCCCAGCCCCCTGTGGAAGGGCATCCCAGACGCCCCCTTCCAGGTCTGGATGTCCCACGGCGACAGGGTCGAGACCATCCCCCCGGGCTTTCTGGTCATCGGCCGCACCGAGGATCTGCCGGTTGCCGCCATGGAGGACGCCAAGAGAAAAATTTACGCCATCCAGTTCCACCCCGAGGTCCACCACACCGCCCGCGGCCAGGACATCCTGCTCAACTTTTTCAAATTGGCGGGGCTCTCCCCCAACTGGCGCATGTCCTCCTTCGCCCAGGAGACGGTGGCCAACATCAAGGAGACGACCGCCCCCGACAAGCACGTCCTCTGCGCCCTCTCCGGCGGCGTCGACTCCATGGTGGCGGCCGTCCTCATCGCCAGGGCCGTGGGCACCAAGAGGCTCCACTGCGTCTTCGTCGACAACGGGCTCCTGCGCCTCGACGAGCTCAAGGAGGTCGAGGGGGCCCTGAGGGCCAACTACCCCGATCTGGACCTGGTGGTGGTGGACGCGGCCGACGATTTTCTGACGCCCCTGGCCGGGGTGACCGAGCCCGAGAAGAAGCGCGAGATCATCGGCAAACTGTTCGCCGACATCTTCAAGCGCGAGGCTCTGAAATTCGGCCGGGTGGACTTCCTGGCGCAGGGGACCCTGTATCCCGACGTCATAGAGAGCATCTCCCCCCACGGCCCCTCGGAGCTCATCAAAGGCCACCACAACGTCAAATGGCTGCCCAAGGACCTGCCCTTCGGGCTCATCGAACCCCTCAGAGACCTTTTCAAAGACGAGGTCAGGGCCCTGGGGGCCGAGCTCGGCATCCCCGAGAGGCTCCTCTGGCGGCACCCATTCCCCGGCCCCGGCCTGGCCATTCGGACCATCGGCGCGGTGGAGCCCGAGGGCCTGGAAATCCTTAGGAAGGCCGACGCCGTCGTCCGCCAGGAGATCGAGCAGGCGGGTCTGCAGAGGGAAATCTGGCAAGCCTTCGCCGTCCTCCTGGCCGACCGCTCGGTGGGCGTCATGGGGGACGGCCGCAGCTACAGCCGGGTCGTCGGCATCAGGGCCGTCACCAGCGTCGACGCCATGACCGCCGACTGGGCCAGGCTGCCCCACGAGCTTCTGGCCCGCATGTCCAGCCGCATCATCAACGAGGTCGGCGGGGTCAACAGGGTGGTCTACGACATCTCCACCAAGCCTCCCAGCACCATCGAGTGGGAGTAGTTTTCCGGGCTGAAAACTCGTTTTTTAATTTCTTCCGGCTGTTTTATAGGGCCTTCGACGGTTAATTATTTGTTTTTCCCGCCGGCTTTCGCGGACCTTTTTTTGAGTCCAAAAGCCGGAAGGGGGTGTCTTTTTTTGTGTCCTTCCGCGGTCGATTACCGTCCGCCCTCAACGCGTTCCCGGCCCCCGGGCCGCCCGGACCTCACCCTGGAGGAGCCAATGTCCAGACAGGACAAAACCAAGTTCATCTTCGTCACCGGAGGGGTTCTCTCCTCCCTGGGCAAGGGGCTGACGGCGGCCTCGCTGGGCTCCCTGCTGAAAAGCAAGGGCCTCACCGTCTCCATGCAGAAGCTGGACCCCTACCTGAACCTCGACCCGGGCACCATGAGCCCCCACCAGCACGGGGAGGTCTACGTCACAGACGACGGGGCGGAGACGGACATGGACCTGGGGCACTACGAGCGCTACCTGGGCGTCCCCATGACCGAGCGCTCCAGCTACACGGCCGGGCGCATCTACTCCAAGGTCCTGGACCAGGAGAGAGGCGGTTTCTACGACGGGCGGACGGTCCAGGTCATCCCCCACGTCACCGACGAGATCAAGCAGGCCATCATGAGCATGTCCACCCCGGAGCTGGACGTGGTCCTGGTGGAGGTCGGCGGCACCGTGGGCGACATCGAGGGGCAGCCGTTCTTGGAGGCCTTGAGGCAGCTCAAGCACGAGCTGGGCAAGAACAGGGCACTCTTCGTCCACCTGACCCTGGTCCCCTACCTGGCCACCACCCGGGAGCACAAGAGCAAGCCCACCCAGCACAGCGTCAAGGAGCTCAGGAGCTTCGGCATCCAGCCCGACATCATCATCTGCCGGACCAACAAGCCGGCCGCCGACGACGACTGCGACAACGACGACCCCGTCGGCAAGGACGCCAGGGAGAAGATCGCCCTCTTCTGCGACGTCTCCCCCAAGGCGGTCTTCACCGCGGTGGACGTCGACAACATCCACGCCCTGCCGATCAAGCTCTACCACCAGGGCCTGGAGCGCCAGGTCTCTTCCTTGCTGCGTCTAGGCTCCGTGAAACCCGACATCAAGCCCTGGGAGGACCTGGTCGAGCTGGAGGCCAATATCAAGGACGAGGTCAACATCGCCATCGTCGGCAAGTACACCAACCTGAGCGAGTCCTACAAGAGCCTCCACGAGGCCCTGAAGCACGGCGGGCTCCCCCACAAGGTCAAGATCAACCTCTCCTATTTCAGCGGCCAGAACATCAACTCCAAGAACGTGGCCTCCATGCTGGGCCACGCCCAGGGCATCCTGGTCCCGGGCGGCTTCGGGCCCAGGGCCATCGAGGGCATGATCAAGGCCATCACCTACGCCAGGACCAACAACATCCCCTTCTTCGGCATTTGTCTGGGGCTCCAGTGCGCGGTCATCGAGATCGCCCGCAACCTGGCCGGGCTCAAGCGGGCCGACTCGGAGGAGTTCAACGTCGCCGCGCCCCACCCGGTCATCTTCCACATGGCCAGCTGGTACGACCCCAAGACGGGGCTCAGGGCCAAGCGGGCAGCGACCGACGCCAGGGGCGGCACCATGCGCCTGGGCTCGTACCCGTGCGTCCTGGAGCCCGGCACCAGGGCCTACGAGGCCTACCAGACCAACCTCATCCACGAGCGCCACCGCCACCGCTTCGAGGTCAACCCCGACTACGCCAAGCAGCTGACCGACGTGGGCATGGTGGTCAGCGGCCAGGTCCCCGGGAACCCCCTGGACAACCCCAGCCTGCCCAAGCCGAAGCTCATCGAGATCATCGAGGTCAAGGACCACCCCTGGTTCCTGGGCTGCCAGTT
>JAISET010000107.1 GCA_031264015.1 Deltaproteobacteria bacterium | reverse complement strand
CCGACTGGGACGGCTGGTACTGGGACTTCGACAAGAACCCCGTCGACTTTTTGTCCGAGCGGGCCCCGGGCGACGCCTCCTCCCCGGCGCCGGGCTCCGTCCCCGCGCCCCCGCCCCCGCCCCCGGCCTGCCTGCCCTGAGGCCGGCTGACGCGTGATTGAGGTTGTTTCGGTGATGAAATAATTAATAGTAACCATTCAGGCCCCCTCCAAACTGGGGGGGACCTGAATGGTTATGATGTCAATGGATTTTGTCGGTTAACCTTGGACAAAGAAAAAGCCGAAATCCTTTATTTTAGGAGGCTTTCGGCTTGTATCGGACTTGACTGGATTATTATATGGTAGGCCGTGCGGGACTTGAACCCACGACTCCCTGCTTAAAAGGCAGGTACTCTACCGAACTGAGTTAACGGCCCGAAAAACATGCCCGGGGGCGACAGCGTCGCACCCGAGGACCCAAGCCGGGACTGCCAAATCGCCCGCCCCGGATGGATTAAAGACGCAAAAGTTGGACAAAACCAACTTTTGACATCAAACATATATTATAACCCTAAAGCGTTTCATTTGTCAATAATAAAAAAATCAGCCCTCAGGCCGGGGAAGCCCCGCCGGCCTTGCCCGGAGCCCCTTCCCCGGGATTATTCACCCCCGGGCCCCCGAATTTTCGCCGCCGCCCGGGAGGCTTCCCTTCGGCGCCCGGACCGGGGGCGGCGCCGGGCAGGCGAGACATGCCGACCAAATTTTCATTGACAATTTCCTCTATTACATGATCACAACATCATTTTTATCATAATTAAATATTTTTACTCATAATTAGTATTTTTTTATAGCATACAAAAGCTAAACAATTTAAATATTAAATATTTATCGTTTTTTCCAACGCTTCGGTTGCCGGACAAGCGACTCGAAGGCCCGGCAAAAATCCTAAATTTTCTCTTGTCAAAATTTTGGCGACGTGTTAGAATAACCTTTGGTGCAAATTTTGGAAAGACTAGTCTTTCCAAAAGGTTCCCAACAAGCCGACCCCGGCGGCCGAGGCCTTTTTCGCAAGATCGACTCTGACTTTGGCCGGACCTATTTCTTCGGGTGAAAAAACAAAACCGCGTCACCGGCCGGTTTTTTTGTCGGCACGCAAGCGTCCCCATCGTCTAGCCTGGTCCAGGACACCGGCCTTTCACGCCGGCAACACCGGTTCAAATCCGGTTGGGGACGCCAACCAAAGTTTTTCAACCGCCGAGCCCCTCGGCGTTTTTTTGCCCTGTCGCCCCCCCCTCGTCATGGCCGCCGCCACTGCCGCCTCGCCGCCGCCTCTTTTCCCAGATGTTCGAACGCTCTTTATTTCGTCTCAATGTCATTATCCCCGCCGGATTTGAATTTCCGAGCTGTTGTCAAATCAACATTTTTTTATTTGTTCTCATGACGAGTCCGGCCGTTGGAAATTCCGACAATAATAGCTATTCGTAAAATTTTATTGCTACAAGAGACTAAACTAATTTCATTTTTTGAGTTCCTAACAACGTTCTTGGTGATATTTCTGTTTGACGATGACGCATATTTTATCCGTCTCTTTGTCAAAAATTAATCTTTGACAACGACTCACGAGAAAGCGATTATTTAAGGAATTTTTTTTGACCATCGTCAAAAAAACGTCTTGACAATTTTTTTCTCTTCGAGTTTAATAAACTCGACGCCGACGCCGGCCCCAAACAGGCCGCCGGGAAGACGGCGGCCCGCCCGGTCGTTTTTCAGGCGCCGGGGGCCTCCGGCGGCGTTAAAATTTCAGACTCCCAAAAAACAATCGTCTCCATTTCGGCTGGTCAGTTTGACTGAAGGCCCCGGACCACTTGTCGCGGTCCGGGGCCTTTCTTTTTGCCGGGGCCGGGGAACAATTCCCCCGGGCCGGGGCCCCCGGCCGGCCGCCCGTAAGGATCAGGTTTTCATGAGCTATCTCGACAATAAAATTCCCGTCATCAGGGAGCTGAGGCATCCCGAGACCTCCCTGGCCCATGGCGACGGGCATTTCCGGGGGCTGGGGGGCCGGGGCTGCGCGGCGGTCTCGTCCCGGGCCGACCGCTCCTTCACCCAGGGCTCCATCTGCCCCCTGCTGCCGGCCCTGGGCATCATGTGCTCGCTCCCCGACACCGTCGTCCTGCTGCACGGGGCCGTGGGCTGCGGGACCTGCGCGTCGGGCAACAACGCCAACATCAGGGCCGGGAACGCCCAGAGGGGGACGCCCGGCCGCGACGCCCTCTGGCTCTCGACCGCCCTGGACGAGCTCAACGTCATCAACGGCGGCAACGAGAAGCTGGCCGAGGCCATCGCGGAGGCCGACCGCGCCTACAAGCCCAAGGTCATCCTGGCCGTCTCGGGCTGCCTGCCCGGGGTCATCGGGGACGACATCGACTCGGTGGCCGCCCAGACCCAGGAACGGGTCGGAGCCAGGATCCTCCCCGTCCACTGCGAGGGCTTCAAATCCAGGTTCATGGCCACGGCCTACGACGTGGTCTACCACGCCCTGGGCCGGGGGCTGATGCCGGACCCCGCCGAGGCCCCCGCCAAAGCCCCCCTGACGGTCAACGTCATGAACGTGGGCTCGATGGGTCTGGCCGACGAAAAGGAACTCTCGAGACTTTTGGGGCGTCTGGGGCTCAAAACCAATTTTCTGCCGGTCTTCACCGACCCCGAGAGCTTTAAAAAAGCGGCCGCGGCCGCCCTCTCCATCTCCGTCTGCCCGACCCACGACGACTATTTCCTGACGCACTTGAAAGAGAAATACGGGGTCCCCTACATCATCCGCCACATGCCGGTGGGGGTCAAAAACACCGGCTCCTGGGTGGTCGACGTGGGCAGGGCCATGGGGCTGGAGGACGAGGCCAAAAAGGTGGTCTCGGAGGAGGAAAAGGAGCTGAAATCGGCCCTCGGGGAGTTTTCCCCCGTCCTCAAGGGCAAAACCGCCTTCCTCTCGGCGGGGGAGTACCGCTCGCTGGCCACGGCGTCGCTTTTAAAGGAGCTGGGCCTCAGAATCGTCGGCATCCGCTCCTTCCATTTCGACGAGTTCGCCGAGGTCGAGATCAAAAAGCTCGCCAAGGGCAAGCAGGACTTCGTTTACAACGTGGCCAACGTCCAGCCCTTCGAGGAGGCCAACATCCTGGCCGGATTAAAGCCGGACGTCTTCCTGGGCCACTGGCACGGCAACTCCACGGCGGCCCGGCTGGGGATCCCCGCCCAGGTCATGTACAACTCCGGCCACGGCTACATGGGCTACGCCGGGGCCTACGACCTGGCCAGGAGGCTCGCCCGCCGCGTCGGCCACCCGGAGTTCTACCGGAGGCTCGGCCGCCACGGGCGCCTCCCCTACAAGGCCTCCTGGTATCAGAGCGACCCCTTCAGCCGCATCAGGCGGGGCGGGGCGACGAAATGAGCGGGCTCCCCTACATAGAAAGACCCCGCTGGTCCTGCGCCCTGGGCGGGGCCCTGGCCGCCGCGGGCAACATCCCCGGCGTCGTGCCGCTGCTGCACGCGGGGCCCGGCTGCGCGGGCAACTTCGCCTGGACCAACAACGGGGCGGCGGGGCTCAACGTCACCGGCGACTGCCTGGCCCTCTCCGTCCCCTCCACCAACCTCCAGGAGGCGGAGATCGTCTTCGGGGGGATCGGGAGGCTGCGCGAGGAGATAGGCGAGGCCCGGGAGATCATGGAGGGCGGCCTCTTTTTCATCCTGACCGGCTGCCTGCCCGAGGTCATCGGCGACGACGTCAGGGGTCTCGTCGACGACCTCTCAAGAACGGGAGGGACGGGCGGGACGGCCGGCCTGGTTCTCGCCCAGACACCCGGCTTCAAGGGGGACTCCTTTTTCGGTTACAACGAGGTCTTAAAAACCCTGTTTGAGAAAGTCGTCGTCAAAACGAGGACGAAAAACCCCGCCCTGGTCAACGTCTGGGGAGTGCCGCCCACTCTGGACCCCTTCTGGCGCGGGAACCTCCGGGGCCTCAAAAACGCCCTGGCCCTTCTGGGGCTCGAAGCCAACGTCTTTTTCGGTCCCGGCGCCGGCCTCGACTCCGTCAAAAAAGCGGGCTCGGCGGCCCTGAACGTCGTCGTCTCGGCCTTGTACGGGACCGGGGCGGCCGAGCGCTTTCAGGAGCGCCACGGGACGGGCTTCGTCAGAACCAACCTCCCCGTGGGCGCGGGGGGCACGGACAGGTTTCTGAAAATCGTCGGCCGGGCCCTGGGGATCCCGGCCAGAAAAATCAGCCGGGTTTTGGACGAGGCGGGCCGGGCCGACTATGACAATCTGGAGCCCCTGATCGACGTCTACAACGACATGGAGGCCCAGCGCCACGCCCTGATCGTCGGCGACCTCAACTACGCCCCCGCCCTGAGCGACTTTTTCTCGAACGACCTGGGCTGGGTCCCGGAGCTGGCGGTCGTCACCAACGACCTGGAGCCCGGGTCCCAAAAAGCCGTGCTCGACCACTGGCGCGGGACCGGGGGCCGGGTTCCGGAGAGGGTCCTCTTCGAGCACAGGGCGGGGGTCATCGAGGAGGAGGCCCTGAAGATTTTCGGCGGGACGGAGGCCAAATACCAGAACAGGCCCGGCCCCGTCTTCGTGGCCGGGAGCTCCCTCGAGAGGAGCCTGGCCGCCCGACTCGGCGCGAGCCATCTGAGCCTCGCCTACCCCGTGGCCAACCGCGCCGTCCTGACCCGCGGCTACACCGGCTACGAGGGCGGGCTCACCCTGACCGAGGACGTCCTCGACGCCTGCATAGCCGGGCGCTGAGGCGGACGGACTCGGGCGCGCCGGCCCTGTCCGACGCCGGGTCGGCCGGGTCCGACCCGCAAGATCGGAATTCGGTTCCGGAGCAGCCGGAACAGTTCCCGAGTCGTCATTATTGGAGGTTCGTCATGCGCGCTTTGGAAACTTGTCAAAAAATTGCCGTCACGCCCCGACTAAAATCCACCCGCTTGCAGGACAAACAACCGCCATGGCCGAACTTAACCCCGTCAGCTCTTTAAACCCGACCGACCCGATTAGCCGGCTTAACCCGCTTGACTCGTCGGCCGCGCCCCTTTCCCCCGCCCAGGTTTCAGAGGGGGCTCGGACGGGGGAAGCAGGGGGGGCGCCCGCCCCCGCCCCCGCCGCCTCCCCCGCTCCCGACGGGCGGGGGGCCTCGGAAACCGTCCGCCCCGCCGCGGACGCCGCGGCCCCGAACGGGACGACCCGGCGCCCCCTCCTCTTGCGCGCCCTCGGTTTTCTTCGCGGGCGCAAGGCCATTCTGAGTCTGCTTTTGGCTCTGTTTGTCGAGACTTGCTGGCCGGCCACGGGGCGCCACCCCCCGGTGGACAGGGAGTACCTGCGCCTGTTTCTGACGCTGAGCCTGGCCTTCTTTCTGGCCTGGCCCCTGGCCGTCCGCAGGCGTCCGGAGGCCGGTGGGAAAAGACTGGCCGGGGACGACTTCCACGCCGCGGCCTTCCTTCTGCTGACCATATACAACATGGCGACCTCCAAACTGACCGTCATCCCCGCCATCTTCTTTCCGACCCCGGACCGGGTGCTGGCCGTGCTGGTGGAGGACTTCGGCTACCTGGTGGTCACCTGCCTGGGCGCGTCCGCGAGGCTTCTGGTCGCGGGCTTCTTCTCCGGGGCTTTGGCGGGTTTGATCACCGGGATCGCCATCGGCTTTTCCAAGCCGGCCGCCTACTGGCTCAACCCCGTCATCAAGATCCTGGGGCCCATCCCGCCCACGGCCTGGATCCCCATCGTGCTGGTGGCCTTCCCGACCACCTGGGCCGGGGCCTGCTTTCTGATCGCCCTCTCCGTCTGGTTCCCGACCTCGGTCATGACCTCCAGCGGCATCCTGAACGTCCAGAACGCCTACTTCGAGGTCTCCAGCACCCTGGGCGCCAGGAGGGTCTACCAGATATTTCTGGTGGGCATCCCCGCCGCCATGCCTCTCATCTTCACGGGCCTGTTCAGCGGGGCCTGCGCCTCCTTCCTGACCCTGATGACCGCCGAGATGGTCGGGGTCAAGAACGGCATCGGCTGGTATATCAACTGGCAGAGGGAGATGCTCTCCTACGCCAACGTCTACGCGGGCCTCATCGTCGTCGCCCTGACCTTCTACTCGCTCATCACCCTGTTCTTCAAGGTCAGGGACAGGGTCCTGGTCTGGCAGAAGGGGATGATCAAATGGTAGCCCCCGAAAACGGTTTCCCGGCGACTGTCGGGACGGCCGAACCAGTTCCCGGACCCGCCTCCAATCCCTCCGTCGGGCCCGCCGAGCCAGGGGCCATCAAAATTAGAAACGTCGGCAAGACCTTCGCCACCCCGGACGGGGAGACGGTGCGGGCCCTGGCCGACGTCAGCCTCGACGTGGGGCCGGGGGAGTTTCTGACACTGATAGGCCCCTCCGGCTGCGGGAAATCCACTCTTTTGAGGCTGATAGCCGGGCTCGAGCGGGCGGACTCGGGGACCCTGGAGCTGGACGGCAAGCTGATCGAGAGCCCCGACGCCGGGCGGGGGCTGGTCTTCCAGAACCCGCTTTTATTCCCCTGGCTGAACATCCACAACAACGTGGCCTTCGGTCTCAGGGCCCGCAAGGTCTACGGCCGCGAAAAAAACCTGGTGGCCCAGTACCTGGAGCTGGTGGGCCTGGGTAAATTCGGCCGGGTCTACCCGCACCACCTCTCCGGGGGCATGGCCCAGAGGGCGTCCCTGGCCAGGGCCCTGATCAACCGTCCCCGGGTCCTTCTGTTGGACGAGCCCCTGGGCGCCCTGGACGCCTTCACGCGCATGAGCATGCAGGACGAGATCCTGCGCATCAGGCGCGAGAAACGAATCACCATGGTCATGGTCACCCACGACGTCGACGAGGCCGTCTACCTGGCCGACCGCATCGTCGTCATGACCCCGGGCCCGGGCCGGATCGAGAGGATCCTGACCGTCCCCTTCGGGAGGCCCCGGGCCCGCAACACCGACGACTTCCTGCATCTGCGCGGGAGAATTTTGGAGATACTCGACTTCGCCGGCCACGTCGAGGGGCCGGCCTACCAGATCTGAAACCGCCTTTTTCGGGGGCGCCGAAGGGACGGGGGGAGGGAAGTCCTCCTTTTCATGAAAAAGAAGTTCCTCCAGGCCAAGGAGGAGGCTCTTCCGTTCGTTCCCACCCTTTCGCGCGCCGAACACATAGCTTCCATAGGAGGAAACCATGAGAAAAGTATGGCAGAAACTGGCCTTGTCGCTCTCCTTTCCGGCCGTCCTCGTCCTGACGTTCGGGACGGCCGGGACGGTCAACGGGGCGGAGCTGAAAAAGTTCCGGGCCGGGTTCAACGGCTCGTTGTGCGAGGGGCCCGTCCACATCGCCTACGAGAAGGGCTTCTTCAAGGACGAGGGCCTGGACGTGGAGCTGGTCAGACTCGCCCCCGGCACCAATTTCGAGGCCATCACGGCCGGGCAGATCGACGCGAGCTTCGGCTTGCTCGCGACCCTGATCCAGCCGCTCTCCAACGGCCTGCCCATCAAGATCACCTCGGGCCTGCACACCGGCTGCGACAAGCTCCTGGTCAAACCCGACTCCGGCATCAAGACCCTGGCCGACCTCAAGGGCAAGCGCGTCGGCGTCCCCAGCCTGACCTCCAGCCCCATCATGTTCGCGCGCCGCGGACTGGCCGCGGCCGGGGTCAAGGTCGGCGACAAGGACAGCGAGGTCGAGTTCGTGGTCTTCACCAACGCCGAGCTCCCGCTGGCCTTGGAGAAAGGCGCCGTCGACGCCGTGGCCGCCAACGACCCCGTTGCCTCCGTGGCCGCGAGGGACTTCAATCTGACGGTCCTTTTAGACTCCGCCCGCGACCAGCCCTACGCCGACCAGTACTGCTGCGCCTCCTACGTCAACGCCGAGCTGGTCGACAAGGACCCCGAGGCCGCCGCCAGCTACACCAGGGCCATGCAGAGGGCCGCCGCCTGGATCCAGAAAAACCAGGAGGAGACAGCCAGAATCCAGGTGGAGAAGAAATACGTGGCCGGAGACCCGGTCTTCAACGCCCAGGTCATCAAGACCTTCCGCTACATCCCCTCGGTCTCCGGGGCCTACAAGGCCTTCGGCATCACCGCGGGCGAGCTGAAGAAAATCGGCGTGCTGGGCCCCAGGGTCGACGTGGACGCCCTGCACAAGAGCTCCTTCGCCTCGCTGCCCAACGTGCCCGACAGCGCGGAGTAAGCTGCCTGCCGACGACTTGACGGCCGGCCGTCCTAACGTTCGGCCGGTCAGATTAGCTAGTTATGGTAATATTTAATTTATTACTATATTTACTTATTTAAATTACTTATTGGCCTGTTTGAATTGATTGATTTGCTGTGTGGATTGGATTGATTTGTTGGACCGGATTGATTTGATTTGCTGTGTGGATTGGATTGGATTGGATTGATTTGTTGGACCTGATTGGTTTGATTTACTAATTGGATTGGATTGAGCGAACCGCGCAGGCCTGGGGCAGGCAGGTTCGGAAAGTAGCAAGGCGCTTCCTCCGGAGTCCGTCGTCAGGCGGGCTTCGGAGGATTTTTTTTGGGCGGGGAGCGGGGGGTGTATTTGTCCGGCGCCTGGAAAATATGGCGTCGGACAAGACGGGTCCCCGCGACGCCCCCGCCGGGACGACGGCCTACCTGACCCCGATGATCACGTGGGAGGCCTTGATCAGGGCCAGGACTTCCTGGCCTTCCTTGAGGGCCAGCCTGTCGAGGCTGTCGTTGGTGATGATCGAGACGATCTCGATGCCCCCGGGGCCGTCCAGGACGACCTCGGCGTTGACGGCGCCCCTCTTGACGGTCTTGACCTTGCCCTTGAGCTGGTTGCGGGCGCTGGTTTTCAAGGACGTGTCCGTCGAGAGAATGACCCAGGAGGCCTTGGTCAGGGCGAGGACCTGCGCGCCCACCTTGAGCTCCAGGGAGGCGGCGCTGGTGTTGGTGATGATGGCGGCCAGTCCCGCCGACCCGTCGAGATCCAGGACCACCTCGGTGTTGACGGCCCCCTTGGTCAGGGCGACTATCTTGCCGGCGAACTGGTTCCTGGCCGAACTTAACGTGTGATGGCTCATGTTTGGTTTCCTTTGCCGACAAGCGGCGAACGACGACGGCGGGCATGTCGAATTTGCGTGTGAAACAAGGCTGAATTATTGTCATGTCGGCAATAATTGCAAATTTAATTCTTTTCCTCCGCCGGGTCTGACATTTATACCGACGTAGTTTGGACTACAAATTGACAACCGCCGCAAGTCAATGGTTCCCGGGCCTTTTTGGCGACAGTCATGATCGTCAATATTATAGGCAAACTTGCGGCAAGTCAAATCGACGGGGGACGGGGGGCGGGCTAAACGACCGGCCTGGCCGCGCGCAGGCAGTGGCAGTCGAGGGCCGCGGCCGCGGGGAGGGCGACGACGCGGCGGGGCCGGATCTTAACCCGGAGCCCCGGGGCGGAGGCCCGTCCGCCCGGACCCGCGGGGCCCGGGCCGGACTCGTCGGTCGGGTCCGGGAGCCCGGCGGCCAGGGCCCGGCGCGGGCGCGGGAGCGCCTTCTCCGGCAGGCTGAAGGCGGAGGCGAGAAACAGGTCCCCGACCTCGGCGGCGATGATTTCGGCAGGGACGGGACGCATGGGAAAAACTTCGCCGGCCCCCCGGGGACGGGCGCCTCCCCGGGAGCCTACTGCTGCTCGGCCGGCACGTGGAAGATGACGGGGTTGCCGGCCAGCTTGCGGGTGACCAGGTCGCGGCTGTAGCTTCTGGCGTCGCTCTCCCGCTCGAAGGTCCCGCTGGTGACCCGGTGCCAGACGCTGTTGTCGGCCCTGGTGGCCGGCCGGATCTGGGCGGGCAGGCCGGCGTCCAGGAGCATCTGCTTCTGGCGCTCGGCATACTCGGGGACCCGGAACGACCCGATCAGCACCGTGAAGACCTTGGGCCCGGTCAGGTTGGGGTCGGAGAGCGGCGGGGGTTTGAGCTCGTCCCTGGGCGGGGTGACCAGCCTGGGCCTGGACTGATCCAGCGTCTCCCGGTCCCGGGGCTGGAAGATGGCCGTCTGGGCCGACTCGCCCACCGGGGAGAGGCTGCTGACCTTGGGGAACATGACGCGGGCGCTGGCGGCGACGGAGCCGTCCGGAGTGGGGGGCAGCTCGGGCGGGGGGCCCGGGGGCGGTCCCGCCGCCGGCACCTGCTCGCTCGGCGCGAAGGTGCCCGGGCTCTGATTGCCGCCGCTGCCGGGCTCCTGGATGGAGACGGCCGCGCTCATGACCGCGGACTCGGCCGGGGGGGCGGGCGGCTCCTCGGGGGCCAGCCCCGGGGGGGTCAGGCCGATGAGGGGGGCCTCGGCCAGCGTCCCCGGCGGGGGCGGCGGCTCCAGCCTGGTGACGATCCTGGGGGAGACCTCCGGGGGAGGCGGCGCGACGGGCTCGGCGGGGGGAGGCTCGACCGCGGCCTGAGGCTGCGGCGGGGGCGTCGGCTGGAAGCTGGCCAGAGACAGGGCCACCCAGCCCAGGAGCAGGGCCGCGGTCCCCCAGATGGCCGCGGCCCTGAGGCGGTTGTTGCCGCCCCTGGCCGGGTGCCTGGCGGAGGGCCTGGCGGACGACTGGCCCCTCGCGCCCCCGAAGCGCCTGGGTCCCCCGGCCCCGGCCACCGGCCTGGTGGTCCTGGTCAGACGCCAGGCGACGGCCGCCGCCGCGACGACCGCCAGGGCCAGCAGGCCCCCGGCTAGCGGACTAAGAGTCATGCGTCATCCCAACCGCCGCCCCGCGAGAAAAGGGGCGGCGGGTCCCATCTGGAAGAAAGTGACCGCGAGAGTCAGAAAAGAGGCCGCGGGGGCGCTGAGAAACGACTGGCGCGCCGACGGGGCGGCGGGCGCCGGTCCCGGCCCCAAAGCCGCCGCCAAAACCCGCGGGACTATTTAAAACTTTTATTTCCATAGTCCGAACAAAGACACCGCAAACACAGGCGGCCGGTAATTTTTGAGCGGCCGTGAAGCGACAGTTACCGGGCGGAAAACCCGCGCTGCCCGCCCCGGAAAACCATTGTCCAACCGCCGGAAGACTTCTGACACCTTGTGGCGCGGAGCATTATAGCACAACCAACCGGCAACGGCCGTCAAAATTTGCCCCCGCCCCTTTGTCCCTTTGTCCCTTTACCCCTTTGTCCCTTTACCCCTTTGTCCCTTTATTCCTCCATCCCTCCGAAACGGCGGCCCGGGGATCCTCGTAATTCCCCCCCCCGCCAGCCGCAAATTTTTCCCCCGGCCCGGGGTTCCGCGCCTTAGTCGCCGTCCCCCTTGTCGGAATCATCCTCCCCGTCGGAGTCGCCCTCGGCGTCCGGGGCGTCCGAGGGTTTGGCCCCGCCCCGTCGCAGGCGTCTGACCACGGTGACGACGGGCCCGCTGGCCAGGTAGACGAAGCCCAGGGGCAGGAGGACCGTCTTGGCCTTGATGATCAAAAAGGCCAGGAAGATGACGATGATGGCCAGAGTCTCGAAAGGATGGTTGTTTTTAGTGAATATCTTGTTCTTGAGACTGACGAAGTCCAGGTTGGAGACCATCAGGAAGGCCAGCACGATGGTCATGATCAAGACCTGCGAGCCCGCCGGCAAAAGCGGCGGGCCCGGGAAGCGGTAGTGCCACAAGACGGCCGCGGCGACGATGCCGGCCCCGCCGGGGATGGGCAGCCCCTGGAAGAAGCCCGGGTCCCGGCTCCCGGCGGAGACGTTGAAGCGGGCCAGGCGCAGGGCCCCGCAGGCCAGAAAGATGAAGGCCACGATCAGCCCGAAGCCCAGGCTGCGGTCGTCTGGCGAGGGCAGGGGGAGCCTCAGCTTCTGGGGGGTCAGGGCCCAGAGGTAGACCAGCACGGCCGGGGCGGCCCCGAAGGAGAGAAGGTCGCAGAGCGAGTCGTACTCCACCCCGAAGCGGCTGGTGGTGTTGGTCATGCGGGCCACCGTCCCGTCCAGGGCGTCCATGACGGCGGCGAAGAGGATCAGGGCGGCGGCCAGGGAATAGCGGCCCTGGACGGAGCACATGACGGAGTAGAAGCCGAAAAACAGACTGCCGGTGGTGAAAAGATTCGGAATAATATAAATGGACCGCCGCCGGTCGCCTCTCTTGCGTTTCTGGGACATGCCCCCACTCCTTGGCGCCGAAAGGAAAAACAATTTCCCCTAGCCCGCGATAATTGAAAAAATTGCTGTCAGACGCTGGTCGCCCGAATAAAAAGTCCGGCAAAAACACTTAATTTTACACCATCGCGGCGTCCCTAGCCAGATCTAATTCGGCTCCCCCCGCCGGACCCCTTTTCCGGAGGGCATGGGACTGGCCGGCCGGCGGCCGGCCTCCCGCCCGCTCGGACGGCGGGGCTTTCCGGGTTCCCGGGCCCGCCTTGATCCCGCCTTGGCCCCGCCCCGGTCCCGCGGACGTCCGGAGCCGCCTCCCCGGCCGGGGGCGCCGGAGGGAGGCGGGGGGGCGGAAGAGGAAAAAGCGCCCTGCCCCGACCACCACCCCTGCCCGGAGGCGTTGAGCGGAGACACAATATGGGGGATGACGGACTCTAAAAATACAAAATAAAAGTGTCAGCGTCTTTTGAAACATCTTTAACGCCAGATTACTTCAAGAGACTGCTCAGATTTAAGTATGGCGCCTCAATTGTCGATAATAACACTGATGTTGGCGAACTGGCTTGGCGCGGGGTGCTGAAAAGAAACAAAATTCCATGGCCCTCCCTGGTCGGAAACCCCTCGACGTCGACCCTCCGCCGGGGCCCGGTCCGCAAACCCTCCCGCCGGGGCCGCTTCCGGCTCCATTTTTTTGTTGCCTTATCGGGTTTCTTCTGTTAAAATTAGCGAGTTTTAAGATCGCTCCCGCCCCCGCCTCCAGGCCGGGGCGGCTTTCCGAAAGGACATGGCGCCGGCCTATGACCAGACGCATACGCGTATGTTTGATGAACGAGGGGGAGACGACCCTGAGCGTCAGGAGCTTCTCCGCCTCCGTCTGGGCCCTGACCATGCTCTGCTTCATGCTGGTGCTGACCTTCGGCGCCCTGGCCGTCTACTCCGTCTACTCCTGGATGGCCCTCTCGGGGGTCAAGGACCAGAGCATGGAGCTGGAGATCCTGAAAAGCCAGAACGCCGGCAAGGACATCCAGCTGATGGCCATCGCCGAGCGCCTGGAGGACATGGACGGCAAGCTCGAGGGCCTGCGGGAGCGCGAGAAAAGTCTGGATTTGCTGACCAGGGACTTCAACCAGGAGCTGGGCCTCCCGGACACGGCGGCCCTGGAGACGGTCTGGCCCGCCTTGGCCGGAACGGTGGCCTGGACCTGGGGCGGCCTCGAGGGGCAGGGCGGGCTCTCCTCCCCCAGGCCGGCCGGAACGAACTTTAAGAACCCCGCCGAGGCCGTCCGCGGCATCCACGCCGATCTGGACCGCCTGGAGCGCAACGCCGCCGGGGTGGAGCTGGCCCTGAGCGAGCTGACCCAGGCCCTGGAGGGCTCGAGGGTCCTTTTGTCCGCCACGCCCACCTCCATGCCCGTGGTCAACGGGCGCCTGACCTCCTACTTCGGCTACCGGGCCTCCCCCTTCGGCAGGGGCTCCGACATGCACCAGGGCCTCGACATGGCCGCCCCGGTCGGGACGCCGGTCTTCGCCCCGGCGGCGGGCCTGGTCCTCTCGGCCGACTGGTCCGGCAACGGCTACGGGATGATGATCACCGTGGACCACGGCTACGGCCTGACCACCCGCTACGCCCACCTCTCCGAGATCCTGGTCTCCGCCGGGGACGAGATCGAGAAGGGCGCCCTGATCGCCAAGGTCGGCAACACCGGCCGCTCCACCGGGCCCCACCTGCACTTCGAGACCGTGCTGGGCGGCGTGCCCGTCGACCCCATGACCTTCCTCAAATCGGCGGCCGGCGGGCTGACCGCCAAAAACTCCCAGGGCCCCTGACGCCCCCCCCCTCCGTCCGGACAGTCCGGACCGGCCGGACCGGCCGCGAGTTTCCAAACCAGTCTCCAAACAAGTTTCCAGTCACGTCTGACTTTCACCCGCCCCTTGCCAGGCCCAGCCTTCAAGGGGCGCGCCCGTTTGGGCGAGTCAAGTCGGGGAGGCGGCCCTCATGCTGCATGTCTTCAGAAAATTATTCGGCACGGCCAACGACCGGTCGGTCGCCAAACTGGCCGGGCAAGTCGACCGGATCTGCGAGCTGGAGCCGGCCGTCCGCAGGCTGTCCGACGCCGAGCTCCAGGGGAGCACGGCCCGTTTTAAGGAGCGCCTGGCCAACGGGGAGGACCTCGAGTCCGTCGTCCCCGAGGCCTTCGCCGCCGTCCGGGAGGCCGGGGCCAGGGTGCTGGGACAAAGGCACTTCGACGTCCAGCTGATGGGGGGCCTGGTCCTGCACCAGGGCCGCATCGCCGAGATGAAGACCGGCGAGGGCAAGACCCTGGCGGCGACGCTGCCGGTCTACGCCAACGCTTTGACCGGCAGGGGCGTCCACGTGGTCACCGTCAACGACTATCTGGCCAAGCGCGACGCCGTCTGGATGGGGCGGATCTACTCCTACCTCGGCCTCACCACCGGGGTCATCGTCCACGGTCTTTCCGACGCCCAAAGGCGCGCCGCCTACCGCTCCGACATCACCTACGGCACCAACAACGAGTTCGGCTTCGACTACCTGCGCGACAACATGAAGTTCTCCGCCGAGGAGTTCGTTCAGAGGGAGTTTAATTTCGCCATCGTCGACGAGGTGGACTCGATTTTGATCGACGAGGCCCGGACGCCTTTGATCATCTCGGGCAAGGCCGAGGACTCCACCCAGCTCTACGAGAGGGCCAACCGGGTCATCCCGGGCCTGGTGGCCGAGAGGGACTTCACCGTCGACGAGAAGGCCCGGCAGGCCGCCCTGACCGAGGAGGGCATCGCCCGGGCGGAGCGGGCCCTGGGCGTCGCCAACCTCTACGACCCCCTGAACATGACCATCCTGCACAACCTCGAGCAGGCCTTGAAGGCCCACACGCTGTTCAACCGCGACAAGGAATACCTGGTCAAGGACGGCCAGGTGGTCATCGTCGACGAGTTCACCGGCAGGCCCATGCCCGGCAGGCGCTTCTCCGACGGGCTCCACCAGGCCCTGGAGGCCAAGGAGCGGGTCAGGGTGGAGAACGAGAACCAGACCCTGGCCTCCATCACCTTCCAGAACTATTTCCGCATGTACGCCAAGCTGGCCGGCATGACCGGCACGGCCGACACCGAGGCGGCGGAGTTCGCCAAGATTTATAATTTGGAAGTCGTCATCGTCCCCACCCACCGCAAGATGGTCCGCCTGGACCACAACGACCTGGTCTACGCCACCGTGGCCGAAAAATACGAGGCGGTCGTGGAGGAGATCGCCGCCCTGCACGCCAAAGGCCAGCCCGTCCTGGTGGGCACCATCTCCATCAACAATTCCGAGGTCGTCTCGAAGCTGTTGAAGGCCCGGCACATCCCCCACCAGGTCCTGAACGCCAAGCATTTGGAGAAGGAGGCCCAGATCGTCTCCCAGGCGGGCCAGAAGTCCATGGTGACCATCTCCACCAACATGGCCGGCCGCGGCACCGACATCGTCCTGGGCCCCGAGGTCCCGGCCCTGGGGGGCCTCTTCATCCTGGGCACCGAGCGGCACGAGTCCAGGCGCATCGACAACCAGCTGCGGGGCCGCAGCGGGCGCCAGGGAGACCCCGGGGAGTCGCGCTTTTATCTCTCCTTGGAGGACGACCTCATGCGCATCTTCGGCGGGGACCGCTTCAAGGGGATCCTGGGCCGCCTGGGCCTCTCCGGCGGCGAGCCGCTGACGGCGCCCATCATCACCAAGAGCATCGAGCGGGCCCAGAAGCAGGTGGAGAGCCGCAACTTCGACATCAGAAAGCATCTTTTGGACTACGACGACGTCATGAACCGCCAGAGGGAGGTGGTCTACCGCCAGCGCCGGTCCATTCTGGCCAACCGGGGGGAGATCCAGCCGATTTTGGACCTCGTCGACGAGGAGTCCCAGGTCCTGGTCCGCAGGCACCTGCCCGACCGCCGCAGCCGCGAGGACCTCAAGTTCGAGGACTTCGCCCTGGAGTGCCGCAGGCTCTTCGGCTTCCTGCCCGAGGCCGAGAGCTTCCTGACCCTTTCCGACGAGGGCATGATGGACCAGATCTTCGAGCGGGGCCGGGACTTCGCCCAGGCCAAGATGGCGGCCCTGGGGGAGGAAAATTACTTCAAGTTCACCAACTGGATCAGGCTCTCCGTGCTCGACAACATGTGGAAGGACCATCTTCTGAACATGGACCGCCTGCGCGACGGCATCAACCTCAGAAGCTACGCCCAGAAGGACCCCCTGCGGGAGTACCAGCACGAGGGCTTCGAGATGTTCGAGGAGATGATCGGCCGCATCAGGGCCGAGAGCCTGGTGCTGATCACCAACTTCACCCTGGAGAGGATCGCCGCCCCCGTCGTCGACGTCGAGGCCTGGCCCGCGGAGCCCGGCGGCGAGCTCGAGGACGGTCCGGGCGCGCGCGCCGCCGCGCCCGACGACGGCGACGGCGGAGAAACCGACAACGGAGCCGACGACGGAGCCGGCGGGGGACAGGGAGGCGACGGAGTCCGGCGGGCGCCCGCCAAGGCCGCCCCGACGGCCGCCCACGCGAGGGAGGGCCGCCGCCCGGAGCCGAGGATGGCCCCCGCCGGCGGCCCCGTGGTCGTCCCGCCCCTGCCCAGGAGGCAGCCCCAGAACCTGACCTTCTCCCACGGCTCGAACTCCGGGGGCTCCGCCAACCAGCCCGAGAGGCGCGCCGCCGAAAAGATCCCCCGCAACTCCCCCTGCCCCTGCGGCTCCGGGAAAAAGTATAAGAACTGCTGCGGCTCCTCGGCCGGCTGAGACCCCCGCGTTCCGAGACCCCGGGCGGCTGACATTGAGATTTTTTAACTGGCCGGCCAGTTTTCGGACTGCCGGCCAGTTTTCTCCCGCTCTTTAAGTCCGCGTTTTCAGTATTGTTTTCTTGCGCCTCTTCCGCCCGGTTTTCGGACATCTCCACAAGTCCCCGTTTTCAGCTCTGTTTTTCAACGGGCCGACCGACCTTTTTTCAGACTTCCGGCCGGTTTCCAGACGGG
>JAISET010000092.1 GCA_031264015.1 Deltaproteobacteria bacterium | reverse complement strand
CCGGAGGCCCGGAACCATTCCCAGAAGCCCGGCTTGGAGGAGGCGGCCCGCAGGCCGTTGACGTTGAAGGAGAGCAGCTTCATCTTTTTCCCCCGGAGGTTGTCGTTGGGCGGCGGCGGCGGACGGCGGGCGGAGGGCGGAGGGCCTCGGCCGGTTGGGGCTCGTCCCCGCCGGCGGTCGTCGGAAGCGGTCGGGACGGTCCGGCCCCGCTTCCCGCCGGGATCATCCTACTACATTTTCGCAGCCGTTTCCTCCCGGGGCCGGCCGTCGGCGGAGGCGGCGGCCGGGGGTGGCGCGCCCCGTCCGGGGGTGGCGAGCCCCGGCCGACGGAGGCGGGCCCCCCCGGTCTTCAAAACCGGAAAACCGGCCGGGAAACACCGTCCTTAGCGGTCGGATCTTGACACCCATACCAGAACATGTTATTAGTTGCAGTCAATGCGACGGGCCTGACATCTTTCCGGGCGGAAAAAAAATTGACGAAATGATCCCGGCTCTCCCGGCCATCACGACTCCGTCGACCCGGCCGGGCGGGGGACGACGGCCCTTGTCAGGAGTTAGACTTGTCCAGGCCGGCCGGTTATTATCGGCGCCCGCCCGTCGGCTTCAAACGTCCGGGGACGGCGGCTTTTATTCTCAAAAACCGTCGGCAGGAAACCATAAACCATAAACCATAAACCATAAACCGCAAACCGCAGATCGCCAACTGGTCCGCGGCCGCCGGCCCGTCGTCGTTGCCCGTCGGTCGGCGCCTGGAGAAGGCCTGAAAACGCATGTCCTCAAAAAAAATGATCTCGCTTTTCTCGGGCTGCGGCGGCATGGATCTTGGCTTCGAGGGCGGTTTTTCGGTCTTCAAACCGTCGGTCAACCTCGACATGCATGGCGACTGGGTGGAGGGGTCCGTCTCCGAGCATAAATACATGCTCAAAAAGACGGGGTTCGAGACCGTCTTCGCCAACGACATCAGCCTGGCGGCCAAGCAGACCTGGTGCAATTTTTTCTCGCGGTTCGGACGCCCCGACTCCGTCTTCAAAGTCGGCAGCATCGTCGACTTGATCAAGGAGAGCATGCCGGGCGTCTCCCTCGGGCCCGGGGAGGTCTCGGTTCTGACGGGCGGGTTCCCCTGCCAGGACTTCAGCCTGGCCGGCAAGAGGGAGGGCTTCCGCTCCAGCAAGAGCCATTTCGGCGTCAGGGGGGAGGGCCACAATTCCGAGGAGAGCCGCGGGAGCCTGTACCTGTGGATGCTCAGGGCCATCGAGGCGACCAGGCCGAGCGTCTTCATCGCCGAGAACGTCAAGGGCATGAAATACATCCCCAGGGCCGTCGAGACCATCAGGGCGGCCTTCGCCGAGGCCCTGGACGGGGAGTACGTCGTGGTCGCGCCCAGGGTTCTGGCCGCCCCCGAGTACGGGGTCCCGCAGTCGCGGGAGAGGCTGGTCTTCATCGGCCTGAACAAAAAGCGTCTGAGAAAGGAGGCCCTCGGGGCCCTGGCCGGAGGGGAGACGCCCGAGGAATACGACCCCTACCCGCCCAGGACGCATTGTTTGCGGGACAACCTGATCAGGCGCGACGGCCTGGCGCCCCCCGTCACCTGCGGCCAGGTGCTTCTGGATCTTCCGGAGCCGGAGAAGGCCGGGGACGAGTCCCAGAGGCATTTTTCCAAGGCCCGATATTTGAGCAACGGCTCCCAGGGCCAGACCGAGGTCAGGCTCGACGGGGTCTCGCCCACCATCAGGTCCGAGCATCACGGCAACATCGAGTACCGGCGCCTGTCCCCGGAAAACGGCGGCCGGAACAACCGGGGCGGGGAGAAAAACCTTCCCCAGAGGCGTCTGACCGTCAGGGAGTGCGCCAGGCTCCAGACCTTCCCCGACGAGTACGAGTTTGTCTTCGACAACGACTTCGGCAAAGTCTCGGCGTCCTCGGCCTACAAGCTGATCGGCAACGCCGTCCCGCCTCTTCTGGCCTACAATATCGCCCGAAGGCTGGAGAGGAACTGGCCGCTGTATTTTGACGGGTGACCTGACGGGTGGGAGTCCATGGCGATCCTGAAAAGCCGGCGTCAAGACGCGGGCCCGGAGCTCGAGGCTTTCCGGCGACTGGCGGCGGGGACCACGCGGTCGCTGAACGAGCGGGCCGGAAGGGACGGGAGTTTTTTTCTGGACAAGGGCGGGACCAGGCTGGAGGGCGTCGTCCGCGACGAGATCCTCCGCCAGTCCCTGGGCACTTGTTTCGAGGGCGCGGTCGAGCTGGTCTCTGGCGCGAGCTTCCCCGACATCGTCGTCGGCGGCAGGTTCGGGGTCGAGGTCAAAAGCTCGCAGGCCTCCAACTGGAAGTCGCCGGGCAACAGCGTGCTGGAGTCGAACAGGGTGGGGGGCGTCTCCGAGGTCCTCGTTATTTTCGGCAAGCTGGCCCCGCCCGTGGAGTTTATGTGCAGGCCCTACGAGGAGTGCCTGGCGGACATCAGGGTCACCCACCACCCCAGGTTCTTCATCGACATGAGGCTCCCCGCGGGGCGGACGATTTTTGACAAGATGCTGGTCGCCTACGACGATTTCAGAAAAAACCAATATCCGATCGACATGGTCAAAGAGTATTTTCGCGGCCAGATCAAGGAAAACGAATATATGTGGTGGCTTGACAAGGATCAGAGCCTGCCCGTGACCATAAAATTCCTAAACGACCTGCCGAAAGCCGAGAGGGTGGAAATCTGTCTGGAGGGGCTGATTTTGTTCCCCGATTTGTTCGGCGGCAAGCCGGCCAAATTCAACGAGTTTCTGATCCACCTGCTGCAAAACCGCGGCCTGGTCTCCCACAACCTGCGGGATCTGTTCACGGCCGGAGGTAAGTTTTCTTACGCGGGCAGGAAGAAGAAATTCGTTCTCGACCGCGTGCCGAAAATATTCAAGCTGCTGGTCGACCATAAGGATTTGTTTCTGGAGTCGTTCCGCAGGCTGCGGGAGGACGGGCTGACTGGTTTTTCCGAAGTGGGCGAGTGGATCGACGCGGTCGCCGACCTCGGCGGGGAGCAGTTCAAGGACGCCGGCAAGCTGCTGGCGGACCTTCTGACTTGAGTCCGCTCCTCCCGGCGTCTTCGGCCGGCCGTCCGGCTAAATCCCCCGCGAAAAAATTCCCCGCGAAAAAATCTCCCGGCGCAACCCTTTTCCATGAAATGCAGAATTAAGTATTTCATCTGTCGAGGCAAGGGGGGGGCGGCCAACATTATGAATCGTTTCTTAAAAATCATCCCCCGGCCGAAAAACCCGTCCTCCGGCGGGAAACCGTCCTCCTGGCGACGCCTGTCCGCGCCTGCCTCGCCCCGGCCTAGTACGCGGAGTTCTGTTTGAGCTTCCGGGCGGCCTTGACGGCCTCGCGGACGAGCTTGTCGAGGTTGCTGTGGCGCGTGTCCTCGTGGTTGTTGGTGACGGCGCGCCGGAGGGCGTCCGGGGAGCCCACTATG
>JAISET010000043.1 GCA_031264015.1 Deltaproteobacteria bacterium | reverse complement strand
AAACAAGAAGTGGAACGACCGTCAATGAAAAAACATGAAGTCCAAAGCCCCGTAATCACTCCACCGTCGGCGGGGGGCAGCCGGCGGCCTCGGCGAAGAGCCTGTCGAGCTCCTTTTTGGCCGTCTTGTCCAGCCCGGGGAGCTCGTATTCCCGCAGGCGCCTTTTGACGACGGCCCAGGCGTCGTCCCGGATGGTGGTCCCGGCGTCCCTGCGGGCGTCGAAGCTGCGACGGTCCCCCAGGGTCGGGCGGTAGAACTGTTTGCGGAAGTTTTTGAGGGTGCTTTTCAGCTTCAAAAAACCGCCCTCGGCCACCCCCTCCGCGATGGTCTCCGGAAGACCGGCGGGGATCTCCCCCAGCCCGCCCAGCATCCTCCGGGCCCTTAAGATTATCTCCTCGTCGAAGACCCACTTGTCGAAGCCGGCCGACATGTACGACTCCAGGACGCCCACGGACTGCAGCATGAAGTTGACGCCGGAGGCGAGGCTCAGCAAGATGTTCCAGGCCGACTCCAGGCCGGCCTGGGCGTCCAGGCTTTTGGAGTCGGTGAGGCCCCCGCCGGAGCGGTAGGGGAGCCGGTATCGCCGGGCCATGGCCGCGCAGCCGGCGGAGACGAGGCTGTATTCCGGGGTGCCCAGCGAGAGCCCCATGGAGGCCATGTCCATGACCGACGAGGTCGTCCCGTAAACGACGGGGGCGCCGGGCCTGACCAGCTGGCTGTAAATTATGCCCCCCAGGACCTCGCAGTTGGCCTCGAGGACGGCCCCGGACAAAAAGACGGGCGCCGTGGCCCCGCACATGGCGCAGCAGGAGATGTTCAGGGGCTGCCCCAGCTCGGCGTAGGACTTGATTCCCTCGAGCATCCTGGCGTCCCAGGCCATTGGCGAGAGCGAGTTGCAGATGCCCGCGACCACCGGCCTGTCCGGGTCGTCGGTTCCGGCCGCGGCCCGGGCCATGTCCAGGCTCAGTTTGGAGAGTCTCGTCCCCTCCGTCTGGGCAACCAGGGGCATGTCCGTCATGACCAGGGTCAGATAAATCTGCAGGCGCAGGGCCGTCTCCGGGTCGGCGTGCGTCGGGTAGAGGGCCCCGCTGTTGGCCATGTTCAGGACCGGGCTGGTCTGGGTCAGCCGGAGCATGTTTTTATAGTCGTCGAAGTCGACGGGCAGTTTGTCCCCCGCCTCGCCGATGATCATCGGCACCCCGGAGGCGGCCAGCAGGGCGGGCGGGTGTCCGGGCCCCACGTCCAGGGCGCGCGCCGGGTTCCGGGAGACCATCTTGAACTCCTGGGGCGCCGACTTCAGGGCCTCCTCTATCTCGGCCGGGGTGAAAGTCACTCTGGCCCCGTCGACTTTGCAGCCGCGCTTTTTGAAAATCTCCAGGGCCTCCGGGGAGTTGAAGGACAGCCCCCCGGAGCCCAGGATTTCGACCGTGAGCCCGTGGATGTTCTCCACCTCGACGGGAGTCAATGCCTCGACAGTCAGCCTCATCCGACCCACCTCGACGCGTCGCGTATGACGGCGAAAAAAGGGAACAGGCAAATTAGAGAACAAGCGAACAAGCGAACAAACTATGAACTATGAACTATGAACTGACGAACAAGCAAAAGCCGCGGTCTTTTCCCGCAAAGGGTGATGTCGCCGGGCGCCCGACCGCCGGCTCAAATATGCCCGTAATACTCCCGGTGGGCCACCACGGACCAGGCGTGGTCCAAAAGGGTCCCCCAGCTCCAGACGGGCAGGTCGAGCTCGCGCTGGATGGCCCTGGCGAACATCTGCATGCCGGTGCACTCGAGCATCAGGGCGGCGATTTTCGGGTTTTTGGCCACGAACTCCCTGCAGATGCGGATCATGTCCGCCTCGGCCACGTCGTAGTAGGCCTCGGGGACCGGGGGGCGCTTCTCGTGGTCCCAGAGGTGGTCGAACTCGGGGCAGCCGTACTCGTCCTGGGCCCCGGCGACCTTGTAGTTGGAGCCGACGACGATGCCCACGTTGGCCAGGTGGGCGTCCGTCAGGAACCTCCTCTGGGCGCAGACGATGCCGACCTCCTTGTTCGGGCCGATGGTCTGCTGGATGAGGGGCACCTGGAGGAGGCTGGACATGAAGACGGGGATGTCGACGGCCCCGGCCACGTCCTTTTGGAAATAGGCGAAGTAGCCGCACTCGGCGGCCACCGCCCGGCAGCCCATTCTCTCGAGCTTTTTGGCCGCCCGGATGATCGGCTCCCGGCAGGGCGTCTTGTCCTGCTCCCAGACCAGGGTGTAGTTGTCCACCCCCTCGGCTATCTCGTACTGGATGGGAAAGCCCCAGCCGCTGGCGTTGCGCACGTCGCCGGGAAAGCCCGGGTAGGCGTCGTCCAGGACCATGATGCCGACGCCCATGCCGTAGCAGGTGTGGTTCTTTCTGGTGACCATGTGGTTGATCTTGGGGTCGCGCGATTGGTTGAGCATGCTGCCGTGTCCTTTGTCATTCCCCGGCGCGCGCCCGTCCCGAATGCGGGGCCGGCGCGCGCCGGGGCGGTTGTCTCTCAGATTTGACGAGGCCGTTTAAAACTGCGGCCGACCGGCGTCGGGGTGACGAGGGCCCCGGGAGGCTCGAAAATGCGGTTTTTTTCCCGTCCGCGTCGGTCAGCCGGCGATCCTCTTCTCGATTTTGTCCAGCTCGGCGAGGACGGCCGCGTCCAGGCTGGGGACGACGTGCTCGTTGACGGCCTTGTCGATGGTCTTTCTGATCTTCTCGCGCACCTCGGACTGGTCGGGGTTTTTCATCTTGCGGCTGAAGAGCGTCGAGTAGAAGACCTTGCGGAAGTTCTTGCTGGTGTGCGGGTCGGTGACGAAGCTCCCGCCGGGGCCGATTTTCTCGCTTAAGGGGACGGCCAGGGTCTCGTCGTTGACCGGGCCCACGCCCCTCGCGTAGACCTTGAGGCCCTCGATCAGGTCGTTGCAGAGGACCACGGCCTCGGGGGCCACGCTGTTGCAGTGGTCGAGGACGCCTATGTCGTGGATGAGGTTGGACTGGGACAGCGTGGTGGACATGACCTCCATGGTCAGCTCGGCCACGGCCTGCTCGTCCAGGAACTTGGCGTCCGAGCAGCCGGCCGTCCCGTAGAAGGGGATGCCCAGGTAGGCCGAGAGCTCGGCCCCGGCCGCCACCAGCAGATGGAACTCGTAGGCCCCGTAGCTGCCCACGGTGGTCTTCATGTCCAGGATGGAGGGCATGTGGCCGTAAATGATCGGCGCCCCGGGCGAGACCAGCTGGGTCAGCACCAGCCCCAAGAGAAACTCGGAGTGTCCCTGGGCCAGGCTGGCGGGCATGCTCATTGGCGACGTCCCGCCCATCATGGAGTAGGGCATGTAGACCACGGGGATCCTGTTCTCGGCCGAGATCCAGAGCTTCTCGGTGCTCTCCAGCGGGTGGGTGCGGGGCGGGATGGGCTCGCAGTAGTTGAAGACGAAGGGCTTCTCCTGGAGGTTTTTGAGGCCCCCGGCCACCGTCGCGGCGATCTCGATGCAGTCGTGGAGCGAGGAGACGTCGTTGGTGGAGAAGTTGGTCACCTTGTCGAAGTTCCTGAGGGTGTCCAGGATCGTGATCTGCGTCTGCACCTCGGGCCTGACGTCGCTGCTCATGCCCACCGAGAGGACGAAGCTGATGTTCTCCAGGTACGAGGCCAGCTGGCACATGAGCTTGTTGTCGGCCCTGACGAACGGCCTGGCCTGGCCGGTCTTGTAGTCCAGGATCTCCAGCTGGTCGGAGTGGGTCCCGTAGAAGACCTCCTTGCCGCCCGGGGTGATCTCCAGGTAGGGGGAGCCGTCCCTCTTATATAATCTGAGGGTCTTGGGCGCGCTCTCGACCGCGCTCTCGACCATCTTTTCCGTCACCCTGACGATCTGGCCGTCGACTTTGGCCCCGTGTCTGGCCAGAAGATCGACGGAGCGCCCGCCCCCGACCCTCATGCCGGACTTGGTCAAAAGGTGCAGGGCGGCCTCGTGAATTTTTACTGTCTTCTCCGGCCCGAGCACGGTGAAGCCCACTTGGCGGTCGGTTCCAAAGGTCATGATTCTCTCCAGGCGTCCCCCGGGGGTGCGGGGGCGGCGGGGAGGGAGGGGTCGCCCCCTCGCCCCCTGCCCGATGTCGCCGCTGTCGGGCTGGCCGGATGATATTTGTCAATGGTCGACATGGTTGAATGGAAAACAAGTGAAAAGGCGTCGTCAAGACAGGCGCGGGCCGGCCGCTTGTTTCGGCCAAACTCCGAGCCGTTCCAGGAAAAGCCGAAGCCGGGCCCGGCCAAATCTGAGTCCGCGGCTGGCGGACGTCCCGCGGGGAGGGCCCCAAACGCCCGTCCCGCCGTGTTCGTCATGTGCCGGCCGTCATGAGGCCGTCATGTGTCGGCCGTCGCGAGGACGTTGCATGCCGGCCGTCGCGAGGCCTTGACCAGGCCTTTATTCTTCCTTATTTGGCCTTGTAGACGCCCTCGTTGAGGTACTTGAGCATCTCGTCCTTGCCGAGGTGGCCGATGCCCAGGTGGTCCAGGGTGTAGCCGGACTTGGCGAAGTCCTTCTCGGCCATGATGGAGGCCAGGGTGATCATGGAGTCGACGACCGGGGTGGCCACGCCGAACTTCTTGCCCAGCTCGTGGTAGACGTGGCAGCCGACGGGGATGTCCTCGGTGATGTAGCGGTTGTGGATGGTGAAGGGGCCGGTCCCGAACTGGATGGGGTCCTGCTCCTCGAAGGGGATCAGGTAGTCCTTGCCCATGTACTCCTGGCCGAGAAGATTCTCGCGGCTGAAGAAGTCCTGGTCGGCGTAGTCCTGGATGCCCACCCCCATGGCCGCGGCCAGGGCCCGCTGCTCCCGGTAGAACTGCAGCTGGACCCGGCTGATGGAGGGGCAGTAGGCGTGCGAGTAGATGGAGAACTTGGTCTTCTCGTCGCCGAAGACGACCCCGTAGTTCTCCATGACGCCCACGCCGAGGATGACGCCCGGGCAGTGCAGGACGGGGTTGACGTTGGAGAAGCCGGTGTCCATGACGGTGTCGCCGCCGACGACGCCGTCACCGCCGTTGACGGCGTCGAAGGCCCCCAGGAACTTGGTGCTGGCCAGAAAGTCGGCCTGGTCGGTCTTGGGGAGCGAGGCGCCCCTGAGGGTGATGGCCCGGTAGTAGGCCCGGATGCTGGGGAGAATGACGCCGCCCTTAATGTCCACCCGGCTGCCGTAGGGGGAGCTGGACCAGCCGCCGACGATGATTTTCTTCTGGCAGCCGGCCTCCCGCATCATCTTTCGGAGGATGAGGCTCCCGAAGTTGTCGGGGATGATGTGGACGATCTGGCCGTCCTCCAGGGCCGGGATCAGCTTCTCGAAGAAGGGGACGTGGCCCAGGGCCGGGGTGCAGACGATGATGATGCCGGCGCCCTTGACGGCCCTCGCCACCTCGGTGGTCACCAGGTCGTATCTGGCCTGGCCCTCGCGGTGGAAGGCGTAGAGGTTCAGCTGCTCGCCGTAAAACTTGACCCCGCCGCGCTCGACGCCGAAGAGGGTTTTCCCGGCGAAGGGCTCGAGGTCGCAGATGCGGACTTTGGCCCCCGCCAGGGAGCAGTCCGCCGAGACGGCCTTGGCCACGGCCCCGCCGCCAAGCACCGCGACGGGTTTGTCCTTGAGGTAACTAAGATCGCTCATCTCATTTCTCCCAGAGTTGATTTTTGTTCCCTGCCCGCCGGCAACGGGTCCGGGCGGTCGGTGGAAGCCAGGGTCGGCTGTCCCGGGCCTGAGAACGGGGTTTGATTTTAAGAAGACTATACGCCTGATCCGCCCCCGGTGATACTACGCTTAGGACAATTTTAGATATATTTGCGACATGGTTCAAATTAGTTAAAGTGGCGTGAAGACTAACAATATGCCACATAAGACCCGGGGCTTGACCTAAAAGTTTGTCAGAGGCATAATTCTTTTCACAGGCCCTCGGAAAAAAAATCGTCAAAAAAGCGGCGGAGGAAAGTTTTTCGCCCCCCGTTTTTCCCCGGCCATGTTTTCCCCGGCCATGTTTTTCCCGGCCGTGTTTTCCCCATGTCTTCCCCGTCCCCGGACGGCGGCGTCAGGAGCGCGCATGCTAGCCAAACCCCAGCCCGGACAACCCGGCAAGCAGCTCAAGGTCGGTTTCGCCCTGGCCCCGGACTTCACTCTCATGGCCTTCTCGGGGTTCATGGAGGCCCTGCGCCAGGCGGCGGACGTGGGGGACCTGAGCCGCCCCATCTGGTGCTCCTGGACGGTCATGAGCCACAACCTCGAGCCCGTCAAGGCCAGCTGCGGACTGGAGGTCAGGCCCTGGGAGGTCTTCAAGGACCCCTCGGAGTTCGACTACATAATCCTGGTGGGCGGGCTGGTCAAGAGCCTCGAGAACGTCCCCCCGGAGCTGGTGGCCTATCTGGCCGGGGCCGTCAGGGCGGGGGTGACGGTCATCGGCCTCTGCACGGCCAGCTTCATCCTGGCCCGGGCGGGGCTGCTGAAGGGCCGGCGCTGCTGCGTCCACTGGTACCACTACCAGGAATTCCTGGAGCGCTTCCCCGACGACAACCCGGTCATGGACGAGCTCTTCATCGAGGACCGGGGCATCATCACCAGCCCGGGGGGCACGGCCAGCATCGACCTGGCCCTGTTTCTGGTGGCCAGGCATTTCGACGACGAGCGGGTGGTCAAGGTCCTCCGGCACCTGGTCCTCGACTGGAGCAGGCCCATGACCCACTCCCAGGTCCCCTATCTGGGGGACTCCAGGGAGATGGTCGACTCGCGGGTCCGCAAGGCCAGCCTGTTCATGGAGCGGAACCTCTCCATCCCCCTCTCCACCACCCAGATGGCCAGGGAGGTGGGGGTCAGCCCCCGACAGCTGGAGAGGCTGTTCGTCAGCTCGGTCAAGGACAGCCCCGCCGGGTATTTCCGCAAGCTGCGCCTGAGGCGGGCCCACTGGCTCCTGCACCACTCCGACATGAACGTCACCGAGATCGCCCTGGAGTGCGGCTTCAACAACAGCTCCCATTTCGCCAAGCGCTACAAGGATTTTTTCGGCCGCTCCCCCAGCCGCAGCCGCGACTCGCTGGCGGGCATGAAAAAGCCGGGCTGAGGTTTTGACGCCATGAAGAAAACACCGGGCGCGGCAACATGGCCGCCATGGGGAGTTAAAAAATTTAGGGAGTTAAAAAAATTGGGGAGTCTGAAAATTTGGGGAGTCCGAAAGCTTGGGGAGTCCGAAAACTTGGGGAGTCCGAAAACTTGGGGAGTCCGAAAGCTTGGGGAGTCCGAAAACTTGGGGAGTCCGAATAACCGACGGTTTTTATTTTCTCGCCGGCCAGTCTTTCCCGACGCCCCGTTTTATCGCGCCATTTTTTTTCTTTATTCGAGCCGTCCGCAAGCTCGGCCTTGGTCGCCGCCAATTGTTTCCAATGACCACCTTTGACAGTTCCGTCAAAAGACGATTGTCTCGCCAGAAAAGAGGCGGCGTGTCCGTCATGTGGCGGATCGAATGGACGGAGGCCGCCTGGAACCCGGTCGCGGGCTGCGCTCCAATCCGCGCCGGCCGCGACCGCCGCCATGCCGGGACTTTGGCGAGACGCCTGAAGGCCATGGGCGGCGGGACCTGCCAAAACGGCTTCAACCCGACCCTGCGCGGGAGGCTGCCGGAGAAGCCTCCCGCCTGGAAAAAGCCCGGGCTCGTCCTCGTCAACTCCATGAGCGGCCTGTTTCGCAAGTCGGCGCCTTTCGAGTTCATCCAAAAAATTCTCGAGGCGACGGCCCGGGCGCCGCGCCACGCTTTCCAGATACTGACGAAGCGACCCGCCGGTCTCGCCGGACTGGCCCCGAGATTAAGCCGGCCGAAAAACGTCCGGCAGGGCGTCACCGTCGAGTCGGCGGATTATGTCGGGAGAATCGAGCATCTGAAACCCGTCCCGGCCGAGGTGAGGTTTTTGTCCTTGGAGCCTCTTTTGACGACCCTTGAGACGTTGAATTTGGGATTTGTCGACCGGGCGGCCGCCGGGGCCGGGCGTCGACGTTCGACAAAATATCGGCGACGGATGACAAAACAGAAGCCGCGGCGGGACAAACAGCGGCCGCGGACGGAGGTGTCCAGTGGTGACGGCTGACAAAACATTTAAATTGGCGGCGGCGAGGCTCGCGGGCGGGCTCGTCCTGGCTCTCGCTTTTTTATTTTTCTTTGGCGCCGGGGCCTCCCGGGCGGCCTCGTCCGCCCGCGCCCACGACCTGGTCGTCTACCA
>JAISET010000005.1 GCA_031264015.1 Deltaproteobacteria bacterium | reverse complement strand
GGCACCTCGACCATGGTCCCCAGGCCGTAGGTCATGCGCAGGGGCAGGCGTTTCGGGCCCATGAGAGGCTTTCGTTGGCGCAGCAGCTGCAGCTTGGAGGGGCCCCCCAGCACTTCCCCGGCTATGGCCCCCATGCTTAACGCGACGCCCGGGGAGACGAGCTCGAGCTCCTTGTAAAGGACGTGCAGGCAGTGGCGCAGGGGGCCGGCCGGCGGGAACTCCTCGGCGACGGGGCACTTGCAGACGGGCGTCACGTAGACGTCCCCCATGTCCATATCGAGGTCTTTTTCGACGATGTCCCGCAAAAGTTCCAGCCGCGGCCCGCCGACCGGATAGGGCCCGTTCATGTCCGTCTCGTCCGCGGGCGGGTCCAGCACGAAAAACACCCGCGCGCCCGCCGGCCCGACCCCCCTGAAGACGCGGCGGCTGCCGTCGCCTAGGTGGCAGTTGCGGCAGCCGGACAGCCTGGCGCCCAGCTCCTCGAGGCTCGCGGCCGTCTCGATCCAGCCGGTCTCGACAAACTTCGACTTCTGCGGCGCGTAGACCGCGGGCGAGGGCGCGGGCCCGGCGTTTGACGCCGAGGCCCCGACGCCGCCGCTTTTCACTTCCCGCTCCGGGGGTATGGGATAGCCGTAGCGCCGCAGCTCGTCCTCCTCGGCGCTGGAGACGGACTCCGCGGCCCGGGCGGGGGGGGCCGTTTGCTCGGGCGGCCTCGGGGCGGGGGGCGTCGCCGCCGACGGTGACGGCGACGATGACGCCGACGAGGAAACCGCCGGCGTCGTCACTGTTGTTCCGGCAGGGGGCGACGCACCCGGACTCGCGGCGGCGGGACTGTTTTCCGCCGGCGGCCCGGGGCCGGCGGCGGCGGCCGAGGTCTCCTCAAGGTCGATCTGGTCCAGGATCTGGTCGAGATCGACGGCCAGCTGGCCGGCCGCGACGTCGTCGAGAAAGTCCAGGTAGTCGAGCTCGTCCTCGGGGACGCCGGCGGCCGGGGGGCTTGTCGTCGCCGCGGGGCTTCCGGGGAGGGCGTTGCCGCCGCCGCTGACATTATTACTGCCGCCGGCGGGCATTTGGGCGGAGGAGGCTTGGGCGGAGGAGGCCCGGGCGGCGGCCATTTGGGCGGCCGAGGCCTGGGCGGCGGCCGCCGCTTCCTCCTCTCTCCTGATGCGCTCCATGATCTCCCAGGGGTTCTCGCGGGAGGCGGCCCCGGCGTTCGGGGCCCAGCGGGGCGGGGAGGCCCCCCCGTCGGTCCGGCGGACGGCGGGGTCCGGGGCCGCCCCGCGGGGCGCGCCCCACGGCGACATTCTTTCGGCGGCGTCGGCCCGGGGGAGCGGGCGGGGTTTTTTGGGGGCGACGGGCGGCAGCAGCGAGGCCAGGCTCAGGTCGCCGATGTACTCCACCGCGGCGTAGACCTGGGACAACAGCTCCCCGAGGTCCGGGCCGGCGGAAAGGTCGTCTTGGTCGCCGGTGTTTGTTCCGTTCATAAGCCTCTTAAAAATTTGAGTGTCTAAACTTGCGCGAAAATTTCGGCCGGGCCGGTTTTTTTCATATTATCCGGCCCGGTCCCCCCCGGTCGTCATGACCGAATCATTAAACCTGCCCGGTCCCCCCCGGTCGTCATGACCGAATCGTCAAACCTGAAAATCGGACGGCCGCGGGACGGAACGCCCGGGGTCAGACAAGGCCGGCCAAAAACTAAATCCGCCCTCCGGCCCGACTTCCGGGGCCCGCGGACTCATTTGAACCTGACGGCGAAGTCGTCCACCTGGTAGACCACGCGGTTGTCGACCCAGAGGAGGCCCTTCAACGTCAGGGTGCCGGTGTGCTGCTCGTTGTGGACCACCTTGAGGCCGAAGGTGACGTCCTTGTTGAAGGGGATGATCTGCCCGCGGTAGAGCCAGCGGTGGGTGACCCCGCCCAGGGGGGCCAGCCAGCTGGTGGTCAGGCTGGCGGGGTCCTTGCCGGTCATCTCCGCGGCCAGGACCTTGGCGCACTGCAGAAAGCCCTCCAGACCCAGGGAGCCGGGCCAGACGGGGTCGCCGGGGAAGTGGGCCTGGAAGAACCAGGCCTTGGCGTCGACCTTGGCGCGGCCCCAGACCCGTCCGTCGCCCCTGACGTCGGTGACCACGGTGTCGATCATGCGCCAGCGTCCGGACGGGAAGGCGGGCCCGACGGGGTAGGGCCTGCCCGGGGCCTGGGCGGCCGGGGCCGTCAGGGCCTTTAAAAGCGCCGGGTTGGCCTTGAGGCCCGGGGGCCTGGCCACGCTCTCGGGGCTGTGGAAGCCGAAGTGGGTCTCCCCCTCGTAGAGGGGCTCCCCGTTCCAGAAGCACTGGAAGGAGTAGTGCTGGATGGCCATGGAGCCCAGGACGCTGGACTTGGTCAGGGTGGCCTTGGTCTGGACCATGCCCTTTAACTTGCCGATGTTCCCCAGCATCCTGGCGTGCCCGCCCAGGTTGCGAAAATGCATGGGCCCCGGGAACTGCAGGGCCGAGCCCATGTAGGCGGCCAGAAAGCCGCAGGGCTGCAGGGCCATCTCGTTGACGGCGGCGTAGGGGACCACGGGGGTCAGGCCCCCGGCCTCGGAGAGCAGCCAGTCCCTCTCGCCCCCGGGACAGGCGTCCAGATAATAGCCGGCCTCCACCTGGGTGCCCACGGAGACGCTGCCGAGCCTGCCCCTCCTGACGGCCGCCTCGTCGATAAAGTCGAAGGGGGCCCTGGGGAGCCTGGCCACGAAGGACCCGTCGTCGAAGCGCCCGTAGAGGGGCCCCAAAGCCTCCGACAAAAGCCCCGTGCTCATGGCCGTCAGATGCCTCTTGTCGTAGACCTCGGCGGTCCTGGCCTGGCGCCTGATGCTGGTGGGGACGGCCGCCCCGCTCTCGACGGCGTCCTTGGCGGCGGCCACGGCCAGCGGGTCGCGCTTGGCCCTGACCTTGACCACCCCGGGGGGGCCGCCCCGGCGCCCGTCCCCGACCACGATCCTGTCGGGCGGCGGCCCGTCCGGCGGCCCGGCGGGCAGTTCGGGCGGCGGGGCGGGGGGTCCGGACGGGTCCGCGGGTCCCGCCCCGGCCTCCGGGGAAAATCTAGAGGACCGGCCGGCGGCGGCGGGCGCGTCTCCAGCGGTCCCGCCCGCGTCCGGCGGCCGTGTTTTTTCCGTCTCCCCCGCCGCGGTCTTGCGGGCCCCGCCCGCCGTCCTCGGGGCGGTAGCCGGCCCGTCCGCCGCCGGCGGGTTCTTGCGGGGCCTGCCGGGCCGTCTGCGGGGGGGCTCCTCCGGGATCTGGGGCTCCGGGGCGGGCCCGTCCCTTTCCTCCTCCGGGGCGTCCCGCCAGGTCTCCATGACCCGGGGCGTCGTCGTCGCGGAAGTCTCCGGAACCGGGGGGCCGGCCCCGGCGGCCTCCGTGGTCTTAAAAGTCCCGGAAGCCCCCGAAGACCGCGTCGTCCCCGAGGCCCCCGGGGCGGCGCCGGCGTCCGGCGTTCCGGAAGCCCGGGAGACATCCGCGCCCGCCGAAGGCTCCGCCGCCCGCGCCGCGGACTCCGGGCCGGCCTCCGCCGGCGTCCCGGGGCGCGCCCGTTCCGGAGAAATTTCGGGGGTCGCCGCGGTTCCGGCCGGCGCCGTCGTCGTCGCCCGGCCCGCCGTCGTCGCGGCCGCCTGGTCGTCGTCGCCGCCTCCCCCCGGGAAGGGTCGGGAAGACTCCCGGGTGGGGTCGGGCCTGCCCCAGGGGCCGGCGGTGCCGGAGCGGTTTTGAGAGGAGGGCCAGCCGCCCGGGCGTCCCTGGTCGGAGCCCCAGCCGGAGCGGGGGGCGTCGCCCGACTGGCTTCTGCCGCCGCCTCCTCCGAATCTGCCCCCGGGCTCGCCCCTGCTCTCGGGGCCGCGGGGGCGGCTCTCGGGGTTGTAAGGGGGGGGGCCGTCGGCCGGCCTCTGCCTGGGCCTTCTGGTCTGGGTGATGACCACGGTCTTGCGGCCCCGGCCGGGCTTGCGGGCGGCGTCGGGCCAGAGGGCGGCCAGATCCTGGGCGGTCACCCCGGCCAGTCTCAGCCCCAGGCCGGCCGCCTCGACCACCGGCTTGTCGTCGGCGAGCATGACCGCGTCGGCCAGGGCGTGGGGCTCGGCCGTGTCGAAACTCTCCGGGGCGTCGGGACGGCCCCCGTCGGTCCCGGCGGGGCCCAGGCTGGCCTGCCTCAGATGCACCTCGTAGGTGACGGTCCTGGTGGCCGGGGTCACCTGGCCCCGGCAGCGCAGCGTCTGGGGGACGCCCAGGTAGGGCTGGAACGAGGCCGTCCCCGCCGGTCCCAGCCAGCCCCTGGCCAGCAGCAGCAGCCTCAGCGCCTGGAGGCAGCCGTCGTACATCAGCGTCCCGGGCATGACCTCGTCGCCCTGGAAGTGGCTGGCCAGATACCAGGCCTCCGGGTCCACGTCGGCCTGGCAGCGAATCAGCCCCCGGCCGTGGACACCACCCTGCAGGTCCAAAGTCACGCAGCGGTGAAAGAGGGTCAGCATGCCCCCCGGCAGCAGGAGGACCGGCCCGCCAGATGCCGCCCTGGCGAAGGCCCCGCCCAGCGGCGTCGGGTCGCCCGACCTCAGGGCCGCCACCTGGGCGTCGTCGAGGACGGACGGCCCCTGCCCGGCGAACGGCCCCAGAAAAGTCGCCCTCGGGGGCGCGGCCGGCCCGCCGGGCCCGCCCGCGTCCTCCGGGCGGGGGGCCGGGGTCGAGCGGCCCAGGCCCTTGCCGGCCGCCAGGGCCCTTTCGGTGAAGAAGCCCGCGCAGCCCCGGCGCATGGACAAAAGCGGCGCCCCGGCCACCGAGCCCTCGAACTCGAAGCGGAACATCAGGGTGTCGGCGTGGCTGAAGAAATTGTTGATCCTGATGTCGTAGGCCGAGGTCTCCCCGGCGCGCGGCAGCGGCGAGTGGAAGACCACCTCGGCGTCCAGCAGGCGGTAGCGGGCCAGGCCCCTGGTGGAGAAGTCCGCCCCCAGCCAGGCGGACAACAGCAGGTCCGCCTGCCCCGCCTCGATGGTCATGCCCGGGGTCATGCGGCCGTCCTCCAGGCACCACTCGTCGGGACGGATGTCGTGCTCGGTGACGAGCCTCCCGCCGGCCAGGCTTTTGGCGTCCCCCTCCAGCAGGGTCACCCGGTCCGCGAACATCAGGGGCTCGGCCGGGAGCCTGACCCGGGACGGAAAAGCGTCCGCCTCGGCGAACTCGGGCCCCAGCGCTTTTTCTATCGACCCCGTGGCGAACTCCAGCAGGTCGGCCCTGGTCAGGATCTCGCGGACGGGCCCCCCGAAGGCCGCGCCGGCCGCGTCCGCGCGGCCGCCGGTCCCGGGCGTGTCGGGGGAGGAAAACGAGGACGGGGGGCCGGCCGCCGCCTCGGGGCCCACGGCGGGCCCGGCGACCCCGGCGGCATCGGTCCCGGGCGGCCCGGGCGAGTCGGGGGAGGGGGGGGAAAAAGAGGACGGGGGGCCGGCCGGCGGCGTCGCCCCGGGGCCGGCCGCGGGGCCCGCCATGGGGCCGGCCGGGGGCGTCGCTTCGGGGCCCGCCATGGCGTCGGGGCCCGCGTCGTCGGCCGCCTTCCCCGCCGCCGTCCCGGCGCGCCGGCGGGCGGAGCCGGTCTGCTGCTCGAGCCAGGTCAGATAGTCCTCGGGGGGCCCGGCCGCCGCCGTCTCCCCGGCGGGGGCGCAGGCGACGTCGGGCCTGGGCCACTCCACCTCGGGCGCGGCCAGGCTGACGGGGACCTGGTACCTCAGGTCGGGCTCCGGGGCGGGCTGGAGCATGCACCTCTCCGGGGAGACGGGGTAGCCGGCCAGCCAGAGCTCGGCGATCAGGCGGTTCAGGCCCGTCCAGCCCTCGTCCACGGCGGATGCGGCCAGGGACTGGGCCAGGTGCGGCCGGCCCCCCAAAATGGAGCGGATCATCCGGGTGGTGGAGTTGCCGGGGCCCACCTCGACAAAGAAGCGCGTCCCGTCGGCGTAGGCCCGCTCGACCAGCTCGGGGAAGTCGTGGCCCCTCAGGGCCTGGGCGGCCAGGGACTCGGCCGCCGCCTCGGAGGTCTGGGGGGTGACGGCGGCGTTGAAGCAGGAGTAATAGTCGAGGCCCGTCTTGGGGTAGACCGTCCTGGTGTGGAAGCGCCGGTATTTCTCCAGGACCGGGCCCACCGTCGGGGCGTGCACGGCGGCCACGTCCTCCACCGGAAACAGGGGGGCCTCCAGGGCCTGGGCGAGGGTCTGGACGGCCGTCTCCTCGCCCCCGACCACCACCTCGTCGCGGGTGTTGACGATCAGGACGAAGGCCCGGTGCCGGTGCGGGGGCAGGAGGCCCTCGATGGCGGGGCGGACGATCTCCGCGGGCCGCGGCAGCACCGCCGAGACCCAGCGCAGGCCCTTGTGGGCGGGCCAGTTCCAGTACTGCCTGGGGGCGGCCAGCTCCCCGCAGAGGTCCTGGTTGAAAAGGGTGGAGGCGGCCAGGTCCCGGTGGAGCTCGTCCCAGTCGCCCCAGATGCCCGAGGCCACCAGGGCCGAGACCTCGCCCAGGGAGTAGCCCATGACGGCGTCGGGGCGGATGTCCATTTTGTCGAGCACGCGCGCCCCGATCAGGCCGAAGCAGACCTGGCCCAGGATGGCCTCCCTGACCCCCGGCCTCTTGTGGTTGGGCTCCCAGAACAGCTTGCTCTGAAAGAGGGCCACCGGGTTCTCGGTCTGGACCTCCAGCTGGCTGACCACCTCGGGGAAGCTGACGGCCAGGCCCCGGCCCAGCCCCTTGTAGTGCGCGCCCGAGCCCGGGAAGACCCAGGCCAGACGCCCCGCCAGGGGTTTCTCCGGCGCCATGAGAACCCTGGGCTTGTGGTCGCGGCCGGCGTCCGGGTCGGGGGAGAGGGCTTTCTTCAAATGCTGCAGAAGCTCGCGCGCGTCCCGGGCCAGGATGGCCAGCCGGGGGCGCCCCGCGGCCGGGCGGGACAGATGGTGGCGGAGGAGGGCCAGCGCGTCCTTGCCGGGGTTTTGCTCGGCGTGGGCGGCCAGGTCCAGGAGGTCCTCGGCCAGCCGCCCGTCGCTTTCCGCCCGGAACAAAAACCAGACGTCGGGCCGCGCGGGGTCCGAGGGGACGGTCAGCGGCTGGGGCCTGGCCCCCGGGGTCTCGGACAGCCGGTATCCCGGCCCCTCCAGGGACCTCGGCGGGTCCTGGGGGTTTCTGAGCCAGTAGGCGAAGCCGTGCCCCCGGCCCAGGGGCCGCAGGTGGTGGCGCAGATAAAAGCCGGAGCGGTTCAGGGCGAAGAGGCCCGAGAGGGGCCCGAGCCTGGAGCCCGACTCCGACAGCGTCAGCTCGGCCAGCGGGCGCAGCGAGGCCGCCGCCCGCGGGGAGGCCAGCACCAGGGCCGCCGCCCCCTCCGCCCAGACGGTGCGCGGGGCCAGGGCGGCCGTCTTCGGGTCCCCGAAGGTGTCCACCACGCCCACCAGGGCCAGGTCCACCTCGCCCGCGGCCAGCATGTTGATGGCCTCGCGCAGGGCCCGCAGCCCGCTGTCCTGCTCCTCGCTCATGGTGAAGGCCGGCCCGCCCGCGCCCAGGTGCCTGGCCAGCCTGGAGGCCACGAAGCTGCCCAGGGCCCCCAGGACGCGGCCCCTGGTCAGGGCCGGCGGGCAGCCCGCCAGCATTTTTTCCATCAGGGCCGGCGCCTCGGCCTCGGGCAGCCCCCGCTCGACGAGCCTGGCGACGGCCCGGTTTGGCGCCAGCCAGCGCAGGGCGTAGTCGGCGCTGCGGGGGTCTATCTCCACCCCCATGAAGACCCCGACCCGGTCGCGGTCCAGGCTCTCCGGCCAGTGCTCCGGGTCCAGGCCGGCGGCGGCCAGGGCGGCCAGGCCCGCCTTGAAGGCCAAAGTCTGCTGGGGCAGGGCCTCGGCCAGCTCCCTGGGCGGCAGGCGAAAGTTTTTGACGTCCAGGGTCAGCCGGTCAAAAAAGAAGCCCGTGGCCTTGAGCCCGCCGAAGCGCCTGGTCTCGGCCAGGGGCGGCTCCTCCGGGGTCAGCCAGTAGCGGGCCAGGGCGTCGTAGGTGGGCCAGGGGGCCAGGACCGTCCGGGCCGAGATCAGATAGGCCGCCGTCCCCGGGCCCCGGCCGGGGGCCGGGGACGGGAGGCCGGCCCCGCCGGGGCCCGCCCCGGCGACGTCGTCGTCAATATTATTATTATTATTATTATTGCCGCCGGAAACGTCCGCGCCGGCGGAAGTCTCCCGGGCCGGGGCGGCGTCGTCGTCGGCCCCCCTCCCGGCGGCGGGGAAAATGTCGTCCGCGCCGGCGGAGTCCGCCGGGGCCGGGCCGGCGGCCGGAGTTTTCAGGGGGCCTTCGCCGGCCGGGGCGGAAATTTCCGCCGCCCCCGCCCCCTCATCCCCCGCATCCCCCGCCCCCCCGCCGGGGGCGAGGCCGCGGAACTCCCAGGATTTGAACTCGTAGGGGGCCCGGGCCGGGGGTTTGGCGCCGAGGATCCGCCAGCCCTCCGCGCGGTATTCCTCGAGGACGGCCTGGGCGTTGACGCCGCCGAAGCCGAAGGCGTTGACGGCGGCCACCCGGGGGCGGCCGCGGGCGGGCTCGGGCCAGGGCAGGGGCTCGGTCAGGATGCGGACCCGGGGCTCGGAGTCGAGGTCCAGGCCGGGGGCCGGGGACTCGTAGCCGGCCGTGGGGGGGAGGGTCTCGTGCTCCAGG
The DNA here is from genome assembly GCA_031264015.1 of Deltaproteobacteria bacterium. Classification (GTDB taxonomy): domain Bacteria; phylum Desulfobacterota; class Desulfarculia; order Adiutricales; family Adiutricaceae; genus JAIRNQ01. The sequence goes on along the minus strand of JAISET010000005.1, from coordinate 14,952 downwards.
GCCAGGGCGGCCTTGGCCAGCGCGACCGCGCCGGCCGCGGACAAAAGGTGCCCGACGTTCCCCTTGACCGAGCCGACCACCGGCGCGAAGCCGCAGGAGCGGCCGGCGAGAAATCTTTTCACGGCGCCCATCTCGGCGGCGTCCCCCAGCGGGGTGGAGGTCCCGTGGGCCTCGACGAGCCCCGGGGCCAGGTCCCCGGGCAGCCCCGCCTCCCAGAAGGCCTTGCGCATGGCCCGCTCCTGGCCCGCGGAGTCGGGGGCCAGCAGGCTGCCGCGGCGGTCGTTGCCGAGGCCCACGCCCGAGACGACGGCCATGACCCGGTCGCCGTCGGCCAGGGCCCGGTCCAGGCGCTTCAGGGCCAGGGCCACCGCGCCGGACCCGACCACCAGGCCGTCGGCCCGGGAGTCGAAGGGGCGCGGGACGCCGGACTTGGAGAGGGCGCGCAGCTGGGTGAAGCCCAGCTGGGTGAAGAGGGGGTCGGCCTGGGCCAGGCCGCCGGTCAGCGCCAGCGTCAGGCTCCCGTCCCGCAGGCGGTCCAGGGCCAGCCTCAGGGCGTACAGCGACGAGGCGCAGGCGGCGTCCACGGTGAAGGCCGGGCCCGCCAGCCCCAGGGCCTCGGCGGCCAGCTTGGCGGAGTAGCCCACGGCCCGGAAGGGGTTGGTCTTGGGCGGGGGGGCGAAGGGGTTGGTCTCCCAGCCGCGGGTGATCTCCCGGCCGTAGAGCGAGACGGTGGCCTCGGCCATGGCCCTGGTGGGCAGGACGACGTGCCCGGCCACCACGCCGGCCGCGGCGGGGTCGTGGCCCCGGAGCAGGGAGGCCGGCAGCGCCGCCCTGGCCGCGGCCAGCCAGAACAGCAGGGACGGGTCCGCCTCGGCCGGGTCGAAGCTCCCGGGCAGCCGCAGGTCCCCCAGGTCGGCCGGCCGGTCGGAGAGCCAGGAGCCGGTAAGGCTGCAGGCCTTGTCGGGGGCGGGCTCGCCGGGTGAGAGGAAGGGCCCGGGGTCCGCGCCGAAGTCGCTATTCGAGGCCTCCCGGAAAAAGACGAGGTTTTGGAGGACGTTTCGCCAGAGGGTCCCGGGATCCCGGGCCCCGGGCACGACCACCCCCAGGCCGACCAGGGCCGCCGCCGTCCTGGGGTCCCTCGCGGGGGGGGCGCTCATATCGGCGCGCCCCCGCGCGACTCCAGCAGCTCCGGGGAGGTGCCCCCGCCCAGGACCAGCACCTCGGCCGGGCCGCCCGCGGGCGTCCTGATGAGCCGCATGAGGGTCTCGGCCCCCTCCTGGAGCCCGATCAGGCCCACGCCCTGGGACTTGAACTGGCCGGCCAGGGTCTCGCCGACCATGCCGCCCGCCCAGGGCCCCCAGTTGACGGCCAGCACCCGGCAGTCGGGGTGCAGGGCGGCCATCTCCCAGGCGGTCTTGTTGAGGACCTCGTTGCCCGCGGCGTAGTCGCCCTGGCCCTGGCGGCCGAAGCGGGCCGTCGACGAGCTGAAAAAGACCATCAGCCTGAGGGGCTCGGGCTGGAAGGCCTCCAGGAGCAGCTCGGCCAGCTGGGTCTTGGTGGCGTAGACCCGGGCGAAGTCCGAGGGGTTTTTGCCGACGATGGGGTGGTCGGCCAGCACCCCGGCCCCGTGGATGAACCCGCGGATGGGCCCGTACCTGGCCCGGAGCTTTCTGGCGGCCGACTCGGTGTGGACGGGGTCGCCGAAGTCCCCGGAGACGTACTCGACCTGGGCCCCGGCCTCGGACAAGGCCGCCAGATTGAAGGCCAGCTCCCTCGAGGCCAGGATGATCCTGGCCCGGCTCTCCAGCTCCCTGGGCGTGGCCTCCTTGTCAAGCCTGAACAGGGCCTCCTTGATCTCCCTGTGGTCCCGGAGGACGCCGAGCCACTCGGGCTCGGGCGGGGGCAGCGGCGTGCGGCCGAGGATGACCAGCCTCGGCCGGCAGAGCCTGGCCAGGGCCAGCAGGGCCGCGGCGGTCACCCCCCGGCCCCCGCCCGTGGCCACCACGGTGTCCCCGGGGGAGAGCGGCGCCGGGCCGGAGACGGCCGGATGGTAGGGCCTGAGCGAGAGGTTGTAGACCTTGTCGTTGGTCGGGAGGCCCAGCTCCACCGGCCCCTGGCCCGCCGCCGTCTCCAGCACGGCCGAGACCCAGCTGACGGTGGGGGAGTTGTAGACCGCCAGGGGCAGGTCCAGGGCCCGCACCCGGACCCCGGGCCACTCTCTGGCGGCGCATTTCAAGAGGCCGACCAGGGCCCCGGAGATGGAGTTGCCCAGGATCCCGGGGAGCCCCCCCGGCCTGGGGAAGCCGAAAAACCCGCCCAGAAAGCTCAGGCCCACGACGGACTCCAGCCCCTCGCCGGAGTTCTCCAGGGCGGCCAGGGCCTGGGTGATCAGGGCCGGGTCGCGGTCGGGCCCGGGCCAGACCAGAAAGAGGACCCTGGCCTTCCGGCCGTCGTCCCTCCATTTGGAAAAATCAAAGCGCCAGGGGCGGCGCTCCACCTGGTGGCCCCCCGCGGTCAGCTCCTTCTCCAGACCCTTGCTCAGGGGGTCGGAGCCCACGAGCCTGACCAGCCCGGCGGGCGGCCAGAGACAGGCCCCCTGCCCGGCCGCCGCGTAAGGCTCGGGCTCCACCTGCCAGAGACTGGGGCCGCCCTCGGGGCGCCCCAGCATCTTGTCCAGGATCCCCCGGCCCACGGAGGCGGCGCGCCCGTTGCCGCCGGGGGCGGGGGAGGACGCCGGGGCGGGGGCGGACGCCGCCGGGCCGAAACCGGCCGTCCGGGCCGGCCCGGCGCCCGCGCGATCACGGCCGTTGCCGCCGGAGCCGGCGCGGTCCCGGGAAGCGGCGGGCTTTCGGGGGCCGGCGGGGCCCGCGAGACACCCCTGCCAGTCGCCCAGGGTCCTGGCCCGGCTCAGGAGCGACTGGTCGGCCCGTCCCGCCCGGCCCTCGGTGAGCTGGGCCAGGATCTCGACTTTCTTGATGGAGTCGAGACCCAGGTCGTCCTCGAGGTCCATCGCCGGGTCGAGGGACTCGACGGGGTAGCCGGTCTCCCGGGCCACGACCTCCATGACGAAGTCGGGGCCGGCGGGGCCGGCGTCGGCCGGGGGGGAAAAATCGTCGCCCCCGTCGCGGCCGGCCTCGGGAGCCGGGCCGGCGGCGCCCAGGGCCGCGATGATGCCGCCCAGGGTGGCGGCCTCGGACATGGCCCCGGAGTCGGCCCCCGGGAAGCGCTCGCCCAGGGCCGACAGCAGCTCCACCTTTTTGATGGAGTCCAGGCCCAGGTCGTTCTCCAGCTCCATCTCCGGGTTGAGGGAGTCCTCCGGATAGCCGGTCTCGGCCGAGAGGATCTCAAAGACGGCCCGGCGGGCGCGCCCGGGGTCCGGCCCGACCCGCGCGTCGGAGGGTCCCGCCGGGCCCGCCCCGCCGCGGGCGGGCGGGGGCGGGGAGGCGGGCGGGGGCAAAGACGGGGATGAAGACGGGGAGGCGGCCCGGCCCGCGCGGGCGGCCCCCAGGCATTCGGCGAGCAGGCGGCCCAGGGTCAGGCCGTCGCCCGGGTCGGAGGCGGCGGCGGACAGCCCCGGGAAGGTCTCCCCCAGGGCGGAGAGCAGCTCCACCTTCTTGATGGAGTCGAGCCCCAGGTCGTTTTCCAGCTCCATGCCGCGGTCCAGGGCGTCGGCCGGGTAGCCGGTCTCCCGGGAGACGACGGCGGCCAGGGCCCGCCAGGCCTGGTCCTCGGACATGACGGGACCCGCGGGGTCCCCGGTCCCGCGCCCGTTGCCCCTGCCGTTGCCGCCGGTGGAGGCCGTCGGGCCGGCGCCGTCGCCCCGGCCCGGGGCCGCGGTCCGGAAGGGGCCGGCGTGCGGGCCGGCGGAGACGCCGGCGGGCGCGCCGGCGGGCAAACTTACGGCGCCGGCGCCGGACAGCCTGACCTCGAGGGCCTCGATGGCGCGCAGGCCGCGGCGCTGGTTGGCGAGTATCTCCCGCAGAAGAGGCCGGTCGTCCGCCGGGGCCGCGGCCGCCGGTCCCGGGGCCGGGGGGGCGGGGGCGGGGGCGACGAACAGATTGGCGCCGCCCACCGGGACCACCAGGCCCGCGGGCTCGGAGGTCTCCTCCGGGATGTTGGGCCAGGCGGCGAAATTGAAGCCCAGACCGTTTTCCGCCAGCCGGGCCATGGTTCTGGCCAGGCCGGCCAGGGGGTCGGCCTGGTCCAGCAGGCCGGCTCGCCAGCCGTCGGCGACGATCGCGGGGGACCCGACGACGGGCCGGGCGGCGGCCGGCCCGCCCCCGTCCGCGCCCAGGTTTTCGCCCGGGCCCCGGCTTTTGTCGTCGACGTCGTCGGCGGAGGCGTCGGCGGCCGCCCCGGCCGTCGCGTCAAAGGACCCGCGCGCTTTGGCGAAATTCTTCAGTTCCTCAAGGGCGTCCTCATAGGACAGTGCCCGCCCGGCCGGGTCGGACAGGAGACCGTCGCCCCCGCAGGCGTCCCTGAGGGCGGCCCGGAGTTTTTCCGCCGGGGGGCCCTCGAAATCGAAGCCCGGCGCGGCCAGATCCGCGGCCAGCCCGAGGCAGTCCTCCAAGGCCAGCCTGCCCAGCCAGCGCAGCCCCGCCAGCACGCCCAGGCCGGAGACGGCGCAGGAGGCCGCGCCGACGGACCAGCCCCGCAGAAGGTCGGCGAGCCCGCAGCCGACGGCGGCGTGGACCAGGGCCGCCAGGGCGGGCTTGCGCAGCTCCCCGGACAACGCCTCCCGGCAGTCGCGGTGGGCCAGCCGGGGCGGCGAGCAGACCAGGCCCAGGTTGCGGGGGGAGAGGGACTTTTCGACCCTCAGGCCCTCGGCCAGGTCCAGGGCCGCGGCCGGGGCCGGAAAATGGGAGGCCAGAACGCCGAAGGCCGCGGCCGCCGGCCCCAGGCCTGCCCGGTCGAGGCCGGGGAAAAGGAGGCCCGCCCGCGGGGGGGCGCCGCCCGCGGGGTTTTCGGAGCTTTCCGAGCTTTCCGGGCCGCGGCCGTCGTCGGCGGGGGCGGGGGCGGGGGCGGCCAGGCGGGCCGCGGCCCCGGCGAATATCTCCTCGGGTGGTCCGGCCAGAACCAGCCTGGCCGGCGCGGCGGGGTCATAATTTTTCACCAGCCCCGCCGCCGCGGCGGAGAGGGCCCGCTCGTCGGGCAGGTCGAGGAGGCCCCCCAGCCTGCCCCTGAGCTCCTCCTCCGACTCCCCGGAGACGGGGACCAGGAAGCAGCCGGTCTCCGCGGCGGGCTTCCCCGGGCCGGCCTCCTCCAGCAGGCAGTGGAAGTTGCTGCCGCCGAAGCCGAAGGCCGAGACCGAGGCCCTCCTGGGGCGTCCCGGCGCCGAGACCCAGGGCCTGGCTTGGTCGTTGAGGTAGAGGGGGAAGGAGGGGTCGTCGAGGGGGCTCAGGGGCCTGGCGACTTTGATGGTGGGGGGCAGGACCTTGTGGTGCAGGGACAGGACGGCCTTGATCAGGCCCGCCGCCCCGGCCGCCCCCTTGGTGTGGCCGATCTGGGACTTGACGGAGCCCAGGGCGCACCAGGGGCCGGCGGGTTTGTCCCCGGCGGGGGGGCCGGGCTCCCGGCCGCCTTCCTCCGGGCCGCCGTCGCGGGCGAAAGTCGCGAAGTGCGCGCCCAGGGCCTCCAGCTCCACCCCGTCGCCCACGGCCGTGCCGGTCCCGTGGGCCTCCGCCAGCTCCACCTGGTCGGGGGTCCAGCCCGCCTCCCGGTAGGCGGCCTCGAGGGCGCGTTTTTGTCCCGCCGGGCTGGGGGCGAAGACGGCGGTGCCCCGGCCGTCGCTGGAGCCGCCGACGCCGGCGATGCTGGCGTAGACGCGGTCGCCGTCGCGGACGGCGTCGGAGAGCCTCTTCAGGACGACCACGCCCAGGCCCTCGCCCAGAAGCGTCCCGTCGCCGGTCTGGTCGAAGGACCTGACCTCGCCGGTGGGGGACAGGGCCGGGGTCTTGGAGAAGCAGGAGAACATGAAGGGGTCGCTGAAGGTGTCGAGGCCCCCCGAGACGACCAGGTCGGCCCGGCCCGAGCGCAGCTCCAGCAGGGCCTGCCCGACGGCGGCCAGCGAGCTGGCGCAGGCGGCGTCGACAACCAGGTTGGAGCCGCCCAGGTTCAGGCGGCTGGCCACGCGGCCGGCCGTGACGTTGCCAAGAAGGCCGGGGAAGCTCGACTCGCGCCACGGCGGAAACTTTTCGGCGAAGCGCTCCAGGACCTCGGCCGCCGTTTTTAAATCGACCCCGCTCTCGGCCAGGGCGTCGCGCAGCTGGGGGTGGGCCAGGCGGCTGCCCAGGCTGACCACCATCTTCAGGGCCCCGGTCACGCCCATGATGACGGCCGTGCGCCCGTGGTCGGAGGTCTCCGAGGGGTAGCCCGCGTCCCTGAGCGCCTGGTCGGCCACGAACAGGCCCAGCAGCTGGGTGGTGTCGATGGTCTCCAGGTCCCGGGGGGTGATGCCGAACTTCAGCGGGGAAAAATTAACCTTGGGGATGAAGGCCCCCCTCCGGCAGTAGATCCTGTCCCTGGCCTTGGGGTCGGGGTCGTAGTAGTCGGCGGCCAGAAAATGGTCGGGCGGGACGTCCGAGACCGCGTCGCGGCCGTCCCTGATCAGGGACCAGTAGCCGGCCGTCCCGGGGCGCCCCCCCGGAAACAGCGCCCCCAGGCCGATGACGGCGGCGGGCTCGGGCGGGGCCGCCCCTCTCCGGCTGTTGGATGATGATGCGGTCGGGCTCAAGGTGCTCATAAAATCCACCCAGACAAACCTCCGGCTTCCGGACAGGGAGAGGAATTGGGTCCCAGTTTTCAACCGCGGCCAGGGATCGCGCCCGGGGAGGGTTAACGTCAGCCATCGTGAAAAAGACAAAGAAAAACAAAAAGCCGGGACAAACTACCGACGGCCAATAACAGGCCGACGACGGGCCGATGACGATCAGGGGAGACTAATCATAATAAAACACAAGCTTGCGGCGGGCGAAGAAAAATTATCGCGAACCGGGACCGTCCCGAAACAGGCGAGGACAAATTTAAGCCGGGCCGGGCGGGCGACGGCAATAAAACACCCTCGCCTGCGAGGCGGCTTTTGACGACCGGGTCGGCGACGCCCGGCCCGGGGACCCGCGGGGGGCCGGAAAAAAGAGCCGGGGCGTCCGGGGGCGTCCTCCGGCGGGCGACGGCCGCGGCGGGGGCGCGTAAAGTCGGGCGAAGTCGGCGACGGGGGGAATTATTAAGGGAAATTTTAAGAAAAACCGGTGTCTTTCAACTGGACGACTATTATTAAAGACGCTAAAAATTGTTTCCCCCCGGCCGCGGGCAGACGGCCGGATCCTGGCGGAGGGCCGCAAACGAACAATTTTTAATTCTTGCATATATTGTCGTGATTTGCAATATCAAAAAAAAGAGACCAGTTTTTGCCGGCAGTTGCGCGGGCCGGGCGGGGGGGCGGGGGGGGCCCGGACAATCCGGCCGGACCCGGACAATCCGGCCGGGCCCGGACAATCTGGCCGGGCCCGTAAATTTGGACGCCGCCGGGCCCGGCGGGGCGGCCAGAAAAATCGGACGCCCCGGGGCCGTCAGACGAAGCTGGCCAGCTCGCCGGGGTCCAGGGGCCCCGGGCAGAGGGAGACGTCGTCGGGGATCAGGCCCAGGTCCCGGGCCAGGGAGAGCCTCTTGAGGACGCAGGCCCCGTGCAGAAGCAGGCCCGCCAGGTCGGCCACCCGGCGGTTGGCGGGGGCCTCGTAGTGGGTGCCGGCCACCCACTCGTTGAAGGCGCCCAGGGAGGGCCCGCAGAAGACGCACCAGTCGGAGCGCCGGTCGGCCAGGCCCTCGATGGCCCAGCGGGAGGCCTGGCCCAGGTACCACCTGAAGACCAGGGCCATCTGGAGCTTGGGGTTGGCCCTGGCCTTCTCCAGGGTGGCCGGGTCGCGCTTCTGGAAAAACTCGGCCGTCTCCTCCCAGATCTGGCCGATCGGCTTGCGGAAGATCTTCTCCTCGAGGTTTTTGACCTCCTCGGGGGGCAGGTCCTCGAGTCTCTGGTTCTGGCGGTAGAGCTCGGCCAGTTTGATGGCCCTGGGGCCGAAAAGAGTCCCGTATTTGAGGACCTGGACCTTGCTGCCCAGCTCGAACATGTCGGCGGCGGGGGCGGGGGAGACGTCGGTCTGGCTGGCCTTGGCCAGAAGCGCCCGCCCGCTCTCGGAGAGCCCCGACTCCACGCAGCTCTGGTTGATGGAGCCGGTGACGAAGTAGGCGGCCCCCAGGTCCTGGGCGGCCAGGAGCGCCGCCGGGGTGCCGATGCCGCCCGCGGCCCCGACCCGCAGCGGCTGGGGGTAGTCGTGCCTGACGGTCAGCTCGTCCGCCAGGCGCAGGGCCGAGGGCCACAAGGTCAGGGCGGGCCGGAAGTCGGTGTGCCCGCCGCTGTCGGCCTCGGCGGTCAGGTCCTGGGCCATGGGCACGAAGGGGGCGAGGCTGGCCTCCCTGTCGGTGATCCAGCCCCGGTTCAGGGCCTCCTGGACTATTTTCGGGGGCGGCGGGCTGAAGAAGCGTTTGGCGAGCTCCAGCCTCGAGACCTTGGCGATGACCCGGTTGGGGGCGGTGATGGAGCCGTCCGGGTTGGTCGCCAGACCCTTGAGGCGGTAGCGGACCAGCGACGGGGTGATCTGCATGAAGGCCGAGGCCTCGACGAGGGTCACGCCCCTGTCGAGGTAGACCTCCACCACCCTCTCCTCCCAGGAGGGGTCCTGGGGGGAGTGGATCAGGCAGGCCCCGAAGGTCAGGTCGCCCAGCTCCTCCCGGATCCTGACCACGGCGTCCTCGACGGCCGAGGGGTGCAGGCCGCTGGACCCGAAGACGCCCAGCCCGCCCATGTCGGCCAGGGCCACGCACATGGCCGCGCTGGAGATGCCCCCGACCATGGCCCCGCCCACGTAGGCGTAGCGCAGGTTGAACTCCTTGCGGAAGGCCTTGGAGCCGAAGTTGCCGGGGGCCACGGGTGGGATGATCCCGACCAGGTTGGGGTCCCCGGGGACGGACAGCTCGCCTCCGGATTTTATGTGGAGGGTCTCCCGTGGGTCGCACAAGAGGGGGAGTATGTTGCTGGTCTGGGGGGTTGACATCGGCGCTCCGCGGGCCTTTCGAAGTCCCCCGCGGGGGGTCCCCGCGGCCGCCGCCAACTGGCCGGGCGGCGGGCCGGGAAGGTCGGAAAGGCTTTCCATATCGTTGAATTTTAAGGAGTCGGGCTAACGGCCGACAGGCCGGACGGGAACAAAAATCGTCGGCCGCGGGCTGGCGCCCGAAAAAACGGCCGGCTCGGAGGAGACAAGTTGTCACAAGGATATATGAAGAGGCCGGGAAATTCAAGGAGGGCCGCCCCCGCCCGGGAGCGTCCGAGGCCCCGGAAGGTTCTTGGGAGGCGGCCCCGAGCCGGGAGGGTCGCCGGGGGGGGAGGGGCCGGGGCGGGCGCGCGGGGAAGGCCGTCCCGGGAGGGCGGGGGGCTCGAGAGAACGTTTCGGCGGCGAAAGAGGCGGACGAGGGCGGGGAGGAGGACGGAGGCGGGTTCATTTCCTGACGCGGCCGGCCGCGCCCGCTTTTAAGTTCCTCGACGGGGCGGAGGGAGCTTCGGAAAAAAGTCACGGAGAAAAACATGGCCGACGCGCCGAAAAGCCGGCAAATATTAGCTCAAGAAAAAATTCATATTATTTGCCAGCCTATGGGCGCGGCGATGGAAAATTTTCAATAATTCCCGATTTTTCAGTAAAAATTACCAGGCGACGATCAGGGAAAGATCCCGTCCTCGGGAAAACAGGTCGGCAAAATGTCGACAATTTTATCAAATTGACAAAATATACTTATCAGCTTGAATATAGTTTTAAATATTAAAGGCAAATTTTTGGCCGGGTGACATTTCGTCAGGCCGGGAAGACCGGCGTTAAACCCCGGCCATGACGCGTCGGCGGTCGGCCGCCGGGGCGGGGGCGTTCGGATGACATGTCCGCGGAGGGGCGCTGACGAGAGAGCCGCCTATTTTTCTGAAAAATGTGAAAGAAAGACATGGGGTGGCGACGCCGGGCGGCTTGTCTATGATTTTTTTTATGTTTTCCAGGAGAGCCGGAGCCGTCGCGACCGCGAGGTTGATTGTCAAGTGGGGGTCGGAGGCGGGAAGGAGGTGAAAATTAATTTCTTCCGGCCCGGCAAAATCATTATCAAGGCGGCGTCCGGGGGCCGGAGCCTGGAAAAAGTCAAAAATCAGCCCGAGAGCCGCCGGAGATATCCGCGGCCGGAAGATCTTCCGAAGTTGTGGACGGCCTGCGACTTCACCAACAAGATGTTGACGCGCGGGTCGTCGGAGCGGGTCCGGGCTTTCAAGATTGAGGACCCGGCCAAAACACCAGGCTCCTCGCCCCCATGCCGGGCCACACGGCGGAGCCGGACGACGGGGAGGACCGGGAGGACGGGCGGGACGCGGAGGCCCGCCCCGACATGCCGGCCGCCGAAAAACTGGCTTCATGGCCCGGGTGAGGATCGTCTCCACATTGTCGGGAAAGAGCTTTGTTTACGACCGGGAAATTGTTTGCAACAATTTCCCCTGGCCGCACTCTTCCGTGAAACAGACCGGGGAGGTTGAGATGACGGCTCTTGGAGTTCTCGAGGTCAGAAAGAAATACACGGGGCAATGTTTTGACGCCATATAGGACCTGTTGATAATGCCTTATGAGCTGGTCAAAGCCCATGAGAAAAACAACAAGGCTGTCGCCAAGGCGCACGGTTTTGAATATGTGCGGCCTGTCGACAATTCAATTATTGTCAAGGGGTTGTTAGATTTGCATCAACGGTTGACAAGATGAGGTTAGAATATTTTTTCGACTTATGGCTGGACGCCTTCTCATTATAGCGGCATTAAAGAATCAGAATTATTGATTTTAGAATTGTATTTTTGGAACAATGATATATAATGATTATTGAAAAAAAGTCGTAGGGTTTCGACAGTTTATAAATAAAACTTTCTACTTTTCAGTCTCAATTTTGCATTTTTTTCTACTGTTTATCGATTTCAATATCGGTAAACATACGATTTTAAAGGATAAAAAATTAAATGTCGATATTCCACTTTTTAATAGCATAATGTTACTATAAAAGTTTGACCCAACTAACTTGGGCTCGGGTGTGTATTTTTACAAATGACACTAGGTTTCAGGGGTTGAGCAAAGCCATAAAGATGTGGTGACATAAAATTGTTTTTCCTCGGCGAAGGTGTGTGGCATTCCTATTAAATTACAAAAATAGAAATCAATGTTTATATGGTTATAGACTAGACTATAGAATGAAAGAGTTAGTTTTCACCTTCTAGAGGATAATTTTTATGTAGATTAGTCTCTCATTTATGCAGCCATCACATTGCATAAAAACTAAATTTGGCGACATGTTCAGTAAAAAGAATCTTTTTCATCTTTCAAGTGCCAAACATAACCAGGGGTGTCGACGGTCAGAAATATGAAAACATGGATTGAAATCGCTGCCAACGCCATGGCTTTTGCAAAACGCTGGAAGGATGCCCATAGTGAAAAGAGTCAGGCCCAGCTTTTTATAAATGAATTCCTACGCGTATTTGGAGTAGAAAATCCGGGTTTTGTCGGGCGATTTGAGTTTAAAATAGAAATCGGCGACAAAGAGAAGGGGTACTTTGATTATCTCTGGGTCTCTAAAATTGCTATTGAGATGAATTCAAGAGGCCAAAACTTGAAAAATGCAAAAAATCAACTGAACAATTATATTCAATATTTGCCGACTGAAAAAATTCCCGATTTGTTGCTTGTCAGTGATTTCGAGAAAATGAGTTTGACTCGTCGCTCAACAGGTGGCAATTGGGCGTTTAAAACATCAGATTTGCATAAAAATATCAAACTTTTTGCTGAAATTGCCGGTTATTCCTCAGAACGTGTTTACGACAGCCAAATAGAAGTCAATGTTAAAGCCGCTGAAAAAATGGCGGCTTTGCATAACGCTTTAGAGGACCAGGGATATGAAGGGCATGATCTTGAAGTATATCTGGTCAGACTATTGTTTTGTTTTTTTGCCGACAACACCAATCTTTTTGCCAAACACGACTTTCTGAATTACGTCAACGACTCCAAACCTGACGGAAGCGATCTGGCCTCCAGGCTGGCTCTTCTCTTTGATGCTTTAGACATGCCGGAAAATGTTAAAACGAGCAGAGTATATCCTGAGGGCTCGGAGTTGTTGAAATTTCGATATATAAACGGCTCGCTTTTTTCTAAAAGGCTTCCAGTGGGAAAATTTAATCGCAAAATTCGTTTAATTTTGTTGGATTGCGGCGATTTCGACTGGAGTTCAATAAGTCCCGCCGTCTTTGGCTCCATGTTTCAGGGCGTAAAAAACAAAGAGGATAGAAGACAATTTGGGATGCATTATACGAGCGAGGAGAATATTTTAAAGCTGCTAAATCCATTGTTGCTTGACGAGTTGTGGGCTGAATTTGAAAGCATAAAAACAGATCCCAACTATCTGAAATCTTTTCATGCCAAGCTTTCGAAGTTGAAATTTTTGGACCCGGCCTGCGGGTGCGGCAATTTTTTGATACTAGCCTACCGGGAGATTCGTCGTTTGGAGCTTGAAGTGGCCAAGTTTCAATACCAAGGCGAGGCTAGAATATTTCGAATTGAAGAGTATCTGAAAGTCAACGTCAATCAATTTTATGGCGTTGAATACTTGGATTTTCCCAGCCAAATAGCCCGGGTTTGCATGTGGTTGTGCGACCACCAGATGAATCTTATGGCCGCCAAACATTTTGGCGGATATTTCCAACGGCTGCCTTTGACAATCAAGGCCACGATCGTCACTGGAAACGCCTTGCGAATCGACTGGAGCGAGGTTGTTTCAAATAATGAATTATCTTATGTCATCGGCAATCCTCCGTTTATTGGCGCAAGAAACATGACGCCGGAACAAAAAGACGACATGCGGCATGTTTTTGGCGAGCAAAAAGGGTTGGGCAATCTTGACTACGTCGCCGCCTGGTATAAAAAAACTTTTGATTATATCGGGGGAGCAGATATAAAATGTGCGTTTGTCTCCACAAACAGCATAACTCAGGGAGAGCAGCCGGCGCTTTTGTGGAAACCATTGATGGAGAAGCAGAAAACAGAGAATAGGGCGCGCATCAATTTTGGCGTGCCGACGTTCAAATGGACTAACGAAGCCAAAGGAAAAGCCGCGGTTCATTGTGTGATAATCGGCTTCGGCACAAAAAAAACTAATCGCGATCTGAACCAATATTTGCTTGACGCTCCAACTATTTTTGTCGAGAGTAGGCGGCAACCTCTTTGCGATGTTCCGGAAATAGGTATCGGCAACAAGCCTGTCGACGGCGGCCATTATTTGTTTTTATTTGAGGAAATGGAAGAATTTATAAAAAAGGAGCCGGAGTCCAAAAAGTGGTTTCGTCCATGGATAGGGTCTTACGAGCTGATTAACGGAAGCTTTCGCTATTGTTTGCTGCTAAAAAATTGTCCGCTCCCAGAATTGAACGCAATGCCCGAATGTGTGAAATTGAGGAATATGGTGAAAGATTTTAGGCTGTCTAGTAAAAGCAAGCCCACTCAATTGCTTGCCGACACGCCATTGCGTTTTCATGTCGAAAATTTTCCATCTTCCAGATATATCGCCATACCAAGAGTGTCGTCAGAAAATCGCTCGTACATTCCAATGGGTTTTGTGGAACCTGAAATTCTTAGCAGCGACGCGCTTCATATTTTTCCCGACGCTTCCCTTTATCATTTTGGCGTGTTGACATCAAGCATTCATATGGCTTGGGTGAAAATTATTTGCGGGCGTTTGAAAAGCGACTATCGGTACAGCAAGGACATCGTTTATAATAATTTTCCCTGGCCGAAGCCCTCCGAGAAACAAATCGCCGCGATAGAGGGAACTGCCGGGGCCATCCTTGAAGCGAGGTCCGGGTTCCTTGAAGAAAGTCTGGCAAATTTATATGATTGGCGCGGAATGCCGGAGGAGTTGCTCAAGGCTCACCGCGACAATGACAAGGCGGTTTTCAGCGCTTATGGGTTCAAGATTAAAGAGCATACTGACGACGCCTATGTCAAGGAGTTATTTGACTTGTATCAGAAACTTACAAGCTGACGGGACCATTTCCGCATAAAAAAGCGAGATGTTGAGACAGACGCGATTCAAAATTTAGAATAAAGCGGCCGGATAGTAATTTTTAATCTCCGCCTGCCAGCCAGGCTGGTGCGTGTCACAAAAATCATCTGCCGCCGCAAAATTTTTTTGATGTTCTGCCAGCTTTAAGTTTACAGTTTAAAGGTTTAACATGGCCTTGAAAGGAAAATCTCCTCCTCTGAAAGGCTGATTATTCCCATAACCTCCTGTTGCCGGACTTTCCTGGAGAAGGATTGACGAAAGGCGGTGGCGATCCTGAAAAGTCAGCCGACCATAAAAAAGCCGGCCAGGGCCGGAAGGCCCGCCAGAGCACCGTAACCGGCAGTCAGCGGAAATGGTCGGCGGATGCCTGTGAGCCAGGCCGGTCCTGGTGAGGCCGACGCGGAATAAAACTGTTCCGCGAAAGGCCGCCCTCGGGCTGAATAAAATTTCTCTGTTCTGACACCGCGCCGTGCTTCCAGTCGAAAAGAATGAAAATTGCCTGGCAGGCTGATTTTCTTAACAGCCGACAATGTGAATGATAATATCGCCCGGGCAGGTTTCAGTCTGCCAGAAAATTTTATCTGACCAGAGTTTCCGGGAATCTCTGTCAAATACCACCAGCCAGCCTTCCCTGGCCTGGCACCTGTCCATGTGTTGTCGAAGCTGAGCCAGACTGGCCGGTTTGGAATAGCTGTCCCATTTCATCTTCAGTTCAATGGGAAAACGCTGTCTTTTATAATTGGCGCAGAGGTCCACAAAGCCTGTGCCTGAGGCAAATTCCTT
>JAISET010000274.1 GCA_031264015.1 Deltaproteobacteria bacterium | reverse complement strand
ATCGCCCCGGAGCAGGACCCCCTGCGCCTGGGCATGGGCTGGACGGTCGAGGACCTGGCCAGGCCCCAGATAATGGTCGAGAGCACCTTCGGGGACAGCCACCCGGGGAGCGCCCATCTTTTTGAGCTGGCCAACCTGGCGGTCGCCGGGGTGACGGAGGCCGGGGGCAAGGCGGCCCGCTATTTCGCCACCGACATCTGCGACGGCATGGCCCAGGGCCACGACGGCATCAACTACTCCCTGGCCAGCCGGGAGACCATCGCCAACATGATCGAGATCCACGCCGGGGCCACCCCCTTCGACGGCGGGGT
Source organism: Deltaproteobacteria bacterium (assembly GCA_031264015.1). Lineage (GTDB taxonomy): Bacteria > Desulfobacterota > Desulfarculia > Adiutricales > Adiutricaceae > JAIRNQ01. The sequence continues at coordinate 34,598 of JAISET010000274.1, read as the reverse complement.
CTTCGTCTGCAGCTGCGACAAGGGGGTGCCCGCGCACCTGATGGGTGTCGGCAGGGTCAACATGCCCTCGGTGCTGGTCGCCGGCGGGGTCATGGACGCGGGGCCGGGGCTGTTAACCCTCGAGCAGGTGGGCGTCTACGCCGCCATGAACGCCCGGGGCGAGATCTCGGACGAGAAGCTGGCCTGGTACAAACAAAACGCCTGCCCCTCCTGCGGGGCCTGCTCCTTCATGGGCACGGCCTCGACCATGCAGATCATGGGCGAGGCTTTGGGGCTGATGATCCCCGGCTCGGCCCTGATGCCGGCCGCGGGGGAGGACCTGCCCAGGATGGCCAAAAAAGCCGGGGCCCTGGTCATGGAGCTGGCCAAAAAAGGTCTGAGACCGCGGGACATCGTCACCATGAAATCCTTCGAGAACGCCGTCCTGGTCCACGGGGCCATCTCGGGCTCCACCAACAGTCTGCTGCACATACCCGCCATCGCCAGGGAGTTCGGGCTGCGGCTCGAGGCCGACGTCTTCGACCGCCTGCACCGGGGGGCCCATTATTTATTGGACATCCGGCCCGCCGGGCGCTGGCCCGCCCAGTATTTTTATTACGCCGGCGGCGTCCCCAGGATCATGGAGCAGATCAAAGACAAGCTGCATCTGGGCGAGCTGACGGTCACCGGGAAAACGGTGGGCGAGAACCTGGAGGATTTAAAAAAGGGCGGCTTCTACGAGCGGACGGACGGGTTGTGCGCCGGGGCGGGCATCAAATGGCGGGACGTCATCAGGCCCTACGACCAGGCCATAGGCGAGAACGGGGCCATAGCCATCTTAAGAGGCAACCTGGCCCCGGAGGGGGCGGTCATCAAGCACACGGCCTGCCCCAAAGAGATGTTCAAGGCGGTCCTGAGGGCCCGCCCCTTCGACAGCGAGGAGGAGGCCATCGAGGCCGTGCTGACCGGCAAAATCAACCCCGGGGAGGCCGTCTTCATCCGCTACGAGGGCCCCAAAGGCTCCGGCATGCCCGAGATGTTCTACACCTCGGAGGCCATCTCCTCGGACAAAAGGCTCGGCAAAACCGTGGCCCTGATCACCGACGGACGTTTCTCGGGCGCCTCCACCGGGCCCGCCATCGGGCACGTCTCCCCGGAGGCCGCCGACGGGGGGCCCATCGCCCTGGTCGAGGAGGGGGACCTCGTCACCGTCGACATCCCCGCCAGGAAGCTCGAGATCACCGGGACCGAGGGCGCCCCCAGGACGCCCGCGCAGATCGAGGTGATATTAGGCAGGCGCCGGGCCGCCTGGAAACCCAGGGAGCCCAAGTACAAGTCCGGGGTCCTGAAGTTCTATTCACAGCACGCCGTCTCCCCCATGAAAGGCGGATACATGGACTGACCGAAGACGGTCCGCCCGGGCCAGTCAGTTCCGGACGGTCCACCCGGGACAGCCAGTTCCGGACGGTCCGCTCGGGGCAGTCAATTCCGGACGGTCCGCTTGGGGCAGTCAATTCAGGACGGTCCGCTTGGGCCGTTCCGGGCGGGCGACAATTATGGGCATATAATCACGAACCAAACAAACAACAATTTATCTTCGCATAGAAAGTGAGGTTGTATGAACCAGGAAGTCTTCGCGGCCGACCCGACCAGACTGGTCATAGCCGCGGCCGTCGGATTGGCGGCGCTTCTGTTTCTCATCATCAAAGGAAAGATCCAGCCGTTCATAGCCATACTTCTGTCCGCGCTTTTAATCGGGCTGACGGCGGGCATGCCCGTGCAGCTGATCACCAAGACGGTTTTGAAGGGCATGGGGCTGACCCTCGAGAGCATCGCCCTCCTGGTGGGCCTGGGCTCCATGTTCGGGGCCGTTTTGGAGATCTCCGGCGGGGCCGAGAGGGTGGCCCTGACCCTGGTCAAAAGATTCGGGGAGAAAAGGGCGCCTTGGGCCATGGGGGTGACCGGCATGGTCATCGCCACCCCGGTCTTCTTTGACGCGGGACTGATCATCCTCATCCCCCTGGCCTTCTCCATCGCCAAGCGGACGGGCCAGTCCACCCTCTTCTACGTGATTCCCCTGCTGGCCGGTCTGGCCGTCGGCCACGCCTTCATCCCGCCCACCCCGGGGCCCGTTTTGGTCGCGGGCATTTTAAACGTCGACTTGGGACTGGTCATCGCCCTGGGTGTTTTGTGCGGCACCCTGGCCATGGTCGTGGCCGGCCCCGTGTTCGGGAAATACTGCGGCAAGAAATTTAAGATCCCCGTCCCAGGCCAGTACGCCGACCAGCCGGAGTTCGACGAGAGCAAGCTCCCGGGCTTCGGGACCGTTCTCGCCATCATCCTGGTCCCCCTGTTTCTCATATTACTCAACACCCTCTCCGGGGTGGTCGAGGCCATGGCCCCGGTGCGTCCCTATTTTCAGTTCATCGGGACGCCCTTCGTCGCCCTGCTTCTGGCCATCCTGGTGGCCATGTTTTTGCTGGGCGCGCGCCATGGCTACACCCGGGCCGAGCTCGAGAAGGTCATGACCAAGGCCCTGGAGCCGACGGGTCTGATTCTTTTGGTCACGGCCGGCGGCGGGGTCCTCAGATACATGCTCCAGGACTCCGGCCTGGGCGGCATCATCGGCCAGGCGGTGGCGGCCACCCCGTTCCCGCTGGTGGTGGTCTCCTTTCTCATCGCCGCCGCCGTCAGGGTGGCCGTCGGCTCGGCCACGGTGGCCATGACCATGGCGGCCGGGATCGTGGCGGCCATGCCCGCGGCGGCGGAGGTCTCGCAGCTGTACCTGGCCTGCATGGTCATGGCGGTGGCCGGAGGGGCCACGGTCATGTCCCACGTCAACGACTCGGGCTTCTGGCTGGTGAAAAGTTTGTGCGGCATTGACGAGAAGACCACCCTGAAGACCTGGACCTTGATGGAGACCATCGTGGGGCTGACGGGCTTCGGGGCCGCCCTGATCATCTCCTTTTTCGCCGGATAAGAAAACGGACTATTTTAAGGGCGGCTTCCGCGGAAATCCAAGGCAGCGGGACTACGAGTCCACGGGGCCGCCTTCAAAAGAAAAAGGTGCGAGCGGGAAATTCTTTTGAAACAAGGGGGAAGAAAAAGGAAAAAGGGAAAAATGGAAAAATGGGAAAAGGGTAGAATAAGCGGGACGGGAGAAATTGGCGGAGCAGGCGCGGCTGGGACGGGTCGGCGTGGAGGTAATTTGCGAACGGCGAACGGAAAACGATGAACTGCGAACGACGAACGACGAAAGGTGAGCTTTGAAGGATTAAAAAGTATCCATAATTATCAATATTTTTCTATAACCACCGGAAAATTTGGATAGTTATAGACATTTATGGACCGCCGCTGCAGTCGGAACAGTGGCGATCGGAACAGCCGACAAATCAAGCGGAGAGAAAAAAGAGGTCCAGGAACGAAAAAAACCGGCCATTCAGTACTTGGCCACGTCCACCCAGCCGAGGGAGTTGGAGTAGCGGACCAGCTCGGGGATGGAGAGGTGGATGGCGCTGTTGCCGCTGCCGCAGGCGGGATAGACCGTCTCGAAGCGCTGCAGGGAGACGTCCAGGTACGCCTTGACGCCCTCCTTCACCCCGAAGGGGCAGACGCCCCCGACGGCGTGGCCGATCAGCTCGACGGCCTCGTCGGGGGAGAGCATCTTGGCCTTGACGCCGAAATGGTTCTTGAATTTGACGTTGTCGACCCTGGCGTCCCCGGCGAAGACGATCAAAACCGGCTCCCCCTTGACGTTGAAAGAGAGGGTCTTGCCGATTCTGGCGGGCTCGCAGCCCAGGGCCTTGGCGGCCAGCTCCACGGTGGCGCTGGAGACCTCGAACTCCAAAATGCGGCCGGCCATCCCTAAGCCGCCAAAATAAGCCCTAGTAGCCTCTATCGACATTTGCCATGTCCTCCGGGTCCCGGAAAATCGTTCCCAAATCGAGGGGGCCGCCCGGGGATTTTGGTTGCTCGAGACAACCGGGGGGGAGCGGCCGACACCCATTGTCGCGAAAAGACGCTAATTTTTCAACTCCCTCCGGCCGGGTTTGCCGGGGGGCCATGGCGCTGGTTGACTTTGAACCGGGATGCGGGGCGGGGCGGGGTTATGAGGCGGGGGCGGATGCGGGCACGGCTCAGGAGCCGGGCTTGGTGTCGGAATCCTGTTTCGATTCAAGTTCCGAGCCGGCGGGACGGAGGGGACCGATGAAGTATTTATTCTCGACGTCCTCCAAGACAAGGATATTGTCGTTTATTAGTTTTTGCTCCTCCGGGCTTGGAAGCATGAATTCAGCCCTCAGTCTCGCCAAGTTGAACTTCTCGCCCCTGGCGGCGGCCAGGGCCAGGAAAATTTTGATCCGCAGAAAGGCGAAGCGCCGTCTTTCCAGGCCTGCCGCCGAGTACAGGGCCAGGGTCCCGGGGCTGTCGCGCTCGGCCGCGACCAGCCCGGGGACGAGGGCGGCGTAGGCGTCGACGTCCTCCCTGGTCATGGGGGGCTCGTCGGCCAGGTCGTAGAGGGACAGGGGGGCGAGTTTCCGGCCGCTCTCGACCTCCCCCATCTTGAGCCTGGGGGAGTTGACTGGGTCCAGCTCCATGATCACGGGGTAGAAATAAAGTCCGTCGGCTTTGACCGAGGGGGACGAGACTTCAATCTCGGCGTACGGGCCGACATTTCTGTAAAAAAGACCCAGGGTCCCGAAGTCGGTCAGGGGGTCCGGCAAGTCCTTAAATCCGAGGCCGGGGAGCACTTGAAAAATGTCGGAGTCCTGAACGTGGAAGACAAGCCGCTTGGGTTTGTTGGTCAGGCGGTCAAAGAGGATAGCTATTCGGTATTTTACGTCAAAAATGAGCTCCCGGTCGCCGCTCGCGTCATCATAGCTGACGACCGGCGGCCCGAAGACGGACTCGGCCTCGGCGGCGGTCAAAGTCGCCAGCGTCCCGGGGGCCGGAATGACGGACTTGTCTTGGGGGCGGAAAGCGGGGCCAAGCCCGGAGCAATCCGCGGGGGTCTCCTGCCCCAAATCTACAAACAGTCCGACACCCACCGTCCTGTGCGGCAGAAAACTGATCTTGGCGCAATCCGTCGCCTCAAAGTCGTCGTCGGCATGGAGTGGGGCGACAAATGAGAAAAGAAGAAAACAGGCTAGAAATATTGATCTCATGACAGAAAATCTTTCATCAATTGGAGACATATCAGTGACAGTCAAAATTTCCGAAGCAATTTTTCAATTGTGATAGAATCAAATGATGAATAACTAGTCACATATGTCGTATAAAACTTGATAGTGTCCAGTTCAAACCATACATTCATAACATCACAATATCATCAACAAATATACTAAAAGACCATAATCGAACTAAGTCAGTCAGACATTAATGAGTTCGGCGATTGTGCCGTCAATTCTTTTTGACTTTAGCACAAATCTATGAAGGAGCAAAGTACTTTTTCCGCCCGCCCGGCTTTCGACCCGTCGTCGCCCGGCGTCGCCCCGCCGACAAAAGAAATCGAGACGGAGTTGACGCAGTGCCTGAGGTTCCTCCCCGCGTGGAGCAATGATTGAGAAAATTATGCTGAAATTCAAGCGGTTGACCTTGCTGAAATTCATGAGATTATTCAGCTTTCCAAGGGAAAGTGATTTTGAATACGAACAACCCAAAATTAGTTGGATATTCCCATCTAGTCCGACAGTACCATTTAAAAGCTTTGCCGAACTGGCACGTCTCAGCCGTCGACCAGATCGGCGCCCCGCAAACTTACGCCCGCGACGGTCAAGTTGAATCAACATACCCGATGTCCTTTTGGCCGTGCGACGGGTTCGGAGACCAGCCGGAGTTCGCCCTCGATCATGACGGCGTCAATCTTGGCATCCTGTCCTCCCTTTTCAAGGTCGTCCCGACAGTCGAGCTGGAAAACTGGATTGGTTCTATGCCGACAGGGGAATGCCGACGCAAAGTTTGGTTCCTGCACAAGTTCCTGACCGGAAGAAAACTCTCCTTGCCGGACATGGCCCTGGGGGATCACGTCGAGCCGCCGGACTCGGACCGACACTTCAGCATGCGTCCCGGCCAGCTCTCCGAGGCGGAGAATCGCCAGCAGTCTGCCAGGCGCAAGAGATTTCCGTCCGATCGTCCGGCGCGCCAAAGAGCTCGCCGACATGGAAAATTATGACCTGCCCGGGCGGCGCGAGGAAATTACGTCGTCTTATCCACTCGACGACCTCCGCCGGACGCTAAAGAATCTTTATGCGGCGGAGGCCATGTCCTCTCTGGCGATCGAAAATATAAAGACGGACACCTCGGGCTTAAAGAAGTTTGTCGGCCTGCTTGAGAATGCCGGGCGCGAAAATTTCCGCGAGAAGAGTTGCCTTGTCGGCTTGCAAAACAACTTAGTCGAACCTCGCTTCAAAGAGTCTGACTATAAAGGCATGCAAAACTACGTGGGTGTGACGAGAAAAAGCCACCAGGAAAAAGTTCGCTATGTATGCCCCAAGCCGAACGACATCCAGGAGCTGATGGCCGGGTTGCTTTCCGCCAATGAAATAATGGCGGGCTTAAGTCTTCCCGGCATTGTCCATGCGGCGGTCGTCTCGTTCGGCTTTGTCTTTCTCCATCCGTTCTCGGACGGCAACGGCCGCGTCCATCGACTGCTCATCCAGAATGTTTTGTCCCTGCGCGGGGAGATCCCCGAAGGAGTCATATACCCAGTCTCCGCGGCCATGTTAAATAATTTTAGCCTGTACGAACACTGCATGGATGTTTTCTCAAAACCGTTGACGGACCTGATAGATTATGACATTGACGACAGAGTCCGCCTGAATGCGACCGGCGAGACGACAGGCTTTGACAATTATATCGACATGACCGTTCAGACGGAGGCGCTGTTTCATTTTGTCAAGCCCGCCGTCGAAAGCGAACTGGCCGGGGAACTGGAATTTCAGGAAAAATACAAACAAACCAGAGCGGCCGTTCTAAATATCCGCGCCATGCCGGACCGCCTTGTCGAAATTTTTATACGTGCCCGCCTGCAAAACGACGGACGTCTTTCAGGACGAAAAAGGAAATCCCTGTTCAAGTCTCTGACCGACGACGAGGCGCTGGCGATGGAAAAGGCCTTCCATGACGGCCTCGGCTCCCGGAACAAGCAATAGTTCCGAATTATTTTGGAGAATGTTTTTCTGATCCGTGAGCCACCCGCAACTATTTTTCGTTGCCGCTGGACGAATATGATAATTATTCTACAACTTGCTGTTTTTCAAAAGTTTTTTCTAATTTGAAGCGTTTTTTTTGCTCTTGACAAAGATGCAGGTCAATGGTAAATTCTTCATGACTTGTCGGACATATTTAAAAGTTTAACATATGACAATAACACACTCATTATGACAATATGACAACAAAACAGGTATTATATTTATATGACAATAAGACACGATATAACTTTTCAGATTTTACTGGTCTAAACGTGAAAATATATGATACATTTGAAGATCTTCATAACTTAAAAGATATTTCAACCTCTTTTTTGCGACTCTAAATTGTCTTTCCCCGATGCGTTGGCGGCCCACCCTACCAGGGCGGCCCTGCCCGCCGCGGGCGGGCGACCATATATATGCCGGCCGATTAGAATTCTAAAAGCCGCGTTCCATCTCCGATGGTTCGCGGCTTTTTTTTATTGACCGCCCTCGCCGAAAGTCCCCGGGAGCAGACCCGGGGAAACGTCCCGGAATAGAGCCGGGGGACGTTCCGCCGGGGCGGCCCCCCAAGCCGCGGGCTTCGTTCCAAACGGACGCGCCGGAATAATTCAAAACCGGACGGGCGACATGCCCGGCCAACCCTCCCCGACCTAGAGAAAGGATCCGGACATGAAAAAACTCTCCTGGCTTCTCGCCTGCGCCGTCCTCCTGCTGGCCTCCCTGCCGGTCTCGGCCGAGACCTTGAAACTGGGGCGCAACCAGGGCGCCAACCAAACCCTGCCGGTGCTGGGCATCAACAACGGCTACTTCACCGACCAGGGGCTCGACGTCGAGCTGGTCACGTTTCTGAGCACCTCCGACGGCATCAACGCCCTCAACGCCGGCAAGATCGACGTGGGCATGTCCTTCGGAACCGGCTCCCCACTGACCTTCGCCGCTGAGGGCGCCCCCATCGTCATCATCGCCGGCAACCTCTCAGGCGGCCACCCCATCATCACGACCCAGGAGAACGCCCCCAAGTTCAAGGGCATCGAGGACTTCAGGGGCAAGACCGTCGGGACCCCGAGGCTCTACACGGCCGACGTCGTCTTCCGGGGGGCGGCGTTCAAGGCGGGGCTGGTGCCGGGCAAGGACTTCGAGCTCATCGAGTTCAAGCGGCCCAACGACATTGTGGAGGCTGTCAGGACCGGCAAGATAGACATAGGCGTCGCCTCCGGCGCCGTCATCGCCTCGTCACTGGAAGCGGGCCTGGCCATCCCCCTCTGGAGCAACGACCTCTTCGCCTACCATCCCTGCTGCAGGATCATCACCACCAAGGACGTTCTGGAAAAAAGACGGCCGGACCTTGTCAAGCTCATCGCGGGGCTTCTGAGGGCGGAAAAATTCTTCATCGACGACCCCGAGGCCGGGGTGCAGGCCAACATAGTCGACATGCAGGTGGACGAGAAGATGGCCCGCATCATGACCCTCGACCCGCACATCCAGCTCTCGGTGGACCCCAACACCAAGGGGGTGATCACGATGTGGGAATACATGCAGGCCTGCGAGTATATCCAGTCCGACGCCGACCCCAAATCCTTCATCGACACCTCCCTTTACCAGGAGGCGCTCGCCCAGGTGAAAAGCGAGGAGCCCGACAACCCGTACTGGGCGGAGGTGGAGAGGCGCTTCCAGGATTGGAACTGATGGCCTCCGGCGGCTACATAGACATCTCCGGGGTCGGCTTCGGCTACGGGGAGAGCCAGACGGTCCTGGAGAACATCAGCCTCGCCATCGACCGGGGCCAGTTCGCAGCCGTCATCGGCCCCTCCGGGTGCGGCAAGACGACGCTGCTGCGTTTGCTCGCGGGGCTTGTCCGTCCGACGCGCGGCGCCGTCGCCGTCGGCGGCAGGCCCGTCGAGGCCCCGGGGCTGGACAGGGCCGTGGTCTTCCAGGACTACAGCCTGTTCCCTTGGATGACCTGCCTCGAGAACATAGTCCTGGCCCTCGACCAGGCGGGAATCGGCCGGGACCGGGCCGAGAGGCGGCACGTCGCCCAGACGTTTTTGGAGCTGGTGGGGCTGGCCGACGACGGCGGCAAGCTTCCCGGGGAGCTTTCGGGCGGGATGCGCCAGAGGACGGCCATCGCCCGCGCCCTGGCCATCAACCCGCCGATTTTGCTGATGGACGAGCCGTTCGGGGCCCTGGACGAGATCACCAGGGCCAGGCAGCAGGACCTGCTGCTGGACCTGTGGCAGGGGGGCCAGGGGGGCGGGGGCGCCGGAAAGACCGTCTTCTTCGTCACCCACGACGTCGAGGAGGCCGTGATCCTTGGCGACAGGGTCATAGTGATGGGGACGGGGCCCGGGAGGATCGTCAGGGACATGACGGTCGACCTGCCCCGGCCCAGGACCAGAACAAGCTCTCTTCGGCATCCCAATTTCAACGGGCTCAGGGACCGGCTGCTCGACGAGCTGAACCTGGTGGTGGACGAGCGGCTGCACCCGGCCTCCGAGGACGGGGCCAGAATATGACCGGAGGGATGTCCCCATGAGTTCCGCGTCCGGCCGGGGCCGGCGTTTCGGCTTTTTGTGCTGCCTGCTGATCGCCGCCTTGCTGGCCGGCGTCTACGGGGTCTGGACCGACGTTCTGCGCCGCCCCAACGCGGTCCTTTTTCCGGGCTGGCAAAAGATCATCCCGGCCTTCTGGACCGGCCGCCAGCAGCTTTTTTCCGGGCTGGTCAGCTCCATGAAGCTCCTGATCCCGGCGGTGGCGGCGGCCGTCCTGACCGGGGTGACCGCCGGGATGGTCATAGGGCTCCACAAGAGATTGGAGGCGGTGCTGATCCCCTTCATCCGGGCCGTGAACCCGCTCCCGTCGACGATGCTCATACCCTACGCCATCGCCGTCATGCCCACCTTCTGGTCGTCGTCCTGGATAATCATCTACATGGGCGTCCTCTGGCCCGTCATCATGAACACCCTCCACGGGATCAGCATGCTTGAGCCCAGGTGGATCGACAACGCCCGCTGCCTGGGGCTCAGGGGCCGGCGCCTGATAACCAAGGTCGTCCTCCCCGGAGCCATGCCGCAGATCTTCGCCGGCATCAACGCCGGGCTCATCCGCAGCTTCCTGCTGCTCACCGTGGCCGAGATGATCGGGGCCAAGGCCGGCCTCGGTTTCTTCGTCCAATACTACGCCGATTTCGCCAAGTACAACCTGGTCATCGCCGGGATGATCTGGCTGTCCCTGGTGGTCGTCTCCATCATGACGCTCTTCGACCTTTTAAAAAAACGTCTTCTTTACTGGACCCAAAAGCGCTGACAGGAGCGCAAGAAAGGCGGCAACCGTGACCCCCTCCTACAACGAGGATCTGACCGAAAAGGTTCTCGAGCACGCCAAGCGGCTGGGCGCGAGCCTGGCCGGCATCGCCTCGGCCGACATATTAAACGAGGGGCTCGAAAAAGATTTCCGGCCGGAGGACATTCTGCCCGGATGCCGCTCGGTGGTGGTGGTGGCACTCCACATCCCCGACGGGGCCCAGGAGATCATGCGCCGGGGGATCTCCAACTACAGCTACAACCTCTTCGGCTACACCTACCTGAACAGGGAGCTCGATTTTCTGGCCTACCGGCTGTCCAATTTCATCGAGGACCGAGGCTACGCCACCCTGCCCGTCCCCGCCCGCAGCTGCTCCCTCGGGGCACGCAAGCCGAGCTACGGCATGCTGTCCTTCCGGCACTCGGCCGTGGCCGCCGGCCTGGCCTCCTTCGGGCTCAGCGGCCTGGCCCTGACGCCCGAGTACGGCAGCCGCCAAAGGTTTCTGGGCCTGCCCACCACCGCCCCGCTCCGGCCTGCCGAAAAATTTCTGACCCCGGCCGAGGTCTGCGACGGCTGTCTGGAATGCGTGACCAGCTGCCCCTCCCAGGCCCTGGAAATCAAAAATCCCCACGAGTGCTCGCTGGCCGGGCAGACATTCAAATATGCCAGGGCCATCCCCAACAAATGCCGGATAATGCACTCCGGTCTCTCCAGCAAGGCCTGGCCGGGGGCGAGGTTCAACCCCCAGGTGGACGTGGAGGTCATCGAAAACCCGACGGCCGACGACGTCTATCGGCAGCTGTGGACGGAAAGGGACGCCCGTCTGAGAGTTCTCGAGCACTCCGAGTCCACTTTCGGGGCCACCAACTGCGGCCGCTGCATGGTCTTTTGCTCGGCCGGCCACAACGCCATGAAGAGAAGGCTGCGCCGGGAGGGGCGGGAAGGGCGGGAGGGCGGCTACGTCGACGACGTCGTTCTGGGCCGGGACGGAAAACTGAAAACGCTGACCCCGACACCCAAGGCCTACGGGAAGAAGCTTTTGGGAATCGCCTGAGCTGCCCGGGCCCGAGCCGGCCCGGGAGCGCCCTTTTTTTTGGGGGGGATGAAAGCGGGGCAAACATATGGGCCGGCAGGAACAAAATTGAGACCGGCCGGCACATATTTTCAAATTTCCATGCCCGTCTCCAAAATCTCTCCGACAAACGGATGGCCGGCCTCAAGGGAGGACGCCCTCGGGGCGCGAGGCCGAACGCCCGCCCGGTGATAATCGCCTTTTGAAAGATAAAGGTCGGCGAGAACTTCCGGCTCGGGCCTTCCGCCTAAACTCTCAAGAAAAAAACACGCGCGTCCCGCGTCGCGGGGCCCGGTGGCGGCTCCCTTGGCCCGGGAACCGAAAAGACAGGCCCCGGCCGCGGGAAAGAATCGGCGCGCCTCGTCGGCCTGGCTTTTCGCGGCTTTGGCGACCGTCTCGATGGTTCCGACCGCGGCGAATCATTCGTCGGGAACGAATCAAGGGCCGGGCGAGGGTCCCCCTCATTCTGGCTGGAACGCCCGCCGCCTTGTCCCGGCCGGCTTTGTCATCCGGCGCCCCCTTCAATGTTTGGACGAAGGCTTGGTTCTCATTTTCGCCCCGATCATGACGCGGCCTAACCGTCGGAGCCGGTCGCGCGCCCGGGATGAGCGGTCGGGAACATCCCCGCGGCAGCCTTGTTGTCTTTCGCCTTATGGGCGGTGATTATCGTGTGACTGCTGGCGTTGATGGTCAGGATAAAATCGTCGCCCCGAACATACCAATTCTTACCCTTGCGCGCGACATCTTCCGCGCCTGCCGCCAAAACCGCTTGTTTGCCCCACTCCGTCACGTCGTCGACATTCAGTCCGAGATTGCGCCTGATCCGCCCCGCGCCCAACTCCGTGGTCTTTAGTTTGTCTAAATCTGAGATTAGCGGGTGTTCCGTCAATTTCGACTCCTTTACCGTTTAAATAAAAGCAAGCCCGAGAAACACAAAACCTCTCCATTTTTTTTTGTCATTATGCCGCGGCTTTCACGGCCCGTCACATAGCCCATGGGATTTCAGTTCAAAAGATATGACTTTATCTTTGGCCAAAGCCAACTCCAACGCCGCTTTCAAGGCGTCAACCACCAACTGCGAATCGGCGTCGGGCACGATTACCGAAAGATTTATTTCAACTGATTAGGCGATATTCCGCATTTTCATGTATGCAGGCATAACGCACCTCAAACTATTTGATGGGGCACGGTCAATGAATGTCCTTGGAATCACTCAACAGATCCGCCACCAGGCTGTTAAGGCTCTTGCCGGCATTCTTGGCTTGAATGGCCAAACGGACATGAAATTCCGGGTCCAGGCGCACGTTAAAGCGCCCGGAATACGGTTTCTCCGGCGTTTTGCCCTTGAGCCGGCAAAATTCGAGATAGTCTTCGACCGATTCGGCCAGGGCTTCTTTGAGTTCATCGATGGAGCGGCCCTGGAAGGTGACGATATCGGCCAAATTCACAACCTGGCCATGAAAAAGATCGGCCTCCTGATCATATTCAAAACAGCCCTGATAGCCCTTATAGTTGAGCACGCTCATGGTTTCACCCCCGCGTTCTCCAAAAAGTTTCTGACGGATTTCACCGACCCCTTGTCGCTGACCGGTCGCGGATGGGGACGGTGGAAAACAGCCAACACGCCATTTAATTCAAAACGGACTCGTGAGCCCCGGCCTTCACTTTTTTCGGCACCGCAGGCCACCAGCAAGCATTCGATATCCGCCCACAAAATGGCCGGACTGGATTGGAGAATATGGCGGCCAAAATTTTGCGGCGTTTGCTGTTCATTGTTTCAATGGCACCACATTTTAGAGACAAGTCAAGGGGCCTCCGCCATGCCGTCTATTAAACAATACAGCCATCTCAGCCGCCAGAAGCAGCAAAGCGGCAAAGCCTGGCTCAGGATGTTGCTCGTGCTCATCGGCCTGTGGTGCCTGGCGGTCCTGACCTGGAGCACCGACCGGGTGGCGGTCTTGTTCGGCTATCACCCGGACCTGGGCGCGCCCCTGTTTCAGATTCAGGACCATGCCTTTTACTGGCCCTGGAAGCTCTTTGACTGGTCCAGCCGATTCGCCTGGCAGGAGGAAGTGGGCCGCTGCGTCGATCAAGCCTATCTGGCCCGCATCGGTCTGCCGCTCTTGGGTTTCATGCTCTACAAGGCCGTTCAGCAGGGGCTCAAAGGCTGCGACGACCTCCACGGCTCCGGCCTCTGGGCTGCTTTCAAAGACATCGATGCGATGGGCTACCTCAAAGGCGAGTGCGTTTACGTCGGCGGTTTCTGGGAACCTAAGAAGCGCATTCACTATTACCTCCGGCACAACGGGCCGGAGCACGTCCTCTGTTTTGCCCCGACCCGCAGCGGCAAAGGCGTGGGGCTGATTCTGCCCACGCTCCTATCCTGGCCGCACAGTTCCCTGGTCTTCGACATAAAGGGAGAAAATGTTGCGTTGACGTCCGGCTATCTCAAGAGCCAGGGCCACAAGGTTTTGCGCTTCGACCCCTCAGATGCTGATGGAACGTCGGCGGCTTTCAACCAGTTGGCGGAAGTCCGCCTTTATTCGGCTATGAGCAGCCCCGACGTGCAGCAAATTGCCTCGATGGTCATGGACCCCAACGGGAAGGGGCTGGAGGACTATCGGGGCAAGGCCGCTTTCGGGTTCTTCGGCGGGGCGCTCCTGCACTGCCTCATTAAAACCCAACACGAACAGGGCCGCCCGGCCAACCTCTACGACGTGGCGGTGCTGCTCGAAGGCCCCCACCGGCCGGTCAAAGAAGTCTTTGACGAAATGTGGCCGGGAATCCAGATGGGTCCAAATGGGCGCAAATCATCAGTTTCCGCCGCTTCTGGAGGCTTTTGTAACTTTGTGGACGGTTGCCAATTGCTCATGGGCGGTCATGGAACCTCGTGGATTCGGCTTCAAACCAGCTCCTTCAGGTCCACGTTACGTTCTTGAACGAAGGTGGAGGACCGGTCCGGCTCCGGTTTTTTGGCCGTCACTGGGGTAGATGGCTGCTTCGAAGCTGGTGGCCGGCCCTGTTTTTTGTGGCGGCGTTCCCCCTGGCCCCGGACATAGTCACAGAAGGACGAGCAACAGATCGTCAAGCGGCCGGCGGCGCGAAAACAAAGGCCCGTTCTTTTATTTGACGGGCCCGCCGGGTCCCGCCTTCCGGACGTCCCGCCCCCGTCGGTCTCCGGGGGTGGCGTCCGGACTTTATTAAAGATCAAATGGCGGCATTAAAGATCAGATGGCCTCGCTCTCCCGCACCACCCAGGACTCCAGCTCCAAAAGCCGTTCGGCCCAGCTCCTGGCCCAGCCTCTCAGGTCGGGGACCTCCAGGGGGGTGGGGGCGCGGGACTTCTCGTGGCGGGCCAGGCGCTCGGCCAGCTCCATGTAGATTTTGGCCTGGTCGGAGTCCGGGGCGGCCTCGATGGTCGTCTTGCCCTGGAGCTCGCACTGGGCCACGGTCACCGACCTGGGGACGTAGTGGACGACCTGGGTGCCCGTCCGGGCGGCGAAGTCGTCGATGATGTCGCGGGAGTAGGACTGATTGACGGAGTTGGCGATGATCCCGCCCAGGAGGGCCCCGCCGGAGTCGGAGTAGCGCCTGATGCCCCGGAAAAGGTTGTTGGCGGCGTAGACGGCCATGAAGTCGGCCGAGGTGACGGTGAAGACGTGCTCGGCGATGCCTTCTCTTATGGGCACGGCGAAGCCCCCGCAGACCACGTCGCCCAACACGTCGTAGATGACGAAGTCGAGGTCCAGCTCCTCGAAGGCCTTCTGCTGCTTGAAGATCTCCACGGCGGTGATGATGCCCCGGCCGGCGCAGCCCACCCCCGGGCTGGGGCCGCCGGCCTCGACGCAGTAGATGCCGTTGTAGCCCTCGAAGATGACGTTGCTGGCCTTGACCGCGGAGTTTTCCCGCAGCGTGTCCAGGACGGTGGGGATGTACTCCCCGCCCCGGAGCGTGTTGGTGGAGTCGCTCTTGGGGTCGCAGCCGAACTGCATGACCTTGTAGCCCATCTTCGAGAGGGCCGCCGAGATGTTTGAGGTGGTGGTGGACTTGCCGATCCCGCCCTTGCCGTAGACGGCCAGCTGCTTTATTTTCCCGGCCATTAAGTCTTGCTCCGATCGATGAGAAATTAAAGTGAAATAAAACGAGACGCGCAAACTTCCCGGCCACCGTCCTTGACGACGCCGGTCAGGGCCCTGATGTTGGCCAGGGGGGTGGAGGTGGAAAGACCGCAGGCCGGGGCCAGGATGTCCACGCCCTGTCTTTTGAGCAGCCTGGCCGCCCCCGCCACCTTCTCCGCGTCGGCGAACTCCAGCGCGTAGGTGCTCAGGTTCCCCATGGCGACCAGCCCCTCGGATTTGGCCTTGAGGTTTTTCAGGCTGACCATGGCGTCGACGGAGAGAGCGTCGCCCCTGAGCTCGGCCAGGGACGCCCCCACGGAGCGCACGTTCCCGCAGATGTGGACGATGGCCGGGGCGCCGACGGAATGCAGGAAGCCGACGATCTTGTTGATGTAAAAAAGGGCGTACTCGGCGAAGATCTTGGGCCCCAGGATCTCGCCGGTGGCCGTTGGGTCGGCGATGGTGATGACGTCGGCCCCGGCCTCGACCAGGGCGGCCGCATAGTCGACCAGCTGCCCGGCCACATAGTCCAGCACCCTGTGCGACGACTCCCGGTCTTTTCTCAAACCCTTGAGAAAATTCATGGGTTCGACCAGCGAGGCCGCGAGACTCAGGGGGCCGGTCAGCCCCCCGATGACGGGGACGTCCGGATCGGACTTCTTTAAAGCCGAGACGGCCTCCAGCACGACCCCCGCCCGTTTGCTGGCCGCCACCGCCCCCTTCGGACGCATGGCGACGTCCGCGGCCCTGGCCCAGGGCTCGGTCTTGATCTTGGGCTCGCAGGCCAGGCTCCCGAAGTCGATCTCGGCCCCCAGGGCCTCGGGCTCCACGGTCATGCAGAAGGGGAGCCCGAAGTTCTCGAAGCCCGTCCCCCTCCGCACGTCCCTGGCCAGGCCCGCCATCAAAGCGGCGTCGTGATGGGCGGCCGGGGGCGGGCACCGCGAGGTCTCGGTCACCCCGAGTATGGCAGCGCTCATCATGCCGCCGGGGCAGATGACCGGGGGCCGGTCGGCGCCCTGACGGCGCAGCACGCCCAGGAGGCGCTCCCTGGGGGACAGGTCGTCGCTCATCTCGACCGGTCCGGGCGTCCCGGCATGGACTTGGCCAGCCGGCCCGCCAGGCGCAGGGCGTGGTTGGCGTTGGGGGAGTAGGCGTCGGCCCCGATGCGGTCGGCGAAAGCCTGGGAGACGGGCCCCCCGCCCACGGCCACCCGGACGACGTCCTTTAACCCCCTTTTGTCGCGGATCCTGACCACCTCGCGCATCCCCTCCATGGTCGTGGTCATCAAAGAGGAGACCATGATGATGCCCGCCCCGACCTCCAGGGCCTTGTCGACGAAGAGCTCCGGCTCGACGTCGCGGCCCAGATCAAAAATCTCGAAGCTCCCGGAGGCCAGCATCAGCTTGACCAGGTTCTTGCCGATGTCGTGGGTGTCGCCGCTGATGACGCCGATGACGATCCGGCACCTGGCCTCCCCGTCGGCCGCGCCAGCCAGGCTCGGTTTCAGGACCTCCACCCCCGCGTTCAGGGCGTCCGAGCACAATAGGAGCTCCGGCACGAAGTACTCCTCCTCCTCGAAGAGCCTGCCCGCCCGCTCCATGCCTTTGGCCAGCCCCCGGTCGATGGTCTCGTAGGCGTCGTAGCGGCGCCGCAGGGACTCCCGGCTCAGCCTGGCCGACTCGTCCTCGTCCATGTTGACCACGGCGTCGGCCAGGGACAGCCAGAGATCCTCCCTGGAGGCGTCGGCGTCCCTGGCCCCGAGGACCGCCGCCCCGCCGGAAACAACCCCGGCGGGGACGACACCGACAGGGACCGCGCCCGGCGGAGACTCCGTCAGGACCGGCCCGCCGCTTAATTCCAGCTTGCTCATAATTTCACCCTCGACCCCTTATCTTCCGACCCGGCTCCCGGCCGCCACCCAAAAGGGTTCGCGGCATGCGAGGGTCCGGATCCTCAAAAACAAAAAAAGGCGCGTCAATTCCGCTGGATTTTTTTCCTCGCGGAACAGAGAACCTTTGCCGTCGCGCGACTAGGACCGGAGGCCGGAGGGGCGGGTTGAGGCCGCCGCCCCCGGCCCGGTGCTGGAAACGTATGGGGAGACTATACCCTCTTGTCAATTTTTAGTCAAGTAAAAAAAAGTTAGAAAATTTTGCCAATTATAAGTCAATTATTTTAACGCCGGGCGCGACAGACCCGGACCCGTCGCAGAGACGGTCGTCATCGCCCGGCCCCGACGTCGTCGCGGGACCGTCATCATCGGTCGGGCCCGTCGTCATAGCCCGGACCGTCATCATCGCGCGGGCCCGTCGCCGCCCCCGGCTATCTCTGGAAGGCCAGGACGGTCAGGATGTCCTCCATCAGGGTCAGGCCGCCCTCGAAACCGGCGTAGCCCCGGCTCATGACCACCCGGTTGCCGACGGGGGCGGTGACGGTCAGATGATCGGCCCCGATGTCGGCGGCGAACTGGCGCTCCAGATGGCTGCCCAGGACGAAGGCCGGGGAGAAGGACTGGCGGTGCAGCCCGTCGTGGCGGCGGGGGGCGATGTTCCAGAAATGGCGGGCCACCTCGGAGGGGTCCGTCTCGTAGACGACCTTGGTCAGCTCCCCCGCCCGGGAGCGGTTTATGAAGGCTTGGACCCTGGCCTCGCCGTCCTCCTCCAGGGGGGTGGTGACAACGGTCAGCCGGGGCAGCCAGCCCAGGTCGTCGGCCAGAAAGGCGGTCAGCGCTGGCGCATAGTTGGCGTCGCCCACCACCACGGCGTTGCGCTGCCAGTCGAGGTCGTTGACGGCGTCGGCCACCCGCTCGACGTAGGCGTAGTAGCGCCTCTTCTCCTCGGCGAGGAGGCCCTCCGTCACCCGTCCCGGCATGTCCAGACGCTCGGAGACGGCCCGCAGAAACGCCTCCGTCGCCGCGGGCCCCACGGGGGGAGGCAGGCGCAGGCTCGGGACACCGTGGGTCCGCTCGTAGGCGTCGGCGGCGGCCTGGCCGAAGAATTCCGAGACGACGACGTTCAGCTCGGCGTCGCCGGACTGACGGACGTTCTCGAGAGTGTCCTTGACAGTGAAGAAGCTGTTGACAGTAAGGCCCAGGGCCTCCAGAAGAGAGCGCAGCTGCAAAAGGCTCCCCCGGAAGAAGGCGTCCTGGCCGGGGGCCAGGCCCAGGAGGTTGACCTTGTTTTTGACCTTGGCGCTCCTGCGGGCGACAAAGGTTTCCACCAGGGCCGTCATGACGATGTCGTAGCCGGCGCGCCCGTCCCCCCGGAAGCCGCCCGTCTGCGCGCCGACCACGGGGACGCCCCGCGAGGCGAAGTCCCGGACCAGGGAGTCGATGTCGTCGCCGATGATGTCGGGGGTGCAGCCGGTCAAAACGACGTAGAGCTCGCCCTCCATGATCTCGACGGTGCTTTTGAGCTGCTCCTCGAGGCGGTCCAGGCCCCCGAAGACGATGTCGCTTTCCTGGATGTTGGAGCTGGGGACGGCCAGGCCGCCGCAGTAGCCCGCGCCAAGGTATCCTGTGCTGCCGTACTGGTTCCAGTAAATGCTGCCCCCGCAGCCCATGGCGGCGTGGATGACGGGGACGACCCCCGGCAGGGCGGAGGCAGCCAACAGCGCCCCGCCCAGGGCGCAGAAGGAGCGGGGTCGCTCGACGAAGCTGTTTTTCACGCGGCCCGCCCCCCGTCTTTGATGTACTTGAAAGGATCCTGGGCGTACCAGTCCCGCCGGTACGGCTGGCGGACGTTTTTGGCCAGGTTCTGGTTGAAGGACGAGTTGGCCAGATGCATGACCGCCCGCCTGGCCACCTCGAAGACGCCCGCGTAGCCGCTGTAAACGAAGTTGGAGCCGTAGATGGGCAGCACGGCCGGCCCGCACTTGGCCGCCCAGACGTTGTCGGAGTTGTGCCCGATGTAGAGGTCGGGCTCGACGCGCCTTAAGATGTTGACCGCCTCGAAGGGCTGGGCCGTGGCCACGTTCAATCTGGCCCCGGGGGCGACCTTGCCCAGGCGCTCCACCTCGGGCTCCCCGAACTGGTCGTAATGGTAGGGCCGCACGGCCAGCACCTCGAGCCCGAGCTCGGCGCACATGTTGGCCGTGGCCAGCGTCCGCACCTCCCCCGCCGAGAGCATGACCTTTTTGCCGAGAAGCTTGGGCCTGAGGGGCGCCAGGGCCAGCTCGAGCTCGGCCTCCTCGGCCTTGACGACGCCCTCGACCAAATGGTCGGTCCCGGTCTTCCCGGCCACCGCCCGCAGCCAGACGCCGGTGTTCTCAATCCCGATGGGCATGCGGCTGCAGACGTAGGGCACCCCGAATTTCTCCAGAAGGCGGCTCATGAAATAGTCGTCGTGGGTGGGGCAGACGCCGACGGATAGGGACGCCAGAGGGGCCCGTCGAAAGGCCTCCGGGTCGACGTCGCAGGGGATGACGTTGGCCTCGAGGCCGAGCTTCCCCAAGAGGCGCCGCAGCTCGGCCAGATCAGGCCCGGTCATGGAGGAGACGTTCATGAGGTTGACGAGCCTTTTCCGGCGGATGGCCTCCCTGGCCCTGGCCCCCTCGTCGTCCCAGACGGGAAACTCCGACTCGTCGCGGCCGTCGATCAGGTTCCGTAGAAACGAGTGGAAGATGGCGTCGTAGGCGGTGGCCATGATCTTGGTCTTGAAGCCCTCGCAGTGGACAGGCAGCAGGGCCGCCCCCACCCGGTTTTTTAGATCCCGGGCCACCCCCTCGATGTCGTCCCCGATGATGCCGGGGACGCAGGCGGAGAGGATGACGATGGCCTCGGGCCGATGGCGCCGGTCGGCCTCGACTATGGCCTCCCTGAGCCTCTCCTCGCCTCCGGTGGTAACGTCGCGCTCGGAAAGGTTGGTGGAGATCCACAGGGCCCCCCGGGGGTTTTTGTCGCCCGACCTCCACTGGCCCAGCCGCACGTTGGCGCCCAGGGCGTGGGCGGCGCCGCCGCAGCCCACGGCCCCGTGGACGACCACCACCGTGTCCTTTAGGGACGTGAGGATGGCGATGGCCGGGAGCAGCTGGCAGATGGTCCCCTGGCTGAAAAGACGTCTTCTGTTCTTCAGGCACCCCTGGCAGAAAGGCTCCCTGATCTCCCCGACCCCGCCCCCGAACTCGATGCAAGCCCCCAGCCTGTCCTCTCGTCTCGGAGCCGTCGGGGCGTCCAGATGGCTCATATTGTTCCCTCCCTATATCAGGCATTCCAGGCAGGTCGGACATGTCTGACATATTGGTCATATGTTATAGAAAGCGCGAACGCCCGGGCTCGCGCGCCAATGGAAAATTAAAAAACGGCGCTCCCGGTCAGCCGAAAGCGGGGACTATGACTGTGAAAAGCGGCGCGCAGGAACTTTGCGGTCAAACCGTCGGCCGTCGGCGGCGAGGTCAATCACGCGCCAAATCGCGCCGCGCCGCTAAAACTCATACTCGTGGGCCGCCCTGACGAAGGCCAGGACGTTGGGCTCGGGTGCCCTGGCCGAGAGGTCGCAGCCGGGCAGCAGCATGAACCCGCCCCGCCCCGCCCCGGCCTTGTCCAGACAGAGCTTGCTCTCGCGACAGACGCCCCCGGGGTCCATGTCCTCGAGGACGCCCACGGGGTCGACGTTGCCGGCGAAGGCGAGCCTGCCCCCCAAAATGGCCCGGGCCTCGCCGACCCCCACCTTGGCGTCCAGGGAGATCATGCCCGCCCCGGACAGGGAAATCTGCTCGAGCCTGTCAGTGATCTTGCCGCAGACGTGCAGCAGGATCGGTTTGTTCCAGCGGGCCAGCCTCGTCGTCAGCCTCGCCGTCCATGGCAGGGCCCAGTTCCTGAAGTGGGCGGCGGAGAGGACGTCACCTGAGGCGCTGGGGTCGGCGATGAAAATGCCGTCGATCCCCGGAATAGCCAGCATGGCGTCGAAATAGCCGGCCGTCAGCTCAAGGGCGAAGGCCAGGAGCGCCTCGACGAAGGGCTTGTCCTTGTAGAGGGCCCTGGTCAGCATCTCGAGCTCGCAGAGCTGGCCCGCCAGGGTGAATGGAGCCCGGCCGCTGACGAAGATGGCCCGATTAGAGACGTTGAGTCTGACGGTCTCCCGAGCCACGGCCTTGAGCCAGGCCAGGCCCTCGGACTCCAGGGCCCCGGCCGGGTCGAGTCTGGCCAGCCCGCCCGGATTGGCGGCGAGCGTCGAGTCAATGGAGGGGGCGCGGCGGGGGTGCCAGACCACTTTGGCCCCCAGCGCCTGAAACAAGAGGGCCGTGGCCCCCGTGCCCACGGTGACAAAGTCGGAGCCGACCCGGTCGTTGACCGAGTAGAAAATATTGGCCGCCCCGGCCGGGTCCCGCAGCAAATCGGCCAGCGACGCCCCCTCGACGAAAAACGGCCAGCTGCCCCCCAGGCAGACCCCGGCCGGAATCCCCGGACCCGCCGGCCTGGCCAGGGGGTCGAAGGCGGCGAGCACCCTGTCCCTGGGCGTCGCCGGCGGCGGGACGACCGCGGCCGACGGAGAGACGACAGCGCCGGACGGGACGTCGGCGGCGGGAGCGACTGTTGCGGCGGGCGTTCCCCTCCTGGGGGAGGAGGACGGAACTATCAGCGCGGCGGCGCTCACGAGTTCTCTAGGTAGCGGTCGCGCTCCCAGTCGCTGACGGCATTGTGGTGGGCGGCGATGTCGAAGCGGATGAGCTCGGAGAAGATTTCCACGAACTCGGCGCCGAAATACTCTGGCGCGAGCAGGCTGGCCTCAAACTTGTCGGCGGCCTGGGGCAGGTTTCTGGGGAGGTTCTCGAGGGCCTCGTTAAAATAGTTGTTGCCGGTGACCAGCTCGGGGCCGGGCAAATTTTGCTCGAGGCCGTGGACCCCCGAGGCCAGGGACGCCGCGATCAGCAAATAGGCGTTGGCGTCGGCCGAGCCGGTGCGGTGCTCGATCCTGGCGCTTTTGCCGGAGCCCAGCAGCCGCGACGAGACCGTGCGGTTGTCGTAGCCGATCCCGACCTTGGTGGGGGCGAAGGACATCTCGACCAGGCGCTTGTAGGAGTTGACAGTGGGGGCGGCCAGGGCCATGAACTCGGAGGCGCACTTCAACAGGCCCGAGGCGTAGGAGCCCAGGACCTTTTGGTCGGAGTCGAACAGGTTTTTGCCGTCCTTGTCCCAAAGGCTCTGGTGCAGATGGAAGCCGCTGCCGGAGTGCTCGACCCAGGGCTGGGCCATGAAGGTGGCGCCTAGGCCAGCCTTTTTGGTGATCTCCTTGATGGCGTTGCGGGCCAGGATGGTGTTGTCGGCGCTCTCCAGGGCGTCCCCGTACTCCAGGATCAGCTCCATCTGCCCGGGGCCGTACTCGGTGTGCAGGGCCTCGATGTCGATGCCCAGGCCCTCGAGGTTGTACTGGATCTGGTCGATGATCTCGCTGTTGATGCCGGCCTGCCCCAGGGAGTAGGTCTGCTTGCCCCCGAAAAGGGGGTTGTTTTTGCCGTCCAAAAGGTAGAACTCGATCTCGGAGCCGACCTTGGGGACTAACCCGAGTTTCCCGAGTCTGGCCAGCACGTTTTTCAAGACCTGCCTGGGGGCCGGCTGGATCTTGTCGCCGTCGTCCACGTAGAGGTCGCTCAGCACTATGGCCACCCCCGGCCGCCAGGGAATCTCCCGGATGGTCGCGTAGTCCGGGACCAGGATCATGTCCGAGGCCCCGCGGACGAAGCCCGCGAACTTGGAGGTGGTGAAATACTCGTGCTGGACGTCCCAGGTCAGAGGCGCCCGGCAGAGACCCGTCCCCGAGCGCATGTGCCCGGCGAGAAACCTGGACGGCAGGCGCTTGCCTATGATGTTGCCGTTGATGTCGGCGAACCCGACCTCCACGGCCTTGATGGACCTTTCCTTGATATATTCCCGCGCCAGTTCAAGAGCCTGCGCGTCGACCGGATATTCCATGGGCTTCCCGTCTTGTCTTCCGACGTCGGAGTCGGTTTGCCGACGCCGACGCCGGGGTTGATGGTCAATTATTGAACTGTGCTGGCGAACACCGGAATTGTTTGTTCCGATGTTGATTTTAAGTTTGGCCGCAAGGACGCGCGTCGGGCGACATTGTCACGGCGTCGTGGCGTCTCGTGGCTTCATGGCGTCATGATGTCTTGGCGTCTTGGAGCCACGGGTTTTGACCGCGGCTCACGTCTTATAGTCGGGGTTGTCGAACAGGGCCGTCGAGAGGTATCTCTCCCCCGAGTCGGGGACGACGGCCACAATGGTCCTGCCGCGGTTCTCGGCGCGCCTGGCCAAAGCGGTGGCGGCGAAGACGGCGGCCCCGGCGGAGACGCCGACGAACAGTCCCTCCGTTCTGGCGAGCTCCCTGGCCGTGTCGCAGGCCTCCAAGTCCTTGACCCTGAATATCTCGTCGAGAATCTCGAGGTTCAACACGTCCGGCACGAAGCCCGCGCCGATGCCCTGGATCTTGTGGGGCCCGGGGGCGCCGCCGGAGAGAACCGGGGAGGAGTCGGGTTCGACGGCCACAATTTTCACCGACGGCTTCGCGCCTTTGAGATACTCGCCCGCGCCGGTGACGGTGCCTCCTGTGCCCACCCCGCAGACCAGGACGTCCACCTCGCCCGCGCTGCCGCCCCAGATCTCGGGCCCGGTGGTCTCCCGGTGGACCCTGGGGTTGGCGGGGTTTTTAAACTGCTGCGGCAGAAAGCTCCCGGGAATCTGCGCGCCGATCTCCTCGGCCTTGCGCACGGCCCCCCTCATGCCGTCCGAGGCCGGGGTCAGGACCACCTGGGCGCCGAGGGCCTTTAAAATGGAACGCCTCTCGACGCTCATGCTCTCGGGCATGGTGACGACCAGCCGATAGCCCCTGGCCGCCGCAACGAAAGCCAGGGCGACGCCTGTGTTGCCGCTGCTGGGCTCGACTATGACGCCCCCGGGCGCGAGCCTGCCCCCCCGCTCCGCCGCCTCGACCATGGCCAGGCCTATGCGGTCCTTGACCGAGCTTAAGGGGTTGAAGAACTCCAGCTTGGCCAGGAGCCTGGCCCCGGCCCGGTGGCTGGCGGCGAATTTGGCGAGCTCGGCGAGCGGGGTGCCGCCTATCAGGCCGGCGACCCCGGGGTGGTCCCGGGGCGCCCCGGGTTCCCGCCGCGCCGCGAGGAAAGGGACGGGGCGGCCCGGCGCGGGGAATTCGATCGGTTCGTCGGGCCTCACCATGCGGGATCCAGGATGTTGCGGCCCGCATAGGAGTCGGTCAGGGCCGTTTTCAGGGCGTCGGTGTAGAAGGCCTTCTTCAGGATCTCCGCGCGGGGGTCGGTCAGGTTCTCCTCCCGGACGGCGATGATGTCGGCCGCCTGCAGCTCGGGGGGCTCGGTGGCCAGGGCGTCCTTGGAGATGTCCAGCCCGATCTCCGCGGCCACCGTGGCGTACAAGAATCCGGCGTCGGCCTCCTCGAGAGCCCGGCCCAGCATGGTGTAGTCGACCTCGATGAACTCCAGGTTTTTGGGGTTGGAGGTGACGTCGTTCTGGGTGATCCGGGCCGGCTCGACGCCGTCCTTAATGGTGATGAGGCCGGCGTTGGCCAGCATGACGTAGGTGCGGAAGTTGTTGCCGACGTCCACGGGCAGGCTGATTTTGGCGCCCCGGGGGAGGTCGTCGAGGGAGGCATACCTCTTGGAGAACAGGCCCGACTTGTCGGTGAAGACTTTGAAGGCGGCGGCCAGGTGGGCCTTGTGGCCGCGGTTGAACTCCTCCATGTAGGGGGTGTGCTGATGGTAGTTGGCGAAATACTCGCCGCTCTCCACGGCCTCGTTGATCTGGGTGTTGTCGGCCAGGAAGATGAACTCCAGGGTGTAGCCGAGCTTCTTGACCTCCTCGGCCAGGACCCTGGTGGTGTCCTCGTAGACCTTGAGATTGTTGACGGCGAACTTGATGACCTTGGGGTCGTCGGCCGCCAGGGAGCCCCGCGGCATGGCGAGGGAAAGAGCCAGGGCCGCCAGGACGGCCAGAGACAATAAAAAGATGGTTTTTTTCACGACAAAGCCTCCTCGTCGTTCAAATTCGGATGCGCGCCAGTCGGTTCGCGCTAAAATCGGTCGGTGAATATTCGGCCGCCTGTGAACTCGGACGCCCGCAGACGCGGACGCCCTCAAATTCTTTTGTCCAGGGCGCGGGCGACGATGCGGCCGACTGTCTGGACAATCTGGACCAAAATGATAATCAGCGCCACGGTGAAGATCATGACCTGCGGCTCGTAGCGGTAGTAGCCGTACCTGATGGCGAAGTCGCCGATGCCGCCCCCGCCGACCAGACCGGCGACGGTGGAGTAGGACAAAAAACTGACCGAGATCATGGTGGCGGCCCCGACGATGCCGGAGCGGCCCTCCCGGTACAGGACCCGCACGACTATCTGAAAGGTGCTGGCCCCCACCGACCTGGCCATCTCCACGGCCCCCCGGTCGACCTCGATCAGCACCTGCTCCACCAGGCGGGCGAAGTCGGGGGCGGCGCTGATGGAGAGGGGGACGATGACGGCCGAGGTCCCCAGAGACGAGCCGATCAGCATGCGGGTGAAGGGGATGATGGCGACCATTAAAATAAGAAATGGGAACGAGCGCACGATGTTGACCAGGGCGTCCAAGACCAGATAAATTCCCCTTTTTTCCATGACCGAGCCCGGGCGTATCAGGTACAAAAGAGTCCCCAGAGGGATGCCCGCCACCGCCGCTATGCCCAGGGTCCAGAACATCATGTAGAAGGTCTGCAGGAGGGCCTTGTTGATCTGGGGCGCCAGCTCGATGATCCTGCCCGTCATATGCCGCCCCCGTTCCCGAAGAGATGTCTGGCCAGAACCGACCGGGGGGAGATGTGGGGGCAGCCCATGTCGACGTTCTCCACCAGCCTGCCCCGCTCCAAGACAGAGACCGTCCGGCAGACCTCCCGGGCCGCCTCCATCTCGTGGGTGACCAGCACCACGGTGATGCCCATCCCCACGTTGACCTTTTTCAAATATTCGAGGATGGTCGCCGTGGTCTGCGGGTCCAGGGCCGAGGTGGGCTCGTCGCAAAGGAGAATCTTGGGCTCCATGGCGATGGCCCGGGCGATGGCAACCCTCTGTTTCTGACCCCCCGAGAGCTTGGCGGGATAGTCCCGGGCCCGGTCGGCCAGGCCCACCACGTCGAGGCTCCTTAAAACCCGGACTTTGATCTGGTCCTTTTTGACCCTGGCCACGGCCAGGGGGAAGGAGACGTTGTCGAAGACGGTGCAGTTGTGCAGCAGGTTAAAATGCTGGAAGATCATGCCGATCTTCTGCCTGCGCCTCAGAAGCTCCTTGACCGAGAGCCTCATCAGGTCCTCCCCGTCCACCAGGACCTCGCCCGAGTCGGGACGCTCCAGGAGGTTGACGCAGCGCAGGAGCGTGGACTTGCCCGCCCCGGAGAGCCCTATGAAGCCCCAGGCCATGCCCGCCCCTATCTCGACGGAGACGTCTTCCAGGGCCCGAAGGGTCCCGCCCGCCGTCTTGTAGGTCTTGGAGACTGACTTGAGCTCGATCACTGGCGCCTCGTTGACGTCGTCGACGTCCGGCGGGAAGTTTTATTCGTCATCATCCCGCCCTTTTTTCAGCCGTTCAATTTCCGCCCGACCGGCTTTCAGCCCGTCGTCGCCCGCCGTCGCCCCGCCGACAAAAGAAATAGAGACGGAGTTGACGCAGCGCCTGAGGTTCCTCCACGTGTGGCCCCCGCCCTCGAAGACGTGGCCCGGGCGCCGCAGACAGTTGGCGCAGACGATCTCGGTCCGGCCATCGGGGGAGGAGGGGTCCGGCCGGGCCGGCGCGGCCTCGGCCTCGGAGTCGTCGAAGGCCGCCCAGCCGCGCCCGGACTCGAACTTGTCGGAGGTGTCGCACAAGAGGGCCCCGCATCTCCGGCAGACGCAGGAGCAGCCGGCGAAAAAATTGACTTGGCGGCCGACCCCCTCCGGCCCGGCGCCCGCCAGCTCCAAAACCAGCCTCTCCTCCTTGTTCGGGGGGGCATGGCTCGGACCATCTTAAATATGTCCACGACCGTCCTCCGCCGGGCGTGAGGACCGCCGGAATTACCGGAGGTGAAAAAAACTGGGAGAGCCAAAAAAAAAGGCCGCCACGTCCGCTGGGCTGAAGGCCCTCGCGGAAATAGAGACCAAAATAATTATCCGAAGCAATAATAAATCTATGTCAATTATTTGTCAATAAGTTTTTCATAATTATTTTTTGCCAATTTTTAGCTTATTTTGACAACGGGCAAGGTTTCAGCCTGGGCGGCGACCAGATCGATACGCCGGTCCTCCTGGGGAGGTCAGACCGAGATGATATGAGTTCTGGAAAAGAGAATATTATGGACGCAATTTTTTGTCAAGAGGAAAAAAAGTAATGATTTCGCCAATTATTTGCCAATTTCTAGGGGTTGTGCTATCATGCCCCGAAATTACCCAAGGAGGCTCCATTGGCCAGCGACAGCAGACTCGACTACCTGATGAAGGCCCTGGACATATCCGGCAAGACTCTCTCGGGGGAGCTGAAAATCGACGAGACGACCGTCAGCAAGTGGAGAAAAAACCAGAGGCGGCTGACCTTCAAAAACAGGCACGCGGCACGGATGGCGGAATATTTTCTCGACAGCGAAATGGAGGGGAAGAGGCAGGTCGCCGCGGGCATCCTCAAGGGCTACAAGGCGGACCTTAATTTCGAGAGCCGCCGAC
This sequence comes from Deltaproteobacteria bacterium, assembly GCA_031264015.1. Classification (GTDB taxonomy): domain Bacteria; phylum Desulfobacterota; class Desulfarculia; order Adiutricales; family Adiutricaceae; genus JAIRNQ01. The sequence continues at coordinate 6,254 of JAISET010000274.1, read as the reverse complement.
AGAAGATCGAGGCCCTGGCCCTCTGGCTGACCGAGGAGACGGGCGGCCCCCCGACGCCGGGGGCGGGGGGAAGTGATTCAGGCGCGGCCGGGGACGGCTTCGCGCCCGCCAGCGGCTACAACACCTGCGTCCACGTCTTCACCGGCGAGGCCGGGGTGGACGAGGCCCTGGACTATTTCATGAGGCAGGCCCTGGCGGCGCCTCCCGGCAGGACCCTCTACGTGGTCGACTACAACGGCATCGACTGGGCCCCGGCCGAGGAGGGCGACGGACAGAGGCGGGTCAACGGCAGCGTGGAGCTCTTCAAGACCTTCATCGAGAAGGGCCAGAAGTTCGTCATCATCGACTGCAACACGGACCTCTACAAGCCCTACACTGCGATATTTAGGTGGTTGAGACTCTATCTGACCGGCGGGGTGGAGGTGCTGACCCACCCGGCCCTGAGCCAGGACAAGAACTATTTCATCACCTTCGTGCTGCGCGACGAGATCGCCCTGCACTGCGTCCACGACGCCGACTACCCCGACCGGCGCCACTGCCTCATTTTTAAGAACAAGGAGACCGTCAACCACCACGCCCGGGCGGCCGAGTCGATATTGAAGAGCTCCAAGAAGCTCGTCGAGACAGTGGAGAACGAGTCTCTGGCCGAGCTGTTCGAGGTCATGGAGAGGCAGCTCAGGCCCGGCAGGCCCGTCTGCGCCATGAACCCTCCCCTGTCGCTCCTGGCCGCCGGGCCGGAGACCCTGGAGGAGATTTTGAGCGCGGCCGGCGCCTCCCGGGAGGAGACCGTGGTCTGCCTGAACGTCAGGGAGATGTTTGAAAAGTCCCTCTGCTCCTGCGAGCACGCCGTCCTGGTCGACCTTGACGCCCTGGACCGGGCCTTCACCGCGGACGAGGTGGTCGACCGGGCTCTGTCCGCCCTCTGCCGCCGGGAGGTCAGGGTGACCCAGGACCAGACGAGGCGGATCCTGGAGAAAATCATCGAGCGCAAGAGCGGCCCCGAGAGCTCCGCCAACTTCGTCTCCTTCAGCGACCTGGGCATCACCCCCAACAACCTGAGCATCATGGCCCAGGACGACGCCTTTCTAAGCGTCTGGGACTTGGAGAAGTACCAGAAGAGCATGTACAGCGCCAACGTGGACGTCGTCTCCGGCTTCTACCGCTTCCTGCGCCTGACCTGGGAGTCGATCCCCGGGATATGCAAGGAGACGGACTGGCGCAACAAGCAGCTGAAGAGGTATATCGAGACCGACTGAGATGTCATGTCATGAGTTTTTTAACCTCGTCCATATTGTGACGACCGCTACTATCAGACACCCGCGTCTGTTTGAAATGATATCGCCAATAACAAGGACTGCCGCCAGATCGGCAGAATTTATTGACATGCGATCACAAGATCCATCTTGACAATTGCTTGATAATTTAGTATAATTTATTATAATTGAATTTGAATTGACTTGATTTTACTTGCCGTGGCGGACCATTTTAATGAAGAATTATATCAACAAGCATACCATTGTCCAGCTTTATCTAAAATTTTAGATAATTAATAAAACTTATAGAGTTAATAACTTTTTTAACAACTGCCAATCTTTATTAGGGATAATATTTTGAATATAAATGGTTACAAACTAGTTGGATATTCCAATCTAATCCAGCAGTACAATTTAAAAGCTCTGCCAAACTGGCATAGCTCCGCTGTCAGCCAGATCGGGGCTCCACAAACCACTATCCATGAAGATGGGCAAGTCGAATCAATATATCCAATGTCCTATTGGCCAGGTGACAACCTCGGAGACCAACTAGAGTTCGCCCTCAAGTATGACGGCATCAATCTTGGCATCCTATCATCTCTTTTCGAGGTCGCCTCGACAGTTGAATTAAAAAACTGGATCAACTCAAAACCGACTGGCAAATACTCCCGCAAGAGTTGGTTCCTGTTTGAGTTCCTAACTGGAAGTGAACTCTTTTTACCTGACCTCGCCAAGGGAAATTATATCGAGCTGCTGGACTCGGATCAATACTTCACCACTACGCCCGGTCTGCCCTCTCGAAGACAAAGAATTATCAATAATCTGCTTGGCGTGAAAAATTTCTGTCCAATCATCCGGCGCACCAAAGAGCTCGCCATCATGGATGATATTAACCTGCACAAGCAATACGATGAAGTTACATCGTCCTATTCACCAGAGATTCTCAGTCGGACCATGAAATACCTCTACACGAAAGAAACTAAATCAACTCTAGCGATCGAAAATTTAACAGCCGCCATTTCAAGGACAGAAAAATTCGTCCGCCTGCTTGAAGAAGCCGGACATGAAGATTTCTGTGTGAAGGATCGTCTTATCAACTTACAAAACAATATAGTTGAACAACGTTTCGTTGAAACAGACTACAGGACCATACAAAACTATGTCGGTGAAACATTCAAAAACTACAGAGAAAAAGTACACTATATCTGTCCCAAGCCGGACGACATCCAAGAACTAATGTCTGGATTGCTTTCTGCCAATAAAATTATGATAAATGGAGCCGTTCCTGCTATTGTGCATACAGCTGCCATATCATTCGGCTTTGTCTTTCTCCATCCATTCGTAGATGGCAACGGTCGTATTCATCGATTGCTCATTCACAATATCCTGCACCAACGTGGTGAGATCCCTAAGGGCGTAATGTTCCCTGTCTCAGCCGCTATGCTAAATGATATAAATCGGTACGACCATTCTTTAGAAATTTTCTCAAAACCGCTAATAAGTTTGATTGAATACGACATAGACAGCATTGGTAATTTGACTGTAACTGGCGAAACGGCTCGTCTGTACAAGTACATTGACATGACCCATCAAACGGAGGCACTGCTTCATTTTATCAAACGCACCATTGATAGCGAACTGGTGGAAGAACTAGATTTTCTAAAAAAATATGATAAAACCAGTGAGGCAATTCAAAATATCCTCGATATGCCGAACCGCCTCATCGATCTTTTTATAAATATTTGCCTAGATAATAGAGGACATATTTCAGCAAATAAAAGAAAAAAACTGTTTTCTTTTCTAACCGACGAAGAAATGCTTGCGATGGAAAAGGCCTTCCATGACGGCTTTGACTCCCAGAACAATTACTCTTAAATATATAAAAAAACCTTGGAAATATCTATTTTCAAGGGTTTTTTATTAATTAAGCCATCAATAAAAGTTATGACAAAAAAAATTGTAATGGCGGCGGCGGGAATTGAACCCGCGTCCGAAGATCTTCCCCCAAAGCTTCTACAGGCTTAGTCCGTCATTTGTGTTTTCTACTCGCGGACGCCGGCAAACAGGCATCGTTGAGCATATCAAACTATTTTTCTCACCAAACGCGTCAGCTTGCTACCACGTTTGACCAGCCCGTTTAGCTACACCTTCGGAAGTCCACGGGCAATGTCCCGCCGGAGACGCTGGCTTAAGCAGCCAGAACGTGTACTCGTAAGAGTCTGCTTTTCAGTGTTTTCCCGTGGATTATCAAGTCACTGGGTCGCTCGGCCTGCCGCTGTGGTATCAACTGTCCCCGTCGAACCCAATTCACCCCCGAAAAAGCTGCGGGCAACATACCCGCAACTAAAAGTTTAAGAATTTTATAGGCCGGGTTAAAATTTATCAAAAGAAAAATATACCCTTTCATGTTCTTATTTTATTATTTGCATTATTTAAATATCATTCATTTTACTTTTCAATCTATTATATTGTAATAAATTTTATCTAATTAATAATTTTATCAAAGTTAATTAATTACTATATTTATCTTATTTTCATCCCTTCTTCTTCTTATAACTGTTTCTCTGGCCTGTGTCACTATTATAACTGTTTTTCGTGCCATGGGGCCTTTGATAACTGTTTTTCAACGGCCGTAACCATTTTTCTGGCCCGAGGTGCTCCAATAACTGTTTTTCGGCGGCCGCAACCATTTTTCTGGCCAGGGGGGCTCTAATATCTGTTTTTCGGCGACCGGGGCCTTTTGTAACTGTTTTTCGGCGGAAGTAACCGTTTTTCTGACCCGGGGGACTCCAATATCTGTTTTTCGGCGGCCGGGGCCTTTTGTAACTGTTTTTCGGCAACAGGAGCCTTTTGCAACTGTTTTTCGGCGACAGAAGCCTTTTTTAACTGTTTTTCTGCGACAGTGGCTTTTCGTAACTGTTTTTTGCTCGGCCGGCCACAACGCCAAGAAGAGAAGGCTGCGCCGGGAGGGGCGGGAAGGGCGGGAGGGCGGCTACGCCGACGACGTCGTCCTGGGCCGGGACGGAAAACTGAAAACGCTGACCCCGACACCCAAAGCCTACGGGAAGAAGCTTTTGGGAATCGCCTGAGCGGCCCGGGCCCGAGTCGGCCCGGGAGCGTCCTTTTTTTTGGGGGGGGGGAATGAAAGCGCGGCAAACATATGGGCCGGCAGGAAAAAATCGAGACCGGCCGGCACATATTTTCAAATTTCCATGCCCGTCTCCAAAACCTCTCCGACAAAATGGTGGCCGGCCTCAAGGGAAGACGCCCTCGGGACGCGAGGCCGAACGCCCGCCCGGTGATGATCGCCCTTTAAAAGATAAAGGTCGGCGAGAGCTTCCGGCTCGGGCCCTCCGCCTAAACTCTCAAGAAAAAACACGCGCGTCCCTCGTCGCGGGGGCCGGCGGCGGCTCCCCTGGCCCGGGAACCGAAAAGACAGGCCCCGGCCGCGGGAAAGAATCGGCGCGCCTCGTCGGCCTGGATTTTCGCGGCTTTGGCGACCGTCTCGATGGTTCCGACAGCGGCGAATCATTCGTCGGGAACGAATCAAGGGCCGGGCGAGGGTCCCCCTCATTCGGGCTGGAACGCCCGCCGCCTTGTCCCGGCCGGTTTTGTCATCCGGCGCCCCCTTCAATGTTTGGACGAAGGCTTGGTTTGGACGAAGGCTTGGTTCTCTTTTTCGCCCCGACCATGACGCGGCCTAACCGTCGGAGCCGGTCGCGCGCCCGGGATGAGCAGGCGGGAACATCCCCGCGGCGGCCTTGTTGTCTTTCGCCTTATGCGCGGTGATTATCGTGTGACTGCTGGCGTTGATGGTCAGGATGAAATCGTCGCCCCGAACATACCAATTCTTACCCTTGCGCGCGACATCTTCCGCGCCTGCCGCAAAAACCGCTTGTTTGCCCCACTCCGCCACGTCGTCGACATTCAATCCGAGATTGCGCCGGATCCGCCCCGCGCCCAACTCCGTGGTCTTTAGTTTGTCTAAATCTGAGATTAGCGGGTGTTCCGTCAATTTCGACTCTTTTACAGTTCAAATAAAAGCAAGCCCGAGAAACACAAAACATCTCCATATTGTTTGTCATTATGCCGCGGCTTTTATGGCCCGTCGCATACCAAGGACAAGTCGGATGTCAAAAAATTTTATTAAATCCGATTAGATGACAAAAAGGCCGGAAACATCGGCTGAGTTTCCGGATTTTTAGTGGCCTTCCTACTGTTGCTTTATTGGTGGAGACGGCCAGGGCGGCTGGTTTCAGCGGTTTTTAAGGGACTCGCAAAAATAAAACGCGTTTCCCGTTCAAAGCCCCTTAAGACCGCCTTAAAATTTCGAGAAGGCAAAGAAAGCATAAGAATGTCACCATATGGGCTTGGAGGCCACATTTCTTCACCGCGCTCGTCAAAGCCTTTTCGACCTCGGCTCAAATTCTCGGGTGCTCTTTCATCGGTTGCCAGCCTCGGCCGTCAAAGCATCGTCGCGGCTCGAGCCGCCTTCCGATCTGAAAATAACCTCGCGCGACGCGTCTATTATCTCGCGAAAACTCGACGACACCGCGTGATAATCCAGCACGTCAACTCGATAGGGCAAAGTCGAATCAATAAAAGCTTCCTTCAAATTACCGATGACTGCCAGAGGCTGCCTGCCACGCCCCACCAAGGCCAGGTCAAGGTCGGAGTGCTTTCTGTGAGTTCCATTGCGGCGCGAGCCAAAGGCCCAGACCTCGCCCTCAGGGGCGCGAGCCTTTAGAATGTCCATAATGATTTTAAGCTCCGCATCGGCGACGTGAATCATGAGCGCTCTTCAAGCTGCTTGAGGCAGTCCCGGGCATAGGATAAAAACCGACCGGCCGCTGAGAATACTTCTTCAGCTACTGTTTCATCATAAGTATGCGAAGCGCGGACACGGGCCTGATGAAATTCCATCCACTGACCCACGTCGTCAATGAGCGAATTTTCCGCGCAGATTCGGTAAAGCTCCCGGCGGTTAACGCCGCTGACATC
>JAISET010000137.1 GCA_031264015.1 Deltaproteobacteria bacterium | reverse complement strand
GAGGCGGACGGCCGGCCGGAAAAAAAAGGACCTGAAAACCAAGCTAATATATACCGAAAAAGGGACCGAAAATCAAATTTTTAGCCCATATAAACGAAATTTGACCGAAAACGCCGGGGGAAAAACCAGGAATTAACCGGCCCGGCCCGCGAGACAGGCCGCCGGCAACGGAACGGGACGACGACGGCGGGGCGGAGGCGGACGGGAGGAGCGTGGTGGAGGCGGACGGGAGGAGCGGGACGGAGGCGGACGGGGCGCGCGGAAAGGAGGAGGGGACGGGGGAGGATCAGGAGACGGGGTCGCGGCAAATTATAAGCGACATGCGACGACGGATGACAATAAAAATTAACGCCCAGGCAATATAAAGCTTATAACCACCCTGAAAAAGACCTAATCCTCCAGCAGGCCCTCGCTGATCAAGTCGGAGAGCCCCAGGTCGCCCTCGGAGTAGGCCGGCGCGCGGTAGCTGTAGAGGATGCGGCTGATGACCAGAGAGTCGAAGCCGTAGGGGCCGAGGTCGGTCAGGTGGAAAGTCAGGTCAGAGGGTTTGAAGGGCGGCTGGAAGCCCGCCTGGAAAATGTACGTCTCGGAGACGGGCCCCCTCCCCTCGACCCTGAAGCGCCAGACATGGCCGGGCTCGGCCCTGGGCCGGGGGTTGGAGCCGGGGATGAGGCCTACGCGGCTAACGGGAACCTCCCTGGCCTCGGAGGGGTCCTCCTCGTCGGGCAGATACCAGAAGACCTCCAGGCTGTCGCCGGGATAGTCGACGTTGACCACCTCCAAGCCGGAGATCTGCACGGAGCCTATCTGGGCCAGGCCCACCTTCATGTAGGCCGGGCCGTCGACGGTCAGGATCTCCTCGTTGAGCTGCAGGAACTCGGGCTTGTCCAGCTCGTCCAGGCGGACCTCCCCGGCGGAAAGATGCAGCTCGCGGCGGGCGTTGACGACGACGGCCAGTTTGACGCTGTGGTTGCTCAAGGCGGTTTGCCCCCCCGGCTGGGAAAAGAGTGGAAAGAAGGACCGGTCGTTCGGAACACTGTACCACATGCCGCCGGAAACTAAAACATCCCGAAGGAAGAGGGGGAGGAGGAAGAAAAAACCCCCGGGGCGGAAAGGCGGCTCCGGGGGGCAGGCCGACGGTCGAAAGAAGCGGGGCCCGCCGCCCGGGCAGGCTTGATCCGCGTTGGCGGGCAAAATTGACGGACGTTTGCAAAAACGTCGTTTGACGAGTTAATTTTCAGGCCCGCCCGGCCGCGCGGCCGGCGACGGCCGGCCGGGACGGGACGGGCGGCCGCTTAGAACTGGTAGCCGACGCTGACGCCGCCGGAAAAGCCGCGGGTCAGGCCGCCGTAGCCCTCGAGGCCGATCTCGACGTTCCAGGGGCTCGTCTCGTCGGCCCGGAAGGACATGCCGATCTCGGCGACGCCGGTGTTGCCGGAGTAGTCGCGGGAGGTGAAGTCGATGCCGTGCGTCCGGGCCCCGGCGACATCCTCCAGCTCGCGCTCGTAGTAGCCGCCGACATAGAAAGAGCGGCGGGGCGAGAGGCCCAGGCTGTAGCGGGCCCCCGCCCTGACCCTTTTGGACCGGGCCTCCTCAAACTTGACCGTCTCGCCGCCGGAGACCACGACGGACTTCTCCCTCATGGCGGTCAGAAAGTAGCGGGCCGAGATGTCCAGGGAGGCGCGGTCCGTCAGGTTGAACTCGTAGCCCAGGCCGGCGTTGGCGGCCCAGAAGGGACGGTCCAGCTCGTAGCTCAAAGAGGAAACCCGGGAGAGGTTCTGGCCGTAATAAAAGTCGAGGTCCCTGGTCTGAAACTTGTTTTTGATGACCCCGTAGCGGCCGGAGAGCTCGACCCGCAGGCCGAAGCCGAAGCGCTGGCGGATGGAGAGGCCGCCGTTGACGCTGCGGAGGTCGCCCTTGGCCTTGACCGGCCTGTTGGAGACCGCGCCGGGCAGACGGCTGTAGTCGGCCGCGATGTTGTATTTGCCGACCGCCCCCTCGACGAAGGTCGAGACGGTCAGATCGGACGAGTCGAAGGGGACGTGGTAGCCCACGCCGATCGCCGCCCGGCTGGTGGCCACCGTCGTCCTGGACTGATGCCCGGAGCGCAGATAGGAGCCCTCGAGGCCGCCGAAGGGAATAAAATAACTTCTGGAGCGGTCCGCGGGGATCAGCGAGTTCCGATAGATCTGGCGGTCCAGCCAGGCGGAGCCCTGGGCCAGAAAACTAAGCCCGGCCACCTCGGCCTCGGCCACCAGGGACGTCTCCGGCAAGAGGTAGAAGCCGCTCTGGGTGACGGGCGCGGTCATGGTCCCGAAGCCGGGGGTGCCGGGGGTCGAGTAGCCGGGAATGACCGCCGGGGCCTCGGGACCCTCGGTCGGCTGGGCGGGGACTTCCACCGGGGCGGCGGGCTGGGCGGGAGGATTGAAGACGGCCATCAAAAACTGCTTGTCGGGGTCGTTATCGACGTCCAGAACATATTGGGCGAAGTGGCCCAGACGCATGACGGCGGCGGCGGTGGCCTGGTTGGTGGCGATGTTATTGGCGCCGCCGGCGTCGATCAAATAAAAGCTGTCCCCGGCCTGGAGGTACTCCCCGTTGAACTTGGCGGCGCTCAGGATGACGGTGGCTCCGGACATGTCGACGGGATTGGAGGGGGAGTTTATTTTCAAAAGCGGGTCGCCGCTATTGTCGGGATTGATCTCGGAGAGGTTGAAATACAAGATCCCGTGTAATTCGGCCTCGTGGACCTCCAGGACGTTTTTCCCCATGATTTCCAAGTAGCCGCCGCCGTCGAGAGACAAGGAATGTTTTTCGGCGTTCAGAGACATGGAGGAGGCGAGCATGGTGCGGCTTCCGGCCGCGAACTTGACGAAATTGTCTGGATCCGTCGCGTCTGTGTAGATCTTGTTGACCCCGCCCCAGGTCAGGCCGCCGGGCCCGTTGACGGTCATGCCGAAGGTTTTATTGTTGTCCTGATTGACCTCGACGGGGTCGAGTAAAAAGACATAGCCGTCGTTCTGGGGATTGATATTTAAATTGGCGTGGGACTCGGACACGTCCTCGGTCACGTCGATTTTTGAGCCATTGTAGGCATAATCGTAGATGGAGCCAATGTAGATGGAGTTGTTTCTTTGTAACGAACCGCCACGGTAAATCTGGTTGCCGCTAAAAATAACGCTGTTGCCGGCGGTGGCGATTAAATTGAGGTTGACTTTCGGGGCAGAGGAAAGTATGCCGGTGTCTATGACCACCGCGCCGTATGTGCCGTACTTGTTCCCATCGGGGTTTGTTTTTTCGTAATCGGTAGGTCCAAGCGTGCCGGTTGTGTTGTATATAAATTCGTCAGAAATCGTAGAGTGGAAGGTGTTGTTGAGGAAATAGCTGTCGGAAATATCCAAATTACCGCTGAAACTACCGTACATGTAGACCAGCCCGCCCATGATGACGCCGTTGTCGGCGGTGACGACATTGCTGACGAAGGCGGAGTTGGATATCTGATAAATTCCTGAGCCCTGTGAATTTGTGGCCTGACCGGTGACACCGACGATGCCGCCGCCGTCTATATACCAGCCGACGGTCACCCTGGAGTTGGCGAAAATGCTGTCGTCAATATTTGTTATCAGGGAATAGCCTTCCTTGGCATAGGCTCCGACAATGCCGCCGCCCGAGATATATTTGGCCGAGACGTCCAAATTTAAGAAATCGTTGCCGACCAAGGGGCCGACAAGGGCAAAATCGTCGAAGCTGGCCCCGACGGAGCTGGCCCCTATGATCCCCCCGCCGCGAATGTAGTCGCCGGCGGCGACGGTGATGCTGTCGAACCTGTTGTTGCTGAGGGCAATGACTCCGTTCCCGAGGCTTGAAACTTCCAAGAAACTGGCCAACCCTTTCGCATAGACGCCCAGGACCCCGCCGCCGTCAATAAAGCCGCCGGAATTGACGATGATGTTTTTGAAGGTGTTGCCCCTGGTGAACCCGATGCCTGCCATGCCAGTCGAATCGGAAACATAAGCGCCCGCCAGGCCGCCGCCCAAAATGTCCCCGTCCACCTGGACGGAAGAATTGGCGAAATAATTGCCGTCGACGGCGTCGATAAAGGACGCGTACATGGCCTCGACGCCAATCAGGCCGCCGCCGGTCAGATTACCGCCGACGCCCACCTTGGCGCCGTTGACGACGTTGGCTTCGAAAGT
>JAISET010000245.1 GCA_031264015.1 Deltaproteobacteria bacterium | reverse complement strand
CGGCCGAACAAACGGAGGCCGGGCGCGGAGGCCGCGGAGGGAAGGGGGGTGTCGAAGGAGAACGTGATCATGTCCATTTTATGCCGGATGCGGAGCCGGGTGTTTGAAAGACTCGGCATAAGGCCGCGGTCGGAGATAACAGTGGAAAGATCGTGTGCGTCAAGGGTTGTGGAAGTATAAAAGTCAGATGTGACAATGCCGACTTCACCAAGGAAAATCCTGAAGCCAAAAAACCATGTTTCAACCTAGTGAGGTAGGATAAGTCAGTAAGTCTGGTTATAAATTTGATTTTCCAGGCCATCCATCTATAGAGAATGTCATATTTTTGTCGCGGACACTGTGAATTACTTACCAGTACTGCAAACCTTATACTAATATGGCTCAAAGCGGTATTACCCAACGGAGGATCCCGGCGCGTTGGCGGCGCCCGCCGGGATCCGCGCGGGGGGACGCTCGAAAGAGCTGTCCCCACCGCGAACCAATCCCGTCTCTTTCGCCCGCCCGAGCATCCCGCCGCCTGGCCGGGACGTTTCCCAGTCAGACCGTCCGCTAGGGCGGCCGGTTTGTCACAAATATGTTTGGAGCGCATCATATGTCAGTTCCTCGCCGTCTTTGGCGACTTAATATAAAACAATTAAAATTACTGGTGATCATTTTGATGACTTTTCTGCTGGCCCACACCATCGGCGCCTCCCAGGCTCGGAGCGGGGTCGACGCGAGCTTTGTCCTGCCCAACGGGCTGAAAATCATCGCCGTCCAGCAACCCGGCAACCCGACCGTCACGGCGCTTCTGATCGTCAAGGCGGGCTCCTCGTCGGAGAGCGGCGAGTCCGAATACGGCCTGGCCCACCTGATGGAGCACATGGCCTTCAAGGGGACCCACAAAAGAGGGGTGGGGGAGGTCTCCGGGGAGATCGAGAACCTGGGCGGCTCCATCAACGCCTACACCAGCAACGACAACACCGTCTACTACGTGACCATGCCCGTCGAGGGGCTGGAGACGGGCCTGGACATCCTCTCCGACATCACCTTCAGCCCCTCCTACGACCCGGCCGAGTACGCCTTGGAGAAGGAGGTGGTGGTCGAGGAGATCAAAAGGAGCCTGGACTCCCCCGAGAGCAAGCTCTGGCACGCCGTCGTCGGGGAGACCTTTAAAAACCACCCCTACGCGCACCCCATCCTGGGCTCGCCGGAGTCCGTGCGGGAGGCCGGCCGCGACACGGCCCTGGCCTTCCACGACAAGTTCTACCGTCCCGACAACGCCGTCCTGGTGGTCACCGGCGGCTTCGCCATCGAGGGCTTTAACGAGCTGGTGGAAAAATATCTGGCCGGGGTCGCCGCCCCCGGGGCGCCCCTGCCCCCCGCCCCCGCGGCCGGCCCCAACGGGCAGGACGCTCCGACCATTTTGGAGGTCCGGCACGACATGGTCCGGGTGCCCAAGGTCATGGTGGCCTTCAGGACGCCCCCGGGCGGCGACCCGGAGTCCGAGGAGCTGGATCTTTTGTCCAGCGTGCTGGACGGCGGACGCTCCTCCCGGCTGCCGGAGAGGGTGAAGACCAACCGGGGCCTGGTCACCGACATCGGCTCCTTCTATCTCAACAACAAGCTGGGCGGCCTCTTCGCCGTGGACTACGAGACGGAGGAGGGGAAGATCGGCGAGGCCCTGGCCGCGGTCGTCGAGGAGCTGAATCTTTTGTGCCGGGAGCCGGTGACCCTCGAGGAGCTGACCCGGGCCCGGGCCCAGGCGAGCTCGTCCTTCATCCAGTCCCAGGAGAGCTCCAGCTCCCTGGCCGGGGTGCTGACCAGCTTCGAGCTGATCAGCGGGGACTTCAGACTCAGGGACGCCTACCTGACCGCCTGGAGCCGGGTGACGCCCATGGACCTGGCCGTCCTGGCAGAGAAATATTTCCGGCCCGAGAATCTGGTCCTGGCCGTCCTGATGCCGACGGACGCGCCTCCGCTGGACGTCGAGGCCCTGAAAAAGACAGTCGCCGCCCTGGCCCCGGAAATCCCCGAGGGCGAGGTGCTGGAGGCGGGCCGGTTTCAGGAGACGACTTTAAAAAGCGGGGCCAAACTCGTCTACCTGCGCGACGCCTCGCTGCCGATGGTCCGCATCAACGCGGCCGCGCGGGGCGGGCAGATGGCCGAGGCTCCCGGCGAGGAGGGCCTGGCCATGCTGGCGGACAAGGCCATGGTCCTGGCCTCCCTGACCAGCCCCTCCGAGGAGACGGCCCGCAGCATCGAGGATCTGGGCGGGGTCGTCTCCGGAGTCTCCGGCCGCAACTCCATGGGCCTGAGGGCCGCTTTCATGTCGGCCGACTGGAGGAGGGGCCTCGAGATCGCCGTGGACCTGATCCGCAACCCGGCCTACAACGAGGCCAACATCGAGGAGGTGCGGGCGGAGCAGCTGGCCTCCATCAAGGCCCTGGACGAGCAGATGTCTGAAAAGACCGTCAAGCTGGTCCGAAGCGAGCTCTACAAGGGGCACCCCTACCGCCAGAGCCCCCTGGGGACGGCCGAGGCGGTGGCCTCCCTGGACAAAAGGCGCCTGGGCGAGTTTCACGAGAACTATTTCCGCCCCGAGCATCTGACCTTCGTCGTCTCCGGCGACATCGTCCCCGAGGAGGTGGCCGAGTGCCTCGACGGCCTGCTGGCCGGCTGGAGCCCGCCGGGCGAGGGAAAAAAGGTGGTCGTCCCGCCTCCGCCGCCGCCGATCGCGGGGGGGCCGGTCAGGCTCTCGGAGGAGCTGGACAGCGCCCAGACACACCTGGCCATGGCCTTCGCGGCCCCCGGCCTCGGCCATCCCGACCAGGCGCCCCTGGAGGTTTTGGACTCGCATCTCTCCGGCATGGGCGGCGTCCTGTTCAACGAGCTGCGCAACAAGCAGTCCCTGGCCTACGTGGTCTACTCCTCCTACAGCCCCGGCCTCGACGCCGGCGGCTTCATGTTCTACATCGCCTCCGACCCCCAGAAGACCGAGCAGGCCCTGGCCGGGCTCGAGGAGGTGGTGGCCGGGGTCCGCGCAAACAAGCTGACCGAGGAGGAGACGGCCCAGGCGGTCAGATACCTGACCGGCCAGTATAAGATCATGTTCCAGACCCTGGACAAGCGCGCCGACGACGTCCTCTACAACTCCCTCTACGGCCTGGGCCTCGACTACCGCGAGAAACATCTCGAGAGGATAGCCGCCGTCACCCCCGACGACATCCTGCGGGTGGCCAAAAAGTATCTGGCCCCCGAGGGCTCCGTCGTCGCCGTGGTGGGCCCGTCCGGCCGCGAGGCCGCCTCCGGGGCGCCCGAAGCCCCCGCCGCCGGGTCGTCCGAGGCGCCGGCCAAGTAGCGGGACAGCGCGCCCGGGTCTTGGACGAGACCGCGGCCGCCCGCCCCCGACGCCGTCAAAAGTTAAGACCATGACCGGCCTGGAGGCCCCGCTCCCCCGGCGAGACGGAGGCGCGGGGCCTCGCCTTTTGGACGGGCGGACGAGTTTGAGGCCGGCGGCGACGCCTTTAAATTAAAAGACGGGCCTCGGAGCGATGATGACGGCGACGGGGCGGGGGTCCGGGGCGTCTTGCTCCAAGAGCTTGATTACGGGCCAAGTTTTTCATGAAAGGCGGCGGCCCGCCCCCTCTTTTTTCGGGCGAGTCAACTATATGATTCCCTGGCGGCCTTTTTTTACGCTGTTTGTCACCGCCGCCACCTTGTCAAAACGGCCGGCGGTAATTATTATTGTCTGAGGCCGACGGCGGCGGGCGGGCCATTTTCGCCCCGCCCGGGCCGCCGCCCCTCCGGCGCCGCCGTTTTTTTTTGCGCGCCCGGGGGCGCGTTTTTGAGGACGGCCGCGGACCGCGGCGGAGGGAGTCGACAATGCTGGTGATCACTGACCCGGGCTCCAGGGCCGCCATGGCCGCCCTGCGCAAGGCCCACCCCGAGGCCGGATTTCAATGGGACTTCGCCAGACCGGGGCGGGTGGTCGTCGAGGGCCGCGACGAGATGTTTCTGACCGTCGCCGACAAGAGGCTCGTCAGGCTCGACCTCTCCGGCTGGGACCTTAAGGGGAGGCTGGAGCTTCGGGGTTTTCCCGGCCTCAGGCTTCTCGCCGTCGACAACCCCGGCCTCCAGGAGGTCAGGCTGGAGGGGTTTCCCGATCTCGAGACACTGCGCGTGGACAACGTGGCCATCCTGGAGCGCCCGACGTCCCTGCTGCTCGCGGGCATGCCCCGCCTGGCCGACCTGCGCGTCAGCGGGACCGACCTCGTCGACACCACCCCCCTGGCCGGCCTGACCAGCCTGAAAAGACTCGACCTGAGCCACAACTGGCTCTGCGGCGCCGACGGGCCCGGCGGGCTGGAGGGGCTCGCCACGTTGAAAAAACTGTCGACCCTCATCCTGCGGGACAACGAGGCCAGGGACCTCTCGAGTCTGGCCGGCCTGCGCCAGCTGAGGGTCCTGGACGTCACCAGAAACGACCTGACCTCCCTGGACTCCCTGGGCGACCCGGGCAGGCTGGTCTCCCTCTCCTGCCAGAGCAACCTTTTTGACGACCTGACCTTTTTCGCCGGATGCAAGAACCTGAAAATTTTGCGGCTGCGCCATCCCGACGAGGAGGAGTTCTTTCGTCTGGCGGGTCTGACCAAGCTGGAGCTGCTGGACATGAGCGACAGCTCGGCTAGGGATTTCTCCTTTCTCGCGGGGCTCGTCTCTCTGAGGAGCCTGGACCTCGACAACAACGAGATATACGACCTGGGCTTTCTGGCCGGCCTGAAAAATTTGCGGGAGCTGAGCCTGCGCTCCAACAACATCGCCAACCTGGCCCCGCTAAAGGGCCTCGGGCGCCTGGTCGGGCTGGACCTGGCCAACAACGAGATCGATGACGCCGGCCCGCTCGCCGCCCTCAAAAACCTCGAGCACCTGGACCTGTCCGGCAACCCGGGTATCGGGGACTTCTCGCCTCTGGCCGGGCTGAAGAAAATCCGCCGGGCCGTCCTCACCGGTCTCGACGATGACGCCCGCGCCCTTCTGCCCTTCGAGTTCTGCGAGCCCCCGAGGTCCCTGAAAGAAGAAAGGGACGATTTGGCGGCTGAGGCCGAGCGGGTCGGGGACGATGAAGAGGACGGGGACTGGGAAGAGGAAGGCGAAGGGGAGGGGGAAGGCGAAGGTGAAGGGGAAGAAGAGGAAGAAGAAGAGGAAGAGGAGGAGGAAGAGGAAGAGGAAGAGGAGGAGGAAGAGGAAGAAGAGGAGGAAGAGGAGAAAAAAGAAGAAGAGGTGGCGGAGACGGCCTCCGGGTTCTCGGACGACGTCCGAAACGCTCCGAAAGCAGCCGACGACTCGGTGGCTGCTGACGACCCGAAACCCACCGCCGCCCCGAAACCCTCCGCCATTCTGAAAACCGTCGACGCCCCTAAGGCTGCCGGCGCCCCGAAGGCAGCGGACCAGGCGATCAAGGGCTACAGGAGGGTCCCCGACGAGAACGGCATGGGGGCCAAGCTGGGCGTCCTGGTGGTCAAAAACGGCGTCGACGTTCTGGACAAGGCGGCCGTCTTGCGGCGCCTGGCCGAGGACTCCGACCTTCCCAAGGACATCGCCGACATCATGAGGGCCTTCGCCGAGGGGAGCTTCAAGGTCTTCCGGCTCAAGGGCGAGGGGCTCCAGGAAATCGGCCTGGCCCAGGGGGCCATGGTCGTCGACCTGCGCTCCAACGCCTCGAACGAGATGCGTAAAAACCCCGGCCTGCCCGAGTTTATCGAGCGCTACCTCCCCACCCTCGTCCTGCCAGACGACCAGTCCGCGCCAGCGGCCGGCAAGAGCCAGCCAGCTCCGCCGCAAAGCGCCATACAAGACGGGAAGCCGGCCGGCGCCCCGCAGCCCTCGGCCGAGGAGGAGGTCTACAAGAGTCTGGAGCGGATGTTCTATCTGCTGCAGTTCAACCCGGACAAGTTCACCGTTCATTAAAGGCCGCGCCTGTTTTCAAAGATAAACTTCCGGCTTTTTTCGGTCGAAGACTGTCGGCGTTTTCCGGGTGAGACTGTTGATGACTGGCCAAAAAATCAAGATTGTAAATTTTAAATTTGAAAATTGAAAAATGAAATTTGAAAATAGAAAATAGAAAATAGAAAATAGAAAAATAAAAAATAAAAAACCCGGCCTCCAAACGGACGCCGGGTTTTTTGTGTTCAGACCATGAAGTTAATAAAAATCTTTTTCTTCGGCTTCTTTCCTTCAATTATTTTTCTGCAAATTTTATTTATTCAAATACTTTCTTAAGCGATATTATAATCAATTCCCGTCGTTCCGACGCCGTCGCCCGGCGACGGTCCATCGGGGGCGGCGGTCACTTGATGAAGGTCCCGTTGTTCAGCTCCTTGAAGGCTAGGTTCAGCTCTTCCTCCGTGTTCATGACGATGGGGCCTCCCCAGGCGATGCCCTCGCCGAGGGGCGGTCCGGAGAAGAACAGCAGCCTCGCGTCGCCTTTTTTGGCCTCCAGGGCCACCCGTCTGCCGGGGCCGAAGAGGGCGGCGGTCTTTTCGGCGATGTCGCGGCCCGCGACGGTGATTCCGCCCAGCACGAGAAAGACGAAGACGGTCTCCTCGGGGTTGGTGTCGAGCTCGAGCAGCCCCCCCTTGGCCAGGGAGACGTCGTAGAGGGTGGCCTTGACGTGGGGAGGGGAGACCCCCTTGGCGCCCTTGAACTCCCCGGCGATGACCCTGACGTCGGCGCTTTTCTCGCGGACCAGGGGGATCATGGACTCCCTGATGTCGAAGTACCTCGGCGGCGTCATCTTCTCCGCCTGGGGCAGGTTCAGCCAGATCTGCACCCCCAGCATCCTGGGGGAGGCCAGGGGCATCTCCTCGTGCAGGATGCCGCTGCCGGCGGTCATCCACTGGCTCTCGCCGGAGTTGATGGTCCCCTTGTTGCCCAGGCTGTCCTGGTGGACCATCTGGCCCTCGATGAGGTAGGTGATGGTCTCGATGCCCCGGTGGGGGTGCATGGGGAAGCCGGCCGTGTACAGCGACGGGTCGGTGGCGTCGAAGGAGTCGAGCATCAGCCAGGGGTCGTAGTCCTTCGTCGTGTTAATGCCCAGCACCCTGACCAGGTGGACGCCGGCTCCGTCGACGGTCGCCCTGCCTTGGACTTCGCGTATAACCTCTCTGTATGTCATATATTTTTCGCCTCTTAGCCCTCGGCCCCGAGCTGGGGCCGGGCTGAAAAAACGCCCGGCCGGCCCGCCCGTTCGTTTCCCCCTGTCGGCGGGTCGGACGGTCGCCGGCCTGTCGGCGGGCGGCATTTTTGTCGGCCGACTCCGAACAATCCGGATTTGTCCGGCCATGGCGGGTTTTGTCGGGGCCGTCCGGGACGGCCGGGCGGGATGGTCCTGCCGCGCTCGCCGGCGCGGGGTGGCGCCGGTCTCGGTTCCGTTCCGACAAACCGCAGTTATTATAGCGCGTTTTGCCCCCCGGCCGGAAGCTTTCGGGTCCGCGCCGCCCTGGTGGCCGACGCCGGCGGGGGCTCCGTCGGGGAGGGCTCGGGCGGGGAGGGGGCCTTGTGAGAGGCGGCTTTGGGGGAGGCCGCCCCGGGGGCTTTTTTGGGGGCCGGGGCCGCCGGGGCGACGGACGCCGGGTCGACCTCCTGGAAGGCGGCCCGGGCCACGGACTCGGAGCCGACCACCAGGGCGACCTTGACCACCGAGAGCCCCTGCCGGACCAGGGCGCCGACATAGTCGAAGTCGTCCAGCCGCCTGAGGGCGGCCAGGGCCTCGGGCTCCAGCTCGCTTTCCCGGCGGTCGACCTCGGCCCGGGGGAGCCCCCACTCGTCGTCGGTGTGGAAGCCGCCGTCGGGGCCGTCATGACCGGCGGGCGCGGAGTGGGGGAGGACCTCCACGGCGGGACGGACGTAGGCCATCTGGGCGACGTAGTGGACGTTGTCGGGGCCCTTGAAAATGCCGTTGACCCGGCCCGGCCCGTCGTCGTCGTCGAACCACAGGGGCCTGCCCAGGATGGACAGGGTGTATAAGAAGGCCCGGCGGAAGTGTCCGGAGCGGGGGCCCTCGGACCGGTGCCTGAGCGAGCCCAGCAGACGCTTGAGGGCGGCGGCGGCGAAGCCCGGTCTGCGGCTTCTGACGGCCCGGAGCAGCTGGTCGGCCTCGGCCCAGAGGTGGCCGGGCTTGCATTGGAACTGGCGGGCCGTCAGGTGGACGAACAGGAGCCAGCGGCAGGCGAAGTTGGGGATGGTCAGAAAGAGCTTGGTCTCGTCGGCCCGGCCGACCGCCGAGGCCACGGAGAGGAATCCCGTCTGGAAGAGGGCCGGCACGGGCAGGAGGTTTCCGGGCTCCAGGACGGAAGTCTCGGGGGTGACGGAGAGGCTCCTGTCGAAGAGGCGGAAGGCCAGGTCGTGCTTGCGTAGGAGGGTCACCAGCCGCGAGGGGGTCTTGGCCGAGTGCCAGAAGCTGTTGAACTCCTTGGCCCGGAAAAAGTGCAGCAGGTAGAAGGGGCTGATGAGCCTGGTTTTGCCGTCCCAGGAGTAGCCGCCGTACCAGTCGAGGATGTCCCGGCGCAGGTCCTCGACGCCCAGCTCCTCAGCCAGAAAGTTCTCGTCCTTGAGAAAGGCCAGCACCGACTCCATGTAGGGGTGGAAGTGCCGGTCGAACTCGGCCACCGTCAGCCCGCAGACGTCGGCGAAGGCGGGGTCCAGGGTGACGTCGCGCAGGTCGCCCACCCCGGAGAGCAGGCAGTCCCGCTCGAATCTCTCCACCCCGGTGAAGAGGGCCAGGCGCAGGCACTCCCTGGCCCGCCCGACCACGGAGTAGAGCCGGCTCAACTCCTCGCGCACCCGGGGGATCTTTTCCGGGAAGGGCAGGTTGTGGACCAGGGGCGTCTCGTACTCGTCGACCAGCAGGACGATCTTCTCGTTTTTGGCCCGGCTCAGATCGGTGATGAAGGCGAACAGGATCTCCCAGGGCGTCCGGCCCCGGGGCCTGAGGCCCGCCGTCCAGGCCAGCTTGCCGACCTGGGCGGCCAGGCTCTGCCGGAAGCTCAACAGACTATTGGAGTTGATCCGGGCCATGTCCAGATGGACGACCTGGCAGGGCCCCGACTCCGGCAGCCTTTCCTCGGCCCAGAGGCCCTTGAAGAGCTCCCCGCGGCCGGAGAAGTAGCTTTTCACGGTGGAGAGAAACAGCGTCTTGCCGAACTTGTGGGGCCGCGACAGAAGCGTCGGCCGGTCCGACTTGGCCAGCTCGTGGACCAGCCTGGTCTTGTCGACGTAGAGGAAGTTTCCGTGTCTGATTTTTTCGAAGGTGAATATGCCCAGCGGTAGTTTCTGCATCTAAAAAACCGTTCCGTCCCCCGGGGCGGGGTCCCGGGCCGGCGGCCTCCAAAGATCGGGGGCCCCGAAAAGAGAGGCCCGCGGCGCGGGGCCTGCTGACAGGTCGGAGTCAAGTTCATGAGTGTCGAAAGCTAATCAAAGTCGGCAAAAATGAGTAAAAAATTAAAGTATAAATTGAAAATTTAAATTTAAAAAAAATTAAAACAAGCGGACGCTGCCGACATGATGGCGGCGGAATATCCGGATTTCGGAAAGGCGGCCCGGCGCCCGGATGTCCGCGGGACGAGGGCGTCAACTTGTCGGACAGCGTCGGACAACGTCGGATAACGATCGTTAGTTATGGGACTCCGAGGACAAAAAAACGCCTTTTCCGCGACAAAACGCCCGTCGTTATCGCGGGCGACGCGGGTGCCGCCCTGAGAAAAACGGTCGGATTTATTGACTTCCGGCCGTCGGGCCTTTGGGCGCCGGGGGCGCGGCCGGGAGCCGAAAAAAAAGAAACCCGCCCATGCGGCCGTGGCTTGGATTATACAAGCCGCCGTCCTGAAAGACAACTTTAATTCTGGACGAAAGACGCGAACGCCCCCGAGAGTTTCCCCTCCGGTTGAATATTTATGGGCGTCTGTCCGATTTGTGACATTCATGGAACGGAAAGTTTTTAAAAGGCTAAACACGTCATATAAATCAGGCTTTCCGGCAATCAAATATTTATAAAACAATAAAATATTTCTTAATAGTTATATATATATGATTAAAAATATCAAAGTTAATCATGATTGATAATAATTTCCCCATGTCCGCCAAAAATCCCGCTGCCGACAGTCGCCGGGACCGCCGGACCGCGGGATCGGCGGGGGAGGTCGGGCAGGTCGGCCTCGACGCCAGCCGTGTCGCCCGAGGGGAGTTGTCCGGGAAGAAGGCGTCAAAATGACCGTCGAGAGGATCTTCTTTCAAGCCGCCCGGGAAGGTGCTCCCTAAGAACGAGCCTGCCGGGGAGCCTGACAAGAAGGCGCCGCCCGGGAAGGGGAGGCCGCGACCCTCCCCGGACCCCTCCAACAAAGGCCCCGCGGCCAAGCCAGGCGACAACCGGGCCTCCGCCGGAGCCGCGCGGCGAGGATGAATTGCCTGAAGGCGACGCGTCGCCTCCGGCAAGCCCCAAAGAGCTGGCAAGCCGGGAGAATCTTGCAAGGACTCTCATACCGCAAGCTTGTTCCTCCGCGAGGGCCGGGCGTCCGTCCGGGAAAGACGCCGCGCCGAACAAGCGCTCCGCGGCCGTCCCGGAGAGCGCCAGGGACCCCTCGACATCCCCCCCGCCAAAAAGACCCGGGGGTCGGCCGCCAGGGGCTCAGGAACCCGCCTTGAGGGATCTGGAGCCCGCCCACCGCGGGTCTCATGCCTCCCTTTGACACCGGGCTCGACCTTGGATCGTCCGGGCCGCCCATAATGGCCCGGGAGCAAGCTTGG
>JAISET010000237.1 GCA_031264015.1 Deltaproteobacteria bacterium | reverse complement strand
ATGCAGTGACCCGCGCCGCGCCGACTCAGTAGTTCAGACATCTTTGGCGCGCTCAACAACATCATCAACTGCCGGGACATGACCATCACGAAGCGTTAATTTTTGAGCTTCCACCCAGCGGCAAGATGTTCGCCATATCCTGTAAATATTAGCCCATCCGTCGTTCTTTGTCAAGCTTGAAAAAACAGGCGGAAAATCCCGTCGGCCGTCAAAAGCGGGACCGGGAGGCCGGCGGGCGCGGGAACGGGGGCTCCCGGAAAAAGGATGCGGAGGAATCTCGGACCAAGGGCCGCGGGTTCCGAACTGTCGGCCGCGACAACTTGGACGCGGCCTGTCGTCCCGGGCGTTCGGAGCGGCGGTCTCAGCCTGAAGCCGCCGCCTCGGGACGGAGGAAAAGTCACTTGGCCCGCTCGATGTAGTCCCCGGTCCTGGTGTCGATCTTCAGGACGTCGCCCTCGTTGATGAACAGGGGCACCTGCACCACCAGGCCGGTGGACAGGGTGGCGGGCTTGGTGGCCCCGGTGGCCGTGTCGCCCCTGATCCCGGGGTCGCTCCTGACGACCTCGAGGTTGACGGTGGTGGGGAAGTCGAGGCTGATGGGCTGGCCCTGGAAGAAGCTGATGAAGAGGTCCATGTTCTCCAGGAGGTAGTTCTTGTTGTCGCCCACCTGGTCCGCGGAAAGATGGAGCTGCTCGTAGGTGGTCTTGTCCATGAAGACGTAGCCGTCTTTGTTGTCAAAGTACAGGTACTGCACGCCCTTTTCCTCAAGATCCGGCTGCTCCAGCTTCTCGCCCGAGCGGAAGGTCTCCTCGAGAACGCGGCCGGTGACCATGTTCTTGAGTTTCGTCCTGACGAAGGCCCCGCCCTTGCCGGGTTTGACGTGCTGGAATTCGATTATGACGTAGGGGTCGTCCTTGAACTTGACCTTGAGGCCCCTGCGAAAGTCGCTGGTGGAATACATCGAACAAAGCTCCTTGAACTAAGTGAAAAAAACAAAGGCCGGCGGGCTCGCTGGCAGCCGGGACCGAGCCCTGGAAAAAAACTAAGGGAGGCGCCGACTTGGGGCGGCGCGGACTTGCGCCGGCGAGGACTTCGCGGGCGGCCGCCGCCTCCGGGGACTCACTCCAGGCGGCCCCTGAGCTCCTCGTCGGAGAGGTCAGGCTCCTCGGCCAGACGATAGATGGTCTCGTCGGGTCTGACAAGGCCCAGTTTCTTTCTGGCCTCGTCCTCCAGGTAGCCCGGGTCGTTTCTGATCCTCTCCAGCCGGACGGCCAGCTGGCGGTTCTCCTCCTCCAGCCTGAGGTTCTCGGCCTCCAGGACGGCCTTGGTCTCGGCCAGGCCGCTGCTTCTGACCAGGCCGGCCTCGGAGAGAAAGATGTAGCCGACGATGGCCAGAATCAGGAGGCAGGAGACGCCCCAGGGTATCCTGTCGCCCGCGATGGACCACAGGACCGAGGCGGCGGACTGGCCGTCTTTTTTGGGCCCGGCTTTGACTTTCGTCGTCTCGTCGGCGTCCGGGGCGTCCTCCGCGGACCAGGAAGTGCTCATGACGGTCTGCCTCGCGGTTCCAGGGGTTGGATGGGCAGGGTGGCCCCCATGACCACCCGGTTGAAATTCTTGCGGCGCAGGGCCTCGATGACCTGGAAGACGGTGTCGTAGGCGGTCTGCTGGTCGGCGGAGATGAGGACCACCACCTCGCGGCCGTCCACCCCGGTCTGGTCGAGGAGCTCGCCGATCCTGGCCACCGAGGTCGGCTGGCCCTCGAAGAAGACGTCGTTGGCCGCGGTGATGTCGATCTCCAGGCGCTCCGCCGTCCGCACCAGGGACCCCGAGACCGTCTCGGGCAGAAGAAGCTTCAGTCCCGGCAGGACGGCGAACTGGGCGGTGACCATGAAAAAGATGACCAGCTGCAGGACGACGTCCACCAGCGGGGTCATGTTGACCTCGGGGGCGCGCCTGCCCCGACCGGCCCCTTTGGCCGAGAAGTTCATGGCTTGACTGCCTGGCGGGCGGCCTGGGCCTGGGCGGCCGGCGTCTGCTGGGCAGCGGCCAGGGCCTCCAATAAGTCGGAGCCCAGGTCCTCCAAGTCGTTGGTCAGAGTCTCGACCCTGCCGGCCAGCAGCCTGTGAATGACCATGATGGGGATGGCCACCACCAGGCCGGCGGCCGTGGTCAGAAGAGCCTGGCCGATCCCCCCGGCCAGAATGCCCGGGTTCCCGAGGCCGGCCTCGGCCACCGCCGCGAAGGCGTTGATCATGCCGGAGACGGTGCCCAGAAGCCCCAGAAGAGGCGAGATGGAGGCGATGACGCCCAGGAGCTCCAGATGCGAGGAGAGATAGATGGCCTCCCGCCGCCCGGACTCCTCCATGGCGTCCTTGAAGGCGGGCCGGGACTGGCCGATCAGCTTGAGCCCCTGCTTGATGAGCCTGGCCGCCGAGTTTTGCCCCTCCTGGCAGAGGAAGGCGGCGTCGTTGTACTGGCGCCGGACCAAAAGGTCGTTGACCGAGGCCACCAGGCTTCTGGGAACGACCCTGCCCCTCCTGAGACTCCAGCAGCGCTCCATGATGATGGCCAGGGCGACCAGGCTGCACAGCAGTATCGGGTACATGACCCAGCCGCCCCGCTGGATGAGATCTATCAAAGTTTCCATGTAAGCCTAAGTTTCAAGGATAAGAAGCCAAATGATAAAAACAAGCCTGGCGACGCCGGGGCGCCAAAAGAAAAAGAAAAGATCCCGCGCAAAACCCGCGCAAGGCCGACCATTTCGCCGGAATAGGCTTAATTCCCGGCCGGTTGCGTCGGCCCGGCCCGGTATTCTACCACAGGCGGGCCTAAATGACAGCCGAAAAAGACGGGCCCGGATCCGGCCCGGGTCGGGCCCGGTTCCGCAAGTCGGGCCGGGCCGTCAACTCCAGGCGGGCCCGGTTCCAGGGGTCGGGACCGGTTCCGATTCCGATTCCGGTTCCGATTCCGATTGAAGACGGGCCCGGTTCCGGTTGAAGACGGGCCCGGTCCTCGACTCCAAGCGGGCGCGTCCGTCAGCCGGGCTCCCGTCCCCGGGTCAGGGCCTCCAGGGCCAGGCGCAGGAGGGCGGACTCCGCCCTGGCGTTGTCGGGCTCCAGCTCCATGACCTTCTGGTAGGCCTGCTTGGCGGCGTCGTCGTCCCCGGATTTCTCCAGGGCCTCGGCGGCCGACAGCCAGCCGGAGGTTTGTCCCGGCGCGAGCTCGGCGGCCCGCAGGAGGCTGCGGGCGGAGGGCCCGGTCTCCCCCAGGCCGCCCTGGGCCAGGGCCAGGTAGCGCCAGTTGTCGGGGTCGTCGGGCTGCCAGACGGTCCACTGCCCGGCGGCCTTGGCGAGGGCCGCCCAGTTTTTTTCGGTCTCCAGATACCCGACCACCAGGTCGCGGCTCTCCTTGCCGGAGGGAACGTCCCGGTAGAGGGACATGGCCTGGTTGATCATCTCGACAGTCTGGCCCGTCTCCCGGTAGGCGGCGATCAAATAGGCCCGCGCGTCGGCGGCCAGGGCTTTCTCGGGGGAGAGCTCCAGGGTCATCAGGAAGGCCCTGACCGCCCCGTCCCAGGCCTTGGCCTGGAATTGGGCCACCCCCAGGTTGTAGAACTCCACCGCCCGGTCGGAGAACTGGAAGAGCCTCCTCTCGTACTCCGGGTCGGCGCCGCCGTCGTCCTGGCGCAGGATCTCCAAAGTCCGGGCCCGGGCGTCCCTCCGAATTTCCAGGGCCTCCGGGGTCGCCGCCTCCCCCTCGGCCAGGGTCAGGAACAACGGCAACGCCAGCCTCTCCTCGCCGTCCTGGACCCGGGCCAGGGCCAGCTCCCTAGTCAGCGCCGGGTCGGGCCGCAGGGCCAGGGACTTCTCCAGGTTGACCTTGTAGCCGGCCCGGTCGTTTTTGGCCAGGGCCAGGCGGGCCAGGTTCAGGAACAGGTCGGCGTCGGTCCGGTCGTGCCGCAGGGCCTCGCGGTAGGCCTCCTCGGCCTTGTCCAGATCGCCCTCCGCGTACCACAGATAACCCAGGCGCTGGTAGGCGTCGGCCTTCTCCTGGCCGTCCGGCAAAGACTTGGCCAGCCCCTCCCAGGCCTCCCTCTGCCCGGGGCCGTCGGCGGCCCGCTCCCGGAGGGCCAAAAGCTGGCTCCAGACGCCGGGGGCCTCCCCGGGGCCGGAGAGCTCCAGGAGTCTCTCCCAGGCGGCGGTCTCGCGGCCCTCCAGGCCCCCGGCCCGGTAGATGTTGACGAGCTCGCGCAAGTAGGCCCTCTGGTGGTCGGGCTCCGACCCCGGGACGAGCTCCTCGTAGATTTTGGCGGCCTCCAGGGGGTTTTCGTCCCTGTGCAGCGCGGCCAGACTGGTTTTGAGACCCTCCAGAGGCCTCCCCGCCGTCTCGGCCAGCGGGACCAGCCTCTCGATGACGGCGATCTGCTTGTCTTTGAGACCCATGTCCTGGTACAGGGACAGCAGCCCCAGCAGCCTGGCGTTGACGTCGTCCGGGTCGGCCGCCCTGGCCAGCTCCGACTCCATCAGCTCGGCCAGCTCGGCGCGGCGCCCGGCCGCGGCCAGCGAGGCGGAGAGCTTGCCCGCCAGGACCTCGGAGACGGGGTCGAGGTCCAGGGCCAGGCGGTAGTATCTGATCTTGCGGTCCTGCTCCTGGGCGGCGTCGCCCCTGACCGACCAGTCCAAAGCGGTGAAGGCCGCCCGCAGGGTGAAGGTGGCCAGTATTTTGGCCCCCTCCAGCACCTCGACCCGCAGCTCCCGGGGCTCCGCGAAGTAGTCCTCGCCCCTGATCTCCTCGAGGGTGCTCGCCCGGGCCGTCACGGCCTCCAGGTTTAAGTCCGGGGAGAAGAGGCGCAGGTCGTAGTTGCGGAAGCGGTTGGTGTCGAGCTTGGTCAGCCTCAGGGGCTCGGCGGGGCTGACGTCCAGAAAGTCCCCGGGCCTCAGCGCCGCCGTCTGCCGCCCGCGGGTCAGCTCCAGGCCGACGACGACCAGGGGGTCGCCGAAGAGGCGCCCGTAGGTCCTGGCGAAACCAATCGGCCAGAAAATGTTCCAGACGGCCAGGACGGCCGCCGCCAGCAGGACGACGGCGAGGACCGCCAGCGGGGCGGCGCCCCCCCTCCGAAACCCTGGCTCCGGCGGGGGGCCGCCGCCTGGCGGAGATGAAAAATTGCCTGCAAGTTGGATAGGTGGACTCATTTCCCAAACACGGGCCGCATGATGTCGCGCCGGAATTAAAATTCAGGGACCGGCCTTGGAAAACTTAGCACAAACCGGGGGCGAATTAAAGGCCGCCCCGGCCCCCGGCGGCCCTCCCCGGGACTTCCGACGCCCTCTCTCGAACGTCCGCCCCCAAGCCCGGACGCCCGGCCGTTCGCCCCGCGCCCGCTCTCAAGTATTAGAGTCTTCAGCCATCATATTATACCCTACTTTTTAGTTAAAGACAATTCAAAAATTCAAAAAACTTTAAATTATAGCCGCCGACCATCCCGGGAAGAGAAAAAACCCCCGACCGAGAACGGGCGGGGGCGTCATGATCGGCGGCGGTCCTGCCTTGGTCCCCGGACCGGGCCCGACGCGGGTCCGACCAAGGACCGACGATGGGCCGACCAGGGACCGACCGGAGGTCGGCTGTTATTATTATTATTAATGATGTCGACCAGGGACCGGCCGCGGGCCGGCCGGGGGCCGACCGGGGGCCAACTATTATTATTAATGATTTCGGCCCGGGGGCCGCCCGACGTCGGACGGCCGCCGAACCGAAACAAGCGAGGTCGACGCGGGCCGGCCAGGAAAACCGGGCGGCCAGGAAAACCGGGCGGCCAGGAAAACCGGGCCGGCTCGAGGCGCCTCGGGCGCCGGCTATGCGCGCCGATTAACGGATGAGGCTCAGGGCCAGCTGCGAGAGGCTGTTGGCCTGGGCCAGCATCGAGGTGGCCGCCTGGGTCAGGACGTTGTTTCTGGTGAACTCCGTCATCTCCGTGGCCACGTCCACGTCGGAGATGCGGCTCTCGGAGGCCTGGAGGTTCTCGGACTGGACGGTCAGGTTGGTCATGGTGTTCTCCAGCCTGTTCTGCAAGGCACCCAGGTCGGCCCGGATCTTGTCCTTTTTGTCGATGGCGACGCTGATGGCGTCCAGGGCCTCCTGGGCGGCGGACTGGGTGCGCACCTCGGCCCCCCTCCACCCGCCGTCGTCGGCGTTCTGGATCTCCACGAAGCTGTTGCGGTCCATGCCGTTGATGATGCCGTCGGTCAGGCCGGGGGTGGTCACCTCGCCCGCGTTGGCGATCCACAAATCCCTCTCCTTGCCGACGTCGCGGCCGTTCAGGGTCAGGTTCCAGAACTCGTTGCCGAACTTCTCGCGGCTCTGGACGGGCTTCATGGTCCCCCAGTTCTCGCCGCCCAGGGCCAGGGTGGTGCCGGACTGGTTGATGATCCCCGAGCCCGCGTTCTCGAAGCTGACGGCCGCGAGGCCCTCCCGGGACATCTGGTCGACGGCGGCCACGTCGCAGGCCAGGATGTCGTTAAAGTTCCCGCCGGCCTTGGTGAAAATGTAGACCATGTCGGCTTTGCGGCCCAGGGAGTCGAAGGGCTGGGTCATGGCCCAGAACATGCTGTCCGCGTTCTTGTTGATGGCCTCGGCCAGGGCGGCGGCCGTGAAGCCGGCGGAGGCGGTGGACGCGTCCCCGACCTTGCGGCTCCTCTTGCCGGAGTCGATGGCCCCGCCCTTCTTGGTCAGCACCGGGTCGAGCTCCTTGGTCTTGGTTTTGCCCGCGACGTTCAGGGCGGCCAGGTCGGCGGCCGTGACGCCTCGGGCGTCGATCTGCTTGACGCCCGTCAGCTTGGCCTTGACGGCGGTCTCAAGCGAGGCCAGGTCGCGGGGCGCGTAGGCGACCACCCTGGTCTGGGGGTCGAGGCCCCTGGACGCGAGCGACTTGGCGAAGCTGTCGGCCATGTCGGTGTAGGTGCTGCCCAGGCCCGCGACCTTTTTGGTGCCCTTGGCCAGGAGCGTCCCGGCCGCCGCCTTGGTCACGGCGTCGGACCAGCCCTGGCCTATCTGGGTGACCCGGGAGGCGGCGTTGCCCGTCGCCCCGGTCCAGCCGGCCCCGGCCAGGGCCGCCCGCACCCCCTCGCGGAAGTCGTCGTAGTTGCCCTGGTTTTGGACGTTGATCTGGAGCTTGGTCAAGGTCATGGCCCCGCCCTTCTCCTTGTTGTACTGTTTGGCGATCTTGGCCGAGGTGGTCCATTTGTCGGTGGCCGCGTCGAAGTAGATGTCCGCCTCCAGCGCCCCGGTGGCCCCCATCTTCCAGGAGGTGGTCAGGGTGTCGATGACGGAGTCGCTCAGCGTCCCCATGACCGAGGAGGCCGCGGCGGAGACGGCCACGTTGGCGGAGAGGGTCACCTCGAGCTCCGCGGCGCCCAGGGCCTTGGCCACCGAGGCGTCGGTGGTCCACAGGCCGGTGGCCGAGTTGATAAATATGCCCGTCCCCACCGGGCCCGTCGTCGCCACCCCGGAGGCGAAGACCTGCCTGTACAAGGCCGCCAGGTTGGCCGTGGCGGCCGCGTCGGCGGTCGTGGTCATCCCGACCACCTCGAAGGTGACCGAGCTCATGCCCAGGGCGGCGGCGATGGAGGCGCTGTTGGTCCAGACCGTCCCGCTGACCCAGATGCCCGAGGGAGCGGCGGCCGAGGAGTTGACGCTGACGCCGGAGCCCGCCGAGACGGCCCCGAACGAGGACGTCGAGAACCAGGCGTGGTTGGCGAAGTCGCCGGCCTTGTACTGGACAGTCCGGGACTCGGGCCCCACGGTGAAGGTAATCTCTTTGAATCCCAGGACGGCCGCGAGGGAGGCGGACGAGGTCCACTCCCCGCCAGCGTCGGCGTAGATGCCGGTGCCGAAGGTGGCGCTGGCCAGGGGGTTCAGGGTGTCTATGCCCAGGCTTTTGAAGAAGGCGGCGTCGACGAGAGCCCCGGCGCTGGCGTCCTGGCTGATAAGCATCCTGGATTTGAAGACCGCGGCCACGGCGGACTGCAGGCTCGCCGCCCCCTGGGAGTCCGCGCTCGACCGGGAGCCTTGGGCCGTGGTCTCGGCCGTCAGGCGCTGGCCGTTTTTAATCAGGGCCGCCAGGGCCCCGGAGGCCCAGTAGCCGTTCCGGCCGACCACGCCGTCGCTGGCGAACGCATATTGGTAGGCGCTGGTCATGAACTCCGAGCCCAGGGCCGCCGAAGTCGCGCCCCAGTAGTAGGCCTCGTCGCCGATGCAGACGCCGACAGTCCCCCCGCACATGACCTTTTCCTGCAGGAGGGCGGCGTCCATCTTGACGCCCACCCGGCTCTGGGTGCCGGCGTTGACCTTGTTGACCAGGTCCTGGAGGCTGTCGCCGGCCTCGACCGCGTAGCGTCCGGCCAGGTATTTTCCCGACAAAAGCCCGGCGTCGTCGTCCTCCTTCCAGTCCCAGTTGTAGCCGTAGGAGAAAGTCTCCCCGCTGACGAAGCCCGCCCGGCCGTCCAGGCTGTCGTAGCCCGCCGTGCAGCAGCCCGGGCCGGCCAGCGGGCCGGCGCCCGCGGCGCCCTGGCCCCAGATGTCGTTCTTGGCGTCGCCGCCGATCCGGAGACCGGTGGAGCTGGTGGCCCTGGAGTCGCCGATGTTGACGAAGTAGTAGTCCTCGGCGGCGTTGTTGCTGACCCCGAAGTGGATCTTGAGGCCCCGGCCGCCGTGCTGGTTGGTGACCGACCCGTCCAGCAGCTTGAGGCCGTTGAAGTTGGTGGCGTTGGCGATGCGGTCGATCTCCCGGGCCATGGCCTGGTACTCGGAGTTGATGATCTCGCGCTGGGCCGTGGTGTAGGTGCCGGTGGCCGCCTGCTCCGCCAGCTCCTTCATGCGGACGAGCTTCTCGTCGATGACGCCCAGGGCGCCGTCGGCGGTCTGGATCATGCTGATGGCGTCGGCGGTGTTTCTGATGCCCTGGTTCATGGTGGTGATGTCCGCCCGCATCATTTCCCGGATGGCCAGACCGGCGGCGTCGTCCGCGGCGGAATTTATCCTCAAACCAGAGGACAAACGCCTAACACTTGTTGACAACCGAACAAATATTGGTGGTTCACTGGGACTAATTTTGAAAGAATATTAGGCTTTTATAAGAATTCTTTTAAAATACCATGTTGTCTTTAGATTTTAATAGTTATATAATGGATTATTACATCGTAACTTTATTTTTGATAATATAAGACCATAAATATTTTAACGCTTGACTTTTTTATAAATTATGCTATTCTAGGTATTGTCTTTTTATACTTTATTATAAGCAAAATAAAGTATTGGTAAAGATATTAAAAGAAAAAATTTATTAAAAATTGTCAAAGAAAGGAATATATATAGAAATTATTTCAATGATTATAAATTATTTTTCTTGAATAAACTATTTACCAATAAAAAAGTTAATTACCCCAGCACGCAACAAAATCAAATAAGAGAACCTGTCGGGTACAAGGAGTTTAATTGAGATCAATTCGGCGAAATAATAACTGGCAACGGACAAACTCTGACAATTGTTTCCGCTGGCATTTCAAGTCTTCCATCGGCGGTCAGACTTACTGACGGCCGCCAATTATCCGCAGCGCGTTTCCGGCGGCCTGTCTTGTCCGCCCAGTTAAGGAGCGGTTGACCATATGTTCCCATAAAACAGCGTTTCCTCCCAGGCGTCTTCCCGGCGAGCCAGGCGGCCCCGAGCTTATAAACACATTTCGATCCGTTTTTGAACGTCGGCAATCTGATTGCCGCTCTAATTTAAATAACAGCGCTTTTATGTCCATGGAGTCACTTTAAATAACGTCATGGACCGTCAGCCTGGTCTCATCCATGTTTTAAATAGTCTTTCCGAGGTCGCATTCTTATACCCCATAGAGGTGAAACCATATGAGCCCCGACGTCACAGACCAAACCGAACCGCCCGTCGACGAGACCGTCGACTTCCATATGCGCGCCTTCTTCAGGGAGTACGTCGCCGTCCACCTGAAGAGCCACACCGCCAAGTCCTACCAGTGCTTCTGGCGCAACCACATCAGCCCCCGCCTGGGCTCCAAAATCCTCAGGCAGGTCACCGTGGAGGACGTCGAGGAGGTGCATCTGGAGCTGCGGGACAAGCCGACCACGGCCAACCGCATCGTCTCGCTGCTCTCCAAGTTCTTCTCCTGGTGCGTCAACAGGGGCATCCTGGACAAGGACCTGTCGCTCTCCAGGAAGCTGATCCGCTACCACGAGAACAAGATCCAGCGCTTCCTCAGCCAGAAGCAGATGAGATCCATCTGGGAGACCATCGGCAGGCTGGAGGAGACCGGCAAGCTCAACAAGGTCCCCGCCGCGGCCCTCAAGCTGATCGTTCTGACCGGGGCCAGGAAGAACGAGATCCTGACCCTGAAGTGGGACGACCTGGAGCTGGACGGCCACCGCATCGTCCTGACCGACAGCAAGACCGGCTTCAAGGTCATCTACCTGTCCCAGCAGGCCGAGGAGATCCTGCGGGGCGTCGAGCGGACCGGGGACTTCGTCTTCCCCAGCAAGTCCGCCTCCGGCCACCTCTTCGACCTGCAGTGGCAGTGGCGGCAGATCCTGCGGGAGGCCGCGCTGGCCGGCAAGTGGCGCATCCACGACCTGCGCCACGGCTTCGCCTCCACGGCCGTCAACAACGGCGGCTCGCTCTCCTACATCGGCTTCCTGCTGGGCCACAAGCGGGTCAGCACCACCGAGCGCTACGCCCACGTGGCCGAGAACCCGGCCCAGGACCTCCTCAACAAGGTCTGCCGGATCATCACCAGCGGCAAGTGAGCCCCGGCCCCGTCGTCCCCGTCG
>JAISET010000186.1 GCA_031264015.1 Deltaproteobacteria bacterium | reverse complement strand
TTCCGCCGGTTTCGTAATTTCCCCGGACTCGCTTTGGTCCGCTGGAGGCGGTCCCCGCCGGGCTTTTCTTCTCTGCCTGGTCATCAGCGTCACGCCCAGAGCCAGCCCGGCCAGGCAGACCAGCAGCGCCGCCCAGGAGGTGGGGACCAGCCCGAGCGTCCTGGGGCCCCTGTAGTCGCCCCGGTACCGGTCCACCGCGAGGCGCAAAAGACCGGACAGCGTCAGATAGGAGGCCAGGACCAGACCGGCCGGCCTGGTCTTGTTCAACAGCCGGAGAAGATAGACGGCGATCAAGGCCAGCCCCAGGCCCTCCATGATCTGGGTGGGGTAGAGGGGTCTCCAGGGAGGGGCCAGGGCGCCCGGCGGGAAGGTCAGGGCGAAAGGAAAGCCGCGGGGGGCGGGCAGGCCGTGGCAGCAGCCCGCCAGCAGGCAGCCCGCCCGTCCTATGGCCTGCCCCAGGGCCAGGGCGGGGGCCAGGGCGTCCCCGGCCAGAAGAAAATTAAGGCGTTTTCTCAGGGCCAGACAGGAGACGAACAGCAGGCCGGCCAGCAGCCCTCCCTGGAACATCAGCCCGCCCTGCCAGTATTGCAGGGCCAGGGCCGGCGTCCGGGAGAAATGCCTCCACTCCAGGACGACGTAGGCCAGGCGCGAGCCCAGTATGCCCAGGATGACCAGCCAGAAGCCCAGATCGAAAGTCTTCCCGACCCCCAGGCCCGCCCTGGGCGCCGTCACGGCCAGCAGGGACAGGCCGCACAGAACGCCCAGCATGATCGTCAGGCCGTAGCCGCTGACGGCGAGGGGGCCTATGGCGATGTCGCGGGGCCACATGGCGGTGGGACTCACCTCGGGATTTTTTTTGGCGCCGGCCGGCGCCGTTCGGAGTTTTTGGACAAGTTCGGGGCGGGTTTTGGAAAAGTTCAAGCCCGGGTCAAAATTTTCAAGCCCTCGCGCTATTTTAGACTTGTCATGCTTGAAAACCTAAAAGTAAGTTTGGATATGAAGTTTGCGTGAGTCTTAACCCAAGTTAATCTGGTGGGATATAATTATAAATTATTTCTATTGGCTATAATTTTGGATATTATAGAGTGCTTTTTTTGGCGTCAAAGAATATTCAGCCAATTACGTCGTCCATATAAAATGCGCACAATGTCAACAACTTTATCATCTTCGTTTATGATAAAAAAAATAACATAGTTTTTCACGATAAGTTTGCGGTAGCCCAATATAGAAAGACGTTCATCACGTACAAGTTGATGACTATATGGCATGTCTTCAAGGCCGAAAAGTGATTTTTCTAAGGTTTCTAGTAATGTTTTAGCGGCAAGTGGAGCCGAAAGCTGCATTATTATATAATTGACAATATCTCGCAAATCGTTTTCTGCCGACTCAGATACGTCTACTCTATATTTGGTCATCAGTTACCATCTGAGTTATGTCAAGCATTACTTCTTTAAGTGGACGTTTACGTCCTTCTTTCACAGCCCTTTTACCATCATCAAGCAAGCGGTAAAGTTCCAGTTTGCCATTGAGCATCTCATATGTCTCAATGCTCATGACCGCAAGATCCCCTTGACCATTTTTCGTTATAAATACTGGTTCACGGCTTTCATGGCAAAACCTAGAAATTTCATTATAATTATTTCTGAGGTCTGTGCTTGATTTGATGTTTGGCATGGCATTAGCATCCTTTCTTAATCTGCATTTATTATACACAAATTTCTTTAGACAAGCAAGTTGAATTTTGCCAGCCTCTCTCTTCACGGATTGAACTGAGTGATTGGTGTGTTTCTCTCATAGAGATGTACAAATTGTCTCCTGAGTACCAGGACTGCTTCATTATCAGTTTTCGTAAGCTAAAGTTTTTCATAGGTCATATGATCTATCAAAAACTTTTACTAGGCAATACATAAAAAAAGCTATTATTTATGCAATAATAAAAATAAAATATCACATCATTTTATTAAAATGCCTCTGCAAAGGTGACATGAAAGCATAGCAAGCATTAAATGAGTATTGTAGCATCTTTTATCAAATATATTAAACAAACTCGTTAGAACGCGTTACAGAATGTCTTTTCAGTCAGGCAATTTCAAAATTTTTTTATAGACGAATTGGCAGATAAAAGGTGGACAAAAAAGTACTGAAATAACATAGGAAATCATTATGCCATACAATATCAAGCCATAATATTGGGACATTTCAAATTTCAATTAACTATGGCCGGAGTAATAAATCAGTGGTAAAAATTAAAAAGAAGCCCTTTTAATTTCTCATTTTCTCAACATTCTCATGGTCAATGCAATAGTCAAAACCGCCGTCTTTCTCGCGCTTAGTCAAGGTAAAATAAGGAGCATATTGTTTGGTCGTATTCTTTGGATAGAGTTTTTAACTGGCCGGCTCGACTGGCAATCTGTCGATAGTGTCGGACATGGTGTCGCATTGACTAATATATGTGTGTGAAAGGCAAATTCGAATTCGAATTCGAAAATCGAAACCGAGTCCGAACTTTTTTCTTAAGTCTTGGGCGATCCGCGTTTTTACGCCTCCGCCGGGCGGCGTTTCCAGCCCCGCCGGGGCGGGGGGCGGCCCGCCGGGCGGTCCCGTCAGTGCTTGAAGGCCCTCTGTCCCGTGTGGACCATGGCCGCGCCGGCCTCGTTGGCGGCCAGAAGACTCTCGGCGTCCCTGAGCGAGCCGCCCGGATGGGCCAGGGCCGTCGCCCCCTGGGCGATGGCGGCGTCGGGGGCGTCCCGGAAGGGGAAGAAGGCGTCGGAAACCATGGAGGAGCCCGTCAGGTTGCCGCGGGCCTCGTCGACCTGGCGGTTGATGTCTTCGACGGCCTCCCGGGGCTTGGAGCCCTCCTCGGCGCGCCCGCGCAGGTCGGCGAAGCCGAGGCCGTGGGCGAGGACGGAGAGGTGCTCGGCGTAGTTGCGGCGGGCCTTGAAGACGGCGATCCCGACCACGCCCACCCGGTCCTGCTGGCCGCAGCCGATGCCCACGGTGACCCTGTTTTTGACGAAGACGACGCTGTTGGAGACGACCCCCTGCTCCACGGCCCAGCCGAAAAGCAGGTCCCGCATCTCGCCTGCGGTCGGCTCCCTTACGGACTCGATCTTTTGTCCGTCGACCATGGCCCAGGCTTTTTGGAAGTCCCCGGGCTTTAAAATTTTACTGCGGGCGGACTGCTGCAGGACCAGCCCCCCGTCCAACAGGCTCTTGACGTCCAGAAAGTGCCGGTGGCGGTACTCCGAGAGCTTTTCTATCCCGGGGACGCGCAGGACGCGCAGGTCGGGCTTTTTGGCCAGGACGGCCGCCACCCCCTCCTCGTAGTCCGGCGCGGCCACCACCTCCATGTAGCGCTCCGTCATCATCAGGGCGGTGGTCTTGTCCAGGGGCTTGTTGACCACCAGGGCCCCCCCGAAGGCGGCCACCCTGTCGGCCTCGAAGGCCAGGTGGAAGGCCTTGTCGAGACTGTCCGCCTGGGCGGCGCCCGAGGGGTTGTTGTGCTTGACGATGACGGCCGCCGGGTCGTCGTCGAGATAGCGGACTATGCCCAGGGCGGAGTCGACGTCGGTCAGATTCGTTTTCGAGGGGTGCTTGCGGCAGCCGAACAAAACGTTCTGGTCGTCGGAGCCGACGGAGGAGACCAGGCCGCCTCCGGGGCCGACGTACTCCACCCCGGCGATGCTCAGGTTTCCGTTGACCAGCCTGTAGAGGGCCGCCGGCTGGTCGGGGTTCTCGCCGTAGCGCAGGCCGCTTCGGACGACCCCCCCGTCCGGGCCGGGGAGGTTGAAGAGCCTTTTTTCGTAGCGCAGCGTCGTCCCCCCGAGGGTGATCGTCAGCTCGTCGGGAAAATTTTCCGTCAGGTCTTTTTTATAGACGCTCTTGAGGTCCGCGGCGGACATGCTGGCCCCTCCTGAAAACGAGACTAATTCGGGCTTAAATCGCGGGCATGAATCGAGGGCCTGACCCGCCGCCGAAAAACAAACGGCCCCCGCGGGCGCGGTTTAAAGAAAGCGGCGGAAATCGCAGACTTAAGGGGCCGGCGACCGGGCCGCCCGCGGACGTCTTCGAAAAAAGACGCCCGTTCCGGCGGACTTAAAACGGCGGCCCGCCGGCCTCCCGGTTTTCAGTCTCTCAGCCCGGTTTTCAGTCTCTCAGCCGCCCTCGGAGGAGAGCCGGGTGGTGGGGGTGCCGATGGCGCCCAGGCCCAGGAGGTCGAAGACCAGGCCCACCTTGCGGTCGTCGTAGGTGCTGGAGAAGATGAAGGAGACCCCGTAGCACTGGGCGCCGTAGCGCAGGGTGAAGTAGCTCTCCAGCTCCTTGTCCTGGACGAAGTCGAAGCGGCTGGAGATGCTGGCGGACCAGCCGTGGGTCAGGTTGAGGTTGACGTCGCCGCGGATCTGGCTGATGTTGTACGCGCCGGCGGACGGCCCCTGGCCGATGGTGGGGTTGTCGTAGTCGTAGATGAGCCCCAGGGAGTCGCCCCTTTTGTTGCGGGCGTTTAGAGATATCTCGTGGCGGGTGAACTTGCCGGAGCGGCCGTCGAGCCGGGACAAAACCCTCGCCTGGACGCCCTCCAGGACGTCGGACTCGAGCTCGAGCTCCAGCGGGCCCACGCCCCGGTCGAAGTAGCCGGTGGTGTAGTAGCGGGCGTGGTCCCTGGAGGCCCGGGCGATGTTGCTGGCGAACTCGTAGCTCGAATATATGCCCAGCTTCAGGATCTGGTTGTAGGCGTGGCCGGTTATGCCGCCGTCGGCGTCCCTGACCGGCGTCTTGGTGGTCAGGGTGTTTCTGAGCCCGTACTTGAACGTCCGGCGGTTGAGCCTTCTGTCGAGCATGTCGAAGTACGGGAGCTCCTCCTCGCCCGGGGCCTTGACGATCTCGAAGGCCAGAAGGGGGCTGACCTGGTGCAGGGTCTGGACGGCGTCCCCGGGGCCGACGTCGTAGACCCGGGACAAGGACGTGGTCAGCTCCAGGTTCAGGGTCCCCGAGAGGTCGCCGGCGAGGCCGTCGTGGGGGGCCCGGCCCGAGGCGGTCGGCGCGGGCCGGTCCCCCCTGGCGGCGTAGGCGGCCAGGTTGGCGCCGGCGTCCAGTTTCAGGTTCATGAACGAGCCGAAGTCGAGATTCCAGAAGACCGAGGGCGCGGCCGTCAGGCGATGTCCGGTCTCCGAGACCAGGGAGTTGGCGTCGCTTCTTCTGGTGAAATAATCGTACTGAAGACCCAGGCTGACTCTGGGCCCCCCCGGGCTTCCGGGCATGGCCGGGCCGGAGCCCAGCGGGCGGGAGACGAGGTTGAACTGGAGCCTGGGGAGGTTCTGGAGGGTGTCCAGGTTGCGGCGGCGGTAGAGGTTGTCGCTGTAGGTCAGAGACCCCCGGAAATAGGTGTCGGCGCCGGCCTTCTGGGCGAAGAAGGTGGAGAGCCTGACCGGGTCCAGCTCCTCGTTGACCGTGCGCCCGAAATAGTCGGTGAAGAGCTTCTGGGAGACGAAAAAGCCGTCGACGTCGTTGCGGAAGGCGTAGAGGAACAGGGGGTCGGAGACGACGTCGAGGTCCAGGTTGAGGTTCCAGCCGGCCGCGTGCCAGGAGTTCTGCGAGCGCAGCCAGAAGAGGTTCTTGGAGTTGCGGGGGGGGAGCCCGGGGTTTTGGTAGTTGTAAAAGTTGTCCTGGCGGTCTTTCAAATAGGTGACCAGCCCGACGCCCGTGCCGGCGCTAAAGTTGTAGCGGCCTTCCAGGGTCATGGCCAGCCCCCGCGACGAGCGCCAGACCGGTGTCGCGGTCAGGTCGTAGTCCTCGGCCAGCTCCCAGAAAAACGGGGCGGACACGGTGACGCCGTCGCGGTTGGAGTTGCCGATCTCGGGGATGAGGAAGCCCGTCTGCCGCTCCCCCTTGATGGGCACGGCGAAGTACGGGGCGTAGAACATGGGGAACCATTTGTTGCTGAAGCTGACCCCGGTGGCCGTGGCCAGGCCGCCCCGGTTGATCAATAAATTCGAGGCCTTGAGCCGCCAGGAGGGCTCGGGCCCGTCGCAGGTGGTGAAGACGGCCTGGTTGACGTAGATGGTCTCGGCCCCCTGCCGCTCGATGACGTCCCCCTCCACGTAGTAGTGGCCCCGCGGGAAGAAGGCCTTGCCGTCGTAGAGCTTGGCGAGCCTCAGGTCCATGTTGACGGCCACCCGGGCCGCCGTGGCCCTGAAGTCCGGGGTGGACATCCTGACCTCGCCGCTGATCTCGGCCGTCTGGGTGGGGTCGTGCCAGAGGGCCCTGCGGCCCGCTATGACCTCCTCGCCCCTGGTGACCACCACCCGCCCCGCGAACTCGACGCGGCCCGAGGCCCGGTCGTGGCGCAGCTCGTCGGCCTCGACGACCACCGGCGGCTCCGAGTCGGAGACCACCATGCGCACCCTGTCGCCGGGGGGCGGGGCGTCGTCCCAGAGGCCGGCCAGGTCGCGGCCCGCCTCCCCGTAGAGGGCGGGGTCGTCCCACGACCTGGGCGAGAACCCAGACGCGGGAAAGGCCTCGTCCGGAAAGGGCCCCGGAGGCGGGACGTCCCCGGGCCAGGGGGCCGGCTCCTCGCGGGGGCGGGCGGGCCCGTCGGAGGCGCGGGCCCCCTCCCCCTCCGGGCCCGGCGTCCCCGAGGCCGCCGCCGGCGGGTTCAGGGCGCCCGCCAGGGACGGCGGCTGGGGGAGGCTCGTCTGGGCCGGGAGCTCCGGGGCGCGGGCCAGGGCGGCCGCCAGCATGACCGCCAGAAAAAAGGCGGCCAGGCCCGCCGGGCGGCGGGACGGGGTCCCCGGCCGGGCGGAGGAGGCCCCGGCGCTCCCGGGCGCCCCCCGGCCCGGGTCTTGCCGCGCGCGGGGGGGCCTCAATTGGACTCCACGGCCGGGGCGCCGGTCAGGTAGGCCCTGGTCTCGCCCACGGTGAACAGGGAGCCCGAGACCACCACCAGGTCCTCGGGTCCGGCGTTCAGGGCGGCGGCCCGCAGGGCCTCGGGGATGGAGGGGTAGAGGCCGGCGGGGCATTGGGGCGGGCCCAGGGCCTGGGTCAGCCTCTCCAGGAGGACCCCGGGG
The DNA here is from genome assembly GCA_031264015.1 of Deltaproteobacteria bacterium. GTDB lineage: Bacteria > Desulfobacterota > Desulfarculia > Adiutricales > Adiutricaceae > JAIRNQ01. The sequence continues at coordinate 8,856 of JAISET010000186.1, read as the reverse complement.
TCGGCCGCCCGGCGGTAGCGGGGGCGGGTCAGGTACAACTGGTCGGCCAGGGCCACGACCGGGCCCAGGACCCCGGCGATGTCTTTGTCGGCCATGACGCCCGCCACCAGGTGCAATTTTTTTCTAGGGGCCGCGGCCAGAAGCCGGGAGAGGGCCTCGGCCCCGGCCGGGTTGTGGGCCCCGTCCAGGATCAGGGGGGCCAGCCCGCCATGGTCCGGCGGCCAGGCCCCCGGCTCGAAGGTCTCGGCGCGCCCCGGCCAGCCGACTTTGGCCAGGGCCGGTCCCGCCTCCTCCGGGGAGAGCCTATAGCCCAGGCCCGCCAGGGTCTCGGCCAGGGCCAGGGCCGCGGCGGCGTTGTCGGCCTGGTAGGGTCCGGCCAGGGCCAGGGGCTGGCTTTTGACGCTCCAGCCGGGGCCCCGGTAGGCGACGGTCGGGCGTCCCCGGCGGTCGGTGGAGAGTATGTCCGCCCGGTAGTCCCGCCCCAGGAGCATGAACGAGGGGACGCGCATTTTGGCGGCCTGTTTCTCCAAGACCTCCAGGGCCGCGCCCGAGATCCTGCCCGCCACCAGGGGGACGCCCTCTTTGATGACGCCGGCCTTCTCCGAGGCGATGGCCTCGATGGTCGTCCCCAGATGCTCGGTGTGCTCGAGGCTGACGTTGGTGACGGCCGAGACCAGGGGGGAGACGACGTTGGTGGAGTCCAGGCGCCCGCCCAGCCCGGTCTCGACCACCGCCAGGTCGACCCTCTCGTCGCGGAAGTGCAGCAGGGCCATGGCCGTGACGAACTCGAAAAAGGTGGGCGGGGAGGCCGGGTCGGTGGCCGGCCAGACGCGCTCGGCCAGGTCCGCCACCTGCTCCTCGCCGACGAAAACGCGGTCGATCTGGATGCGCTCCCTGAAAGTGACCAGGTGGGGGGAGGTGTAGAGCCCGGTCTTATAGCCGGCCCCCACCAGGATCTCCCGGAGCATGGCCGCGACGGAGCCCTTGCCGTTGGTCCCCGCCACGTGGACCAGTTTGAGGTCCCGCTCCGGACGGCCCAGGGCGTCCAGGATGCGCCGCATGGAGTCGAGGCCGAACTTCATGCCGAATTTCTGCAGCTCGAAGAGGCGGCCGATGATGTCGGGATAGTCTTTCATTGTGGCGGGGGTCATGTCGACACGGGGGGCCGGAAAAAAAACCGGCGGCAAAAAGAATTTTTAATTGTTAAATCATCGACGGAGACTGCCTAAGCCCGTCGTCGGGCGCGAAAGAGCGCTCGCGGACGGGCGCGCCCCGTCCGTCCGGCGGACGCCTGAAAACCGCGGGCGTCGCCAGGCTAAAAAACGCCTGATTATAACATTGACAACTTGTGAAAGTGAAGAAAAAAAAGACCGTTAAGGTCCCCGGGAGACCCTTGTTCCGGGCGCCCGTCCGACTCGTCCGGCTCGTCCGGCCCCGTCCGACTCGTCCGCCCCGGCGGGCCCCGTCCGATTCGTCCGACTCGCCGGCCCCGGAGGCGCCCCCGCCCGCCGCCCCCTAGCCGTCGAGCTTTTCCAGCTTGGCGTAGTTGGTCACCAGGGTTTTCAGCCCGAAGGCCTCGAAGTCGATCTTGGCCTTGTTGTCGAACAGGCCGACGATCCGGCCTATCCCGAAGAAGGGGTGCCTGACCAGCCCGCCCGTCTCCAGGCCCTCCTGGGTCGGCGGGGGGCCGGGGTTTTTGACTTTTTTCTTGGCCGCCGTGACGGTCTCGCGGCCCCCCGCCAGGGGGTGGTTGATCTTGGAGACGTAGCCCAGGGAGGGCTGCCGGGCCGGCTCGTGCTTGTAGCGGCCGGAGGGGACGGCCGGCGCGACGGGCGCCGGGTTGTCGCCGGCCCACTCGAAGCCCCCGCGGTTTTTGACCAGGAGGGCCAGGTCGCCCGTCGGCTCCCCGTCCACGCTCAGGGCCACCTCGCCGCCCGCCAGCCCCGCCAGAAAGCGGTTGGGGTGGTGGTCGTTGCCGGGGTCCTGGGCGTTGTGGCGGGGGGCGGTCATGACCAGCTTTTCCTTGGCGCGGGTGACGGCCACGTACATGAGCCGGAGCTCCTCCTCGACGTCCTCCTGCCTTCTGGAGTAGGCGGAGGGGAAGCGGCCCTCCACCACCGAGAGGATGTAGACCCGCCGCCACTCGAGACCCTTGGCCGAGTGCACGGTGGAGAGGGTCAGGTCGTCCCGGCCCTCCCCGTCGACGCCGCCCCGGCGCTGGGTCTCGGGCGGCTCGAGGCTCAGGCTGGCCAGAAAGTCCCCCAGGTCCTCCTGGCCGACGGCCATGGCCCTGAACTCCAGGAGCTCCGTCTGCCTGCCGGGGAAGTCGTCCGGGTAGAGGGCGGGCAGGAGTTTGGCATAATACTCGTGGGCCTCGCCGACGACCGTCCCGGTCTCGGCCCCGGGGGCCTGCAGGCGCCCGAGCAGCGTCCCCAGGGACTTCAGGCCCTCCCGGGCTTTTTTCGCGACCCCGGGGGCCGCGGCCAGAAAAGGGGCGTAGTCGTCCAGGGCCAGGGCCCACGAGGAGACCGCCTCGACGCCCTTGGCGCCCAGGCCGGGCAGATGCCCGAGGCAGCGGCGCAGGCTCATGGCGTCCCCAGGCTTCAGGGCGAGCCTCAGGTAGGCTTGGAAATCCTTGTTGTGGGCCAGCTCCATGAACCTGCGGCCGCCGAACTTGCTGAACGGGAGGCCCGCCCGGGCCAGGACCGTCTCCAGCTCGAAGGAGTGGAAGCCCGAGCGGAACAGCACGGCCATCTCGGAGAGGGGGATCCCTCGGGCGAGGTCCTCCCGGACGAGCGAGCAGACCGTCTCGGCCTCGTCGGAGAGCTCGTCGACCACGCGCACCTCCGGGAGCGGCCCCTCGTCCCGGTGCGGGCGCAGGACTTTTTGGAACTTCTCCCGGGCCTGGGCCATCAGCGAGTTGGCGGCCCGGAGTATCTGGGGCGAGCTCCGGTAGTTGTCCTCGAGTTTTAAAATAGTCGCGTCGGGGAAGATCCTGGGGAAGTCCATGATGTTGCGGAAGTCGGCCCCCCGGAAGGAGTAGATGGACTGCGCCTCGTCCCCGACGGCGGTGACGTCGCGGTGGTCCTTCCCCAGCAGATAGGCGAGCCTCGCCTGGACCGGGTTGGTGTCCTGGTACTCGTCCACCAGGATGTGGGAGTACTTCCGGGCGAGTCCGAGCCTGACCTCCTCGTTTTGCAGCAGCAGTCTCTCCAGCTGGACCAGCAGGTCGTCGAAGTCCATCAGGTCGTTGGCCAGTTTCTCCCCGGCGTAGGCCTGCCGGAATCTCTCCATGTCCGCGCAAAAATTAATCAGGTGCGGATACGAGGACCTGACCAGGTCGATGACGGTCATCTCCTTGTTGACGGCCTGGCTGAAGACGCCCTGGAGGGTCTTCGTCTTGGGAAAGCCGGCCTGCCTGAAGACTTGGTCGTCCGACCTAATTCTGCTGATCAAGGAGACCGAGTCGTCCTGGTCCATGATGGTGAAGCCGTCGGAGTAGCCCAGGGCCGGCGCGTGGCGCCGCAAAAGCGAGTTGGCCAGCGAGTGGAAGGTCCCCCCGGCGACCCCGCCCGCCCTGGGCCCCACCAGCTCCTGGCAGCGCCCGAGCATCTCCCCCGCCGCCTTGCGCGTGAAGGTCAGCAAAAGTATCGAGGCCGGGTCGGCGCCCCGCTCGATCAGCCAGGCCACCCGGTGCACCAAGGTCCTGGTCTTGCCCGTGCCCGCCCCGGCCACTATCAAAAGCGGCCCCCCCGGATGGGTGGCCGCCTTGAGCTGGGTCTCGTTCAGCAGGGAGGCCAGGTCCAGCCAGTTTTTCGACGGCCCGGGGACGGCGGGGGCGGGCGCCGCCTGGTCGGCTGGGGCTGGGGCGGGGGAACCAGCGGCGGGGGCGGGCCCCGCCTGGTCGGCGGGGGCGGGGGCGGGCGCGGCGAAAATGTTCGTCGCGGCCGGCGGCTTGGGCTTTCTGGTCCTCATGCGCTCAAGTCCGCGGGAACAGGGAGGCCGCCGCCTCCGCCAGATGTTCGACGGTGGCTTGCCGGGCCTCGGCGACGACGTCCAGGCCCAGGGCCCGGGCCTCGCGGGTGGTCACGGGCCCGATGGAGACGGCCTTGACAAGTCCGCGCAGATTTTCGGGAACATGGGCGGCCAGACCCCTGGCCGCGCTGGCGCTGGTCAGCGTCGCCAGGTCGATCCCGGCGAGGAAGTCCGCGACCCCGGCCTCCGTCCCCGGGTCTGGCCCCCCGCCGGGGGTCCGGCCGGCCGCCGCGGGAAAGTCGGGCCAGACGGCGTCCCTGGTCCGGTAGAGGGGGACGGCGGCCACTTCGAACCCCAAGTCCGCGAGACCCCTGGGCAAAACGTCCCGGGCCTCCTCCGCCCTGGCCAGAAGCAGCGGGCCCGGCTTTTCCCGGGAGAGGGACGCGAGGAGGCTCTCGGCTATGAACTCCGGCGGGACGACGTCGGCTTTGAGGCCGAAGGGGCGCAGCTGCGCGTCCGTGCCGGGGCCGATGACGGCGATCCTGACGCCGAACAGGGCCCTGGCGTCGAGGCCCGCGGCCAGAACGGACTCCATAAAAATCCTGGCCCCGTTGGGGGAGGTCAGGACCAGATGTTTGAAGGCGCGCAGGTTTTTGACAGCCTCGGCCAGCCCGGGGTTGGGGGTTATGGGGACGATCTCGATGGCGGGCCTCCCCAGCACCCGGGCCCCCAGCTCGGCGAGCCTGGCGGAGAGCTTCCCGGCCTGCCCCGCGGTCCTGGTGACCAGGACGGTCTTGCCGAAAAGAGGCCTCTCCTCGAACCAGTCGAGCTCCCGGCCGAGCCCCGCCACCTCCCCGACCACCAGAAGGGCCGGGGGGCCGAGACCTAATTTTTTGACCAGCCCGGGCAGGTCCCCCAAACTCGCCCTGGCCGTCCTCTGTCCGGCCGTGGTCCCCCATTGGACCAGGGCGGCCGGGGTCCCGGGGTCTTTCCCGGCGGCGATCAGGTTTCCGGCGATTTCGGGGAGGTTCTCGGCCCCCATGACGGCGGCCAGGGTGCCCATTTTGGCCAGGGCGGCCCAGTCGTGGCTCGAGGAGCTTTTGCCGGGCTTTTCCCGGCCGGTGATCAGGACCACCTGGGAGGCCAGGTCCCTGTGCGTCAAAGGTATGCCCGCGCAGGCCGCGGCGGCCACGGCCGAGGTCACCCCCGGCACCACCTCGAAGCGGATCCCGCGTCGGCGGAGCTCCAGGGCCTCCTCCGCCCCCCGCCCGAAGACGTAGGGGTCGCCCCCCTTGAGGCGCACGACGGTTCTCCCGGCCAGGGCCTCCTCCGCCAGGAGCCGGTTGATGTCGTCCTGTCTGAGGGTGTGCCTGGAGCCGGTTTTGCCGACGTAAATTTTTTTGCTGCCCGGGGGCGCCAGGGACAGCAGCTCCGGGGCGGCCAGGTGGTCGTGGACCACGGCGTCGGCCCGGCCCAGGAGCTCGGCGCCCCTCCTGGTCAGAAGCCCGGGGTCGCCGGGGCCCGCCCCCACCAGATAGACGACGCCCGGCTCGGGCCCCCCCGCCGCGGACCGGGCCGGGGCGGGGCTCTCTTCTTTTCGGGCTTCTTCCGGGGTCCGGCTGGTCAAATGTCTTCCTCCGTCGCCGGGGCGCTGGACGGCCCCCGGCGGGATAAGGTCGGGCGGTTCGGGGCGGCTGGCTGCCGCGAGTTTGTTTGGCGAGTTTATTTGGGAAAGTTATGGGAAAAGCGCGACTTTTTGTCTAATCTGTTTCCGGCCCCGCCGTCGTCAGCCGGCGGGCGCCCTGTCCCAGGAGGTCCTCGGCGGCCTCCTCCCCGAGACGCCCGGCCAGGGCCGGGGTCGGGTCGGGGCATTCGAGCTCGGAGACGAGCACCGCGCGGTTCTCGAGATCGGCGGCGGCGGCCCTGATCCTGAGCCTGCCTCCCTCCAGGACCGCCAGGGCGCCGACCGGGGCCGAGCAGCCCAGCCCCAGGCGGCGCATGAGGGCGCGCTCGGCGGCCAGGGCCAGCTCCGAGGGGCGGTGCGAGAGGGGGGCCAGCAAGGCCGAGACCCGGGCGTCGCCCTCCCGGTGCTCCAGAGCCAGCTGCCCCTGGGCGGGGGAGGGGGGCAGGACCGTCCAGGGTATGTCCGAGGCCCCGAACCCCGCGGGGATCGAGGGCGGCGGGTCCATCCTGAGCAGGGCCGCCCCGGCCAGGATAATGGCGTCGCAGCCCCGGCCGAGCTTTTTGATCCGGGTCTCCACGTTGCCGCGCAGGGGGACGACCTCCAGGTCCGGGCGGGCCAGGCGCAGGAACGCCCCCCGCCGCAGGCTGCTGGTGCCCACTTTCGAGCCGGCCGGCAGTCCGCCGACCGTCAGGCCCTCCCGGCTTAAAAGGGCGTCCCAGGGGGTCTCCCTGGCCGGGGCCGCCCCCAGGACGAGTCCCGCGGGCAGCAGGGCCGCCATGTCCTTGGCGCTGTGGACGGCCAGGTCGATCCTGCCCTCCAGCAAGGCCGTCTCGATCTCCTTGACGAACAGGCCCTTGACGCCGCTCCCGCCGTAGGGGCGCGAGGCCGGGTCGTCGCCTTGCGTCCTGACCGCCTCGAACCTGATCTCGAGGCCGGGATGCAGCCCGGCCAGGGCCCGCATGACCCCGCCGGTCTGGGCCCTGGAGAGCGGGCTTCCCCTGGCCCCGACGACCAGCGGCGCGGGCCGCCCGCCCCTAGTGGGCACAGCCGGCGCAGGAGCTGGCGCGGCAGGAGCCGCAGGAGGACGAGGAGGAGGATCCGCGGTCCATGTCCGTCCCGCCGGCCGGGGCGCCGCAGCTGAAGCTGGAGAGGTGTTTGCGGCAGTCGCCTTTCCCGCAGACGGGGCAGTCGACCGAGGCCGAGCGGCTGAAGACCAGCGTCTCGAACTCGCGGCCGCAGTCCTGGCACTTGAACTCGTAGATGGGCATCGAAAAACCTCAAAAAACGGCCCCGACAACCGCCGGGGCTCAGTGGCCGGGATCCCGGCCTCGAGACCGGGGACGGGTCCCGGCGGCGGCTGGAAAGACCGGCGGCAAAGTCGCAGGAGCTTTCGCCTTGCTTATTTTACCATTTTGGCCGGGCCGGTTTCAAATTTGCGGCAAGAATCAAGCCAGACTGTCCGGCGGGGGCGGCCGGGTCCCGCGCCGGGAAAGGGGGCCGCCGACGGGGCGCCTCCCTGATTTTAAAAAAAATTTGACAAGCGCGGCGGGCGATGGTATAAAAAAAAATTCAAAAGGCCCCGAGCCTTTTTAGGGGTCCCATCGTCTAGCGGTCTAGGACACCGCCCTCTCACGGCGAAAACAGGGGTTCGATTCCCCTTGGGACTACCACTTCAAAGTCCGAACAGGACCATGAAAGCCCGAAAGCCTTTTAAACACAGGCTTTCGGGCTTTTTCACTGACATGCCGAAGTCCTCGGAAGTCCGCCTGACACCGTTGAAAGCCTGAAGGTTTCACGGTGTCGTTTACGGTGTCAGCAGCCGGACAAAAGGCGATGCCGTAAATGAGTTTGAAAGACCTGGAAATCAAGAACTTCAAGCCTCCCGAGAAGCCTCGGAAGCTTTATGACGGAGGAGGGCTTTACCTCCACCTCGCGCCTTACGAGCGGGTTTTGGAAGGGGATTTAGGGCTTGTTAATAATTTTGAGGCGCGGGATAATGGCCCGTCTTGCCCCTTTTGGATTCGCGACGCATTTTTGCGTCGGGGAGATTGACTTCCAGTCCGCGCATTCCCTTGTTAATCGTTCGGGAATAGCCTGGTAACGGTTTTGGAGGAACTCTTGAGAGAGTTAAGTCCACTTGGGGCTTGCTGGGAGAAGCGTTTTGGACGAGAAGGTTCGATGGCTTACGTTTTTGTTCTTCATTTGTTATGATAAATTATATCCAATCTAATGGAGGTCTGGACATTGTTACAAGATACATTGAAGAAAATAGATTATAATCGAGAGTTGCTCAAAAAACATAGCCATTTAACGGAAGAAGAGCAAAAGAGCGTCGATAGATTTTATCGAATTCACAACACTTATACTTCTAACGCGATCGAAGGAAATACGTTTTCAGCGCTCGACACGGAGTTATGGCTTGAAGAAGGGATTACAGTATCCGGTAAGACTCGTCATGAGCTTCGAGAAGTTGATGGTCATGGCGACGCGTTCAATTTAATGCTGAAAATAGCCCGCGGGAAAAATTTGGAAGAAATTTCCAAGGATTTTCTGATTATAACGCAAGAACTACATGAAATGTTATATAAGCAGATTGATTTGAATTTTGCCGGGGTTTACCGCAAGCACAATATTATAGTTCATGGAGCTGGATTTCCTACGCCTAAGTGGAAAGAGCTTTTTCCTCTTATGGATGAATTTTACAGCGCGTTTAAAGAAAAGAAGAATAATAATATTCATCCGGTAGAATTAGCGGCTTTCGCGCATCTAAGACTTGTTCAGATCCATCCGTTCGCAGATGGCAATGGGAGGACTTCAAGATTGCTTATGAATCTTATTTTGGTTAATCAGGGTTATCAGATAATCAATATTAGAAAACAGATTAGAAAAGAGTATTATATCGCTCTTAGAGAGGCTGACAAGCAGAATTACGATAGCAATTCTTTTTTTAATTTTATCGCTAGCAAGCAGTTGAGCGCGCAGGAATATTACATGAGGCTCATTCAGTTTGAACATCAAAGACCAAAAAAGCCCGAGTCAGAAAACGTTAGTCCTGGGTTCAAGCCTTGATGTCGGTCTTTTCGTGGTTTTCGACCCCACCGTCAACGCCTTGGATAAATGAATTTTTAAAAAACCTTAACCCCCAAACGAAAATGGTCCCCGGAAGCCGTACTCTAAAAATTAAGAGCGCCTTTTTT
>JAISET010000102.1 GCA_031264015.1 Deltaproteobacteria bacterium | reverse complement strand
CGAAGTCATGAAGAAGCGTTGGTGAAAGCCGGATGCGGGAAATCCGCAAGTCCGGGTTTGAGGTGGAGGCGGCTGGAAACAGACCAGAAACGGCACTGCGTCAGTCGCCTACCCTACTGAAAGGTCCCAAGCTAACTGAGAAACTCGGGCTAGCCTGTCGAGATCTCCCGGCCGCATTTTTTCCTATGAAAGCGGTCAAATTTTCATCAACCGGGATGAGATTATCCCAAGAAAGTTTTTCAGCGGCCGAGGCCGTCCGGCCTGATTTTTGACTTTGACTCGAACTTGGCCGGAGTCAAAAGGCTGTCATATACGGACGGCTTTCCGTTGACCGTCATCGTCGCGGCGGGGACGGGCCAAGGCGAACGGAGGCCGCCCCGGGGTTTCATCCGAGCCGCCCGCCCCGGGAAAGGCGCTTGACCTGGGGCGTTGGTTCCTTTAATCTGGGCATGTCGGACGAAACGTCAGTGGCGAGAGAATCAAACTTTGTGGAAAACAAGTGCCCCCATGTCCAACACGCGTTCAAAATCCAAACTCCCCCCCTATAAAACCTCCCGCACCTGTCTTCGCGCCATTATTCGGCCGCGCCTGCTCGCCGGCTTGTTGCTTCTCCTAATTTCCGCGGCTTTGTTGATTCCCGGCGCCTTGACGGCCCAGGTTTCGGAAAGCTCCGTGGAGACCGGCGACGCCGTCCTGACGGAGCGGGGGACGTCCCCCGGCGAGGACGGGCCGTCCCGGGGCTCTGTCCCGACTCCCCCGCCGGTCGACGTTCCGGCGGAAGGTGCGTCTTCGCCCGCTCCAAGCGTCGCCTCCGATGCGTCTTCGCCCGCCCAAGCGGCGCCTCCGCCGGTCCCGGCAAACGTCTCGCCCCCCGCCGCCGTCATGACCGGCCGGCCGGGGGAAGGCTTTTTCGAGGGGCCGCCGCCCTCGACTTCCGCGGGACGCCTGAAGCTGTGGGCGGGGGCGCTGGCGGTGGTCGCGGCCGTCGCGCTGCTGGCCTCGGCCCTGTCGGTGCGGAGGCGGCTGAGGAACAAGCCGGACGAGCCGGAGGTCGAGGTGCCGGTCGCTGAAAAGACGGCCCCGGCCGGGGTCAGACCGCATCCGCCGGGCTCCTTTTTTCCGGACGAGCTGACCAAGAGGGTGGACGGGGAGAAGCTCGACGAATATCTCCGGCAGGCCGAAAAGGCCGCCGTCGCCGAGTACTTTTTCGCCCTGGGGGAGTCCGCCCCCCCGGCCGACGGCTCCGAGGAGAGCGGGCCGCCCGCCGAGGCGATTGTCAACTCGGCCGCCGCAAGGGCCGCCCGTCAGCTGAACCGCTCCCTGACCTCGCCCGCCTTGTTTCCTCTTCTGACCGGGGGGGAGGGGCTGGGCGCCGCCCAGGAGGGCCTGATGGTCCTGCACCTCAACGCCCTCCTGCCGCCCCTGCGCCTGCCGCCGCTCCCGGCCGACCCCGGGCGTCCCAAGTCGTCCGCCGCGGTCCTGGTGGCGGCGATCATGGCGGTCATGGGGAATCTCTTCGGCGGGGCCCTGGTCGGCCTGCTGGGCCAGCCGGTGGAGACGGGCGCCCTGGTCGGCTGCGCCGTCGGGGCCGCGGCCGGGGTTTTGTTGAGCTTGCACCTGGCCCAGAACGAGAAGACGCGCCGGGCCCTGCTGGGTGTTCTGGGGGGGCTGGCCCTGGCCGACGTCCTGCTGTCCGTCTTCAAGGGGACGGTTCTGCCGGGGGTTCTGGGTGGCAAGACCGGTTTTTGGAAGCGCCTGTTCTTTTACCTCGGGGCGGCGGCCATCCTCTTTTTGGTCAAGGGCGGGCGCGTCTGCGACTACTCCGCCCACCGCCTCCAGGTGCGGCGGAGGATCGAGGACTATCTGAGGTCCGCCGTCCCCCTGGTTCTGGTCCTTCTTTTCGGGGCCGGGACGGGGGAGGGTGAGGCCAAGTCCCCCTCGGACGGGCGGGACGACGAGCCCCCGGCCGAGGTCGGCCTGGTGCGGAAGATCTCCTCCGTCGTCCGCCGCCTGAGGGCCAGGGGCGTCTTCGAGGACGACCCGGCCTTCCATGAGCTGGTGCGCGGGCTCGCCAACGCCGGCTACGAGACCGGGCCCCCAGGCGCCAGGGAGGAGCCCCTGGTCTGGGACGAGAGCCTCGCCTCCGACTACGACACCTTCGGCCTGGTCAGAGCCGGGCAGCGGGTGGTCGTCGAGGAGGAGCCCGTGCGCAAGGACGGCCTGGTCGTCCGCCGGGGGCTGGTCCGCCCCAAATGAACCCCAGCGTTTTTCCCCCCGTCTTTTTCGCCGCCCGGACGCCATGACGAACTTGAAAAGCTTCCACCCGTACGCCCTGGCCACCATCGTCTTCTGGTCGCTGGCCTACGTTTTCACCAGGATCACCCTCGGGTGGTTCACCCCCTGGACCCTGGGGCTGCTGAGATATTTCGTGGCGGCCGTCGTCCTGCTGGGGCTGGCCGCCGTTTTGAAGATCGGGCCCCCGGCCAAAAAGGACCTCAAGTGGTTCCTGCTGGCGGGCCTGTCCGGCTTCACCCTCTACGTGCTGGCCTTCAACAAGGGGACGACCACGGTGCCCGCCGCCACCGGCAGCGTCGTCATCGCCACCACCCCGGTGATGACGGCGGTCCTGGCCAGGCTGATTTTCAAGGAGACCATCGCCCGGCTCCAGTATCTGGCCATCGCGGTCGAGTTCTCGGGGGTGGCGGTCCTGACCCTGGCGGGAGGGGAGTTCGCGGTCAACGAGGGCGTCGTCTGGCTGCTTGTCTCCTCCTTCCTGCTGAGCTCGTACAATCTTTTGCAGCGCAGGCTGACCAGGGAGTACTCGGCCCTGCGGACCACCATTTATTCCGTCGTCCTGGGCGAGCTTTTCCTGTTTGTCTTGATCCCGCGAGCCCTGGGCGAGATTCAGGCGGCGCCCCCGGTCCAGTTCGCCTACATAGCCGCGCTGGGGGTCTTTTCCAGCGCCGCGGCCTACGCCGCCTGGGCCAAGGCCATCTCCCTCGCCCCCAGGACGTCGTCGGTCAGCAACTACATGTTTCTGACCCCTCTTTTGACGACGGTGCTGGGGTTTCACATCATCAACGAGACCCCGGACGCCCGGTCGGTCGCGGGCGGCGTCCTCATCCTCGGGGGCATGTTCCTCTTCAACAAGGCGGCGGCCAAAAAGACCTGAGGCGCGTCGTAAATTTCTTGTGACGGGTCGGGCCCGCCCGGCGGGGTCGTCGGTCGGGCCCGCTGACTTGGGACGCCCGCCAGGCGGCGGCGCGCCGGACCGACAATAAACTGACATTTGGGGGAGAGCGCGGATGGCCAGCAAAGCCTACGTCGTCGGAGTGGATTTCGGAACGTCAAACACCTATCTGACCCTCTGCCCCTACGGGACGAAGAACAAAACCCAGCTCCACCTGCGCGGGACCACCCCGGCGGTGGACACGGCCATCCTCTACGCCGACTCGGCGGGCCCGGAGGACGGCGAGTTCCCGCTGATCGGGGACGTCGCCACCAAGACCTTCGGCTCGGCCTCCCCGGAGGAAAGGGAGAGGCTGGGCTACCGCTACCACTGCAACTTCAAACCCGAGATCGTCGGCAACGCCCTGGCCAGAAGGTGCGCGGTCGACTTCTTCGAGGCCGTCAAGGTGGAGGCCAAAAGGAACGGGTGCCTGTTGGACCTGCCGGAGAACGAGTTCATCGTCGGGGCGCCCTGCGAGGCCTCGGCGGAGTTCCGCTCGACCCTCCAGGGCATCATAGTCAAGGCGGGCCTCGACCCGCCCGAGGTGGTCGACGAGCCCAAGGGGGTCCTCCTGACAGACCTGGGCCTCAACCGCTTCCCCCTGGCCGACATCATGGACGGCTACCTGGTGGTGGACTTCGGCGGCGGGACCTGCGACTTCGCGCTCCTGCGGCGGGGCGAGGTGGTCTCGGGCTACGGGAACATGAGCCTGGGCGGCAGGCTCTTCGACGACCTCTTCTACCAGTGGTTCCTGGACAAGAACCAGGGGGGCGCGGGCCGCCTGGCCGACGAGAGGAGCGAGTTTTTCGTCTGGTCGTATTTGTGCCGGCTTTTGAAGGAGGACTTTTCCGAGACCGTCGCCCGGGACCCCAAATGCTGCTACAAGGCCGAGGTGGGCAGGTTCGGGACCGTGGGCGACCTGACTTTGGAGGAGTTCGAGGAGAGGGCCGGGAGCTACTCGCCCTCGGCCTCCTTCCGCAACTACGCGGGCCTCATGGGCGCGGGCCTCCCGGACAAGATAGCGGCCGGCGGCCTCGACCTCATCGCCTGGTTTCGGGACTCGCTTTTGGAGGGCGTCAAGCCGACGGACGACATCAGGGCCGTCTCGCTCTCCGGGGGGAGCTCCAAGTGGTATTTCGTGCGCCGGATCTGCGAGGAGATCCTGCGCGTCAAACCAGGGAGAATCCTGGGCGCCCCCAACCCCTTCGGGGCCATCTCGGAGGGCCTGGCCATCCTGCCCGCCGTCAAGGACGAGCTGGAGGCGGTCAGGAGAAGAATGACCGAGGACAAGGGCAAGTTCGTCGAGCAGGTGCTGATCCCCCGCGTCAAGTCGTCCTTTGAAATCTGCGCCGCCGACCTGGCCTCCACGGTCACCTCGGAGCTCTTCGACGGAAAGATCGTCCCCCATGTCAAAAAAGCGGCCCGGACCGGATTTGTCATCGACGAGGTCGAGGCCGGCATCGGACGGATAACCGACGACTACAAGCCCCGCCTGGTCCAGCTGGTCGACCGGAACATCAGCTCCCAGACGGCCGGCCTGGGCCTCATCCTGCAGGGCAAGATCCAGGTCTGGCTGGACGCCTACGGGCTCCGCCTGGCCGGCCGCCTGCCCTCCGGATCCGACGAGGTCCGGCAGATCCAGGTGGGCCGGCCGATGGAGGGCTTTCTCAGCGACCCGCTGGTCTTTCTGGTCAACAGCCTGGTCGCCAGTCTGACCAGCCTCCTGGTCGCCTCCATCTGCGGGGGGACGGGGATGGCCCTGCTGGCCTCCGGCCCCCTGGGTCTCATCCTCGGGGCCGGGGCCGGCGCGTGGCTCGGCTACGTCGCCCTGCGGCAGGGGCGCGGGGGCATCACCAAGGCCGTCAAGGGGGTCGGCCTGCCCGGGATCATCGCCAGACGCCTGGTCAGCGACGGCAGCATCCTCAAGGCCAGGAACAAGCTCGAAACCTCCCTGAGGGAGGAGATAGACAAGAAATGCCAGGAGATAGTGGGCGAAATGTCGGAGCGGCTGGACAAGGCCATCGTTCGCGAGATAGACCAGGTCGGCATCGTCAACCTGAACATCCCCTTTCATCAGAACCAGAACAAATGAGCCCCGGCGTCATGGCCGCGTCGTTCCGATGACGCGATTCCGAGGGACGACCGACGGCCGGGCGGCCGCGGACGGAGTTTCTAGGTTGAGTGTCGACGGTAGTTATGGAGATCAGGCTTTAAATTTTATGGTCTTTTCTGACTATAAAAAGTAAAGTTATAAAATTATATCTTGTATTACTATTGTTATATCTTGAAGTTCAATTAAAAACTTGAGAAGACATATAAAAAATACTAATTTAATTGTGTTGATGATATTATTAATTGTTTTATTTTTACTTTTAGATTTTTTTGATCAATTATTTTTTGGGATGAATATGACAGGTTGAAGTATAATGCCCTTTGGAGGAATAGTTAGTTGTAATTTTGATGCTTAGTGAAATTATATGTCTTATATATTAATTTAACAATTAAAATTATCTAATATCAATTTTAATTGTTGTTTATTAAAATAATATAGCTGATATATGGCATAAATCTATTATGAACAACCATTCTTAAAAGTGCAGACAGAGTAGGAATATTTTAAGAACGCCACAAAAGATGTTATTATGCAAGGGCTATTTTTCGAACGTTTAAAATTTTTGGTCGGTTGGGCTGGTTTCGCCTGGACAGGAAAAAGGGGCTGAGCAGGCCCCGCCGGTCGACTTTATTGGGTGGAAAAAGGGCGGAAGTCCAATAGGGGCGTAACAATCATTCATATTTAGAACTGCTGAAATTGAGATCAAGGTGTTGACATCAATTAAAAAAAAATATTATTATTTTTTAGTGTGACTGGGGAGGAGACGGTAAAATATCTTATGATTTGTCTTTTTCTTTGATCGCTAAATGCTCAATTATATAAAAGAATTTAAAGGATAGATTAAAATTTTCACTAGAGAATGATTAGCCGCATTCAATTATCTGCGGAGATGCTTTGTGAGACTTGATGCATTAAATTGTGTGTGCCCATACTACACTATGTACCCGCTCAACTTCCCGCTTGGTTTTCTTAAGAGGCATGGGAAGCAAGGCGACTGGGTGGTTGACCCTTTCTGCGGTCGGGGTACAACTAATTTTGCGGCCAGGTTGCTTGGCATGCCTTCTGTTGGCGTGGACAGTAGTCCTGTGGCTGTCGCTCTTGCAAAAGCGAAATTGGCAGTCGCCGGTTCAGCGCTGGTTGTCGAGTGCGCCCGGGCTATCTTAAACACTGCGGATGAACCGGCGTCGATTCCTTCCGGTCAATTTTGGAGCTTCGCATATCATGAACACACGCTTCTTCAGCTCTGTCAGCTTCGCAAGGCATTGCTTACTGATAGTTCCTCATCGGAGCGTATTTTATTGAGAGCGATCATCCTTGGGGCGCTTCACGGGCCCCGTACGAAGGTGACGCAGTCGCACTTCTCGAATCAATCTTTCAGAACTTTTGCTCCGAAGCCAGATTATGCGGTGAAGTTTTGGACTGAACGCAACATGCTTCCGGAGGAAGTTGATGTACTTTCGATAATTAAGATACGTGCTGAGAGATATCTCTCCGATGTTCTGCCAGTAGTACAAAGCAAGGTGAGACTGGGTGATAGCCGTATTATTGACACGTTCAATGACATGCCAAAAGCACGCTTCATTATCACGTCGCCACCATATTATGGCATGCGCACATATTTACAAGATCAGTGGTTGCGACTCTGGTTTCTTGGCGGTTCGGATTATGTCGATTATCGCCAAACTGAAAGTCAGCTCGAGCATACCGGAGCTGATCGTTTTGCGGATGATTTACGTCTAGTTTGGAAGAACGTCGCCTCGTTCGTGACCTCAGACGCATGTTTGTTGGTCCGCTATGGCGGAATTCATTCCCGCCATGTCGAACCAATGGAAGTCTTAAAAATGTCATTGTCCGGCACTCGCTGGAGGATAGTCACAGTAAGGGCGTCACCTAACTCTGATAGAGGTCGTCGACAAGTGCGCCAGTTTCAGATAGAACCTAAAAAAGCAGTTACAGAATATGACGTCTATTGTCATCTTGTTTGAAGGGGAAAGCTAAAAGTCCTCCGGCGCCCCGCCCGTCCTTCGGGGCACGGGGTAAAAAAAACGGCCCCCGGTCTCGTTTGGAGACTGGGGGCCGTCGAATCAGAAGCTTAAAATAAGTTCTTTATTCGCCCTGCCCGGCCAAAGAAAAAACTTACTCGTACCGACGATAAGACGAGTTCGAGCCGCGGCCGCCGCCGCCGCCGCCCCGGTCCTCGCGGCCGCGGGCCTCGTTGACCCGAAGGCTGCGGCCGCCCAGGTCGCTGCCGTTGAGGGCGTCGATGGCAGCCTGGGCCTGCTCCGGATCCATTTCGACAAAGCCAAAACCGCGGGGGCGACCGGTTTCCCTGTCGCTGATCAAATTGACAGAGTGAACCGTGCCGTAGCGGCTGAACAGATCACTGATGTCGTTCTGAGTAGAACTGAAAGGAAGATTCCCAACGTAAATCGTTTTCATAAGAGCACATCTCCGAGAGAGAACGCACCGTCTTGGTGCAGGAAGTCAAATTGGTCCTGTCAGGTCGGACCTGTTCACCTATATGTTAAAGGCAAACTTGGACAAACTCCAGGAATTCCCGACCGGGGGTGACGAAAAAAAGAGCGGTCGGGTGGAGTCGCCAAAATTTGTCGAGGTTGATAAACAACAGCGGCTGGGGTTTTGATTTTGTTTGGGAAAGACGTGATGTTGTTCCAACTAGGGTGCCCCGGAATTGGTCAGTAGCTGGAATCCCGGGTTGAAGTCAGGCGGGATCAAACGCTAAAAACTGACTGGAGTGAACAAAAGAACGGTTAGACAAACATAATCAAAGGCTAGTATGTTCGACTGCTAGTTTGGAATCAGGACGCAAATCCAAATTCTGCAATCACAAAGGAACTCTATCACACCGCGACTAAGAATAGCAAGAAAAAAATAGCAAAAAAAATATTTTTTTTACTCGGCCAACTTTCGGGTTTGCTGTCAACTTAGTAAATTATGCTCTAAATACAGGTTTAAACAACATACCTGAATTAAAGGGAAGAAAGATGGCGTTATGTTAGATATATGAGGAATAAATTATGTATTTTGTTTAACATATTGTCAAAGAAACCTTAAATAAAAATATTAGTGAGTATTTATAGACAAATATAATATTACGGTTGTTTAGATCTAATAGTCTGATTTATTCTATAAATAATTCTAAATTATATTTAAAAATTGATATTGTCTTTAAAAAATATTTAATTATAGCAATATCTTAACTATAGATATAGCATATCGATGAAAAATATGCATTGCCAGGTCAAAGCCATTTTTCCAAAATCGTCAGTCCGCCCAAAAGACTGTCTTGAGCGGTGGCTTTTTGGGGCCGCGCCGGGGCTCCAAGGCGTCCGAGGGTCTTTTTTTTCCCGCTTTTTCTCGTTTTTCCACCCGGACCGGGCCGTTTTTCCTCCCGGCGGCCGGGCCTTAATAGATTGACAAACAGGCCGGCCCCGGGCTCGATTTCAAGATTGTCGGGCGATCGGGCGGCCCCGAGTCCTCGCTTCTTTCGGGGCGTCCCGTTTGCGGGGCGTCCGGGTCGTCAGTTAATCGACGCGGGCCGGGCCCCGCGGGCGGCCGGTCGCGGCCGTCATCCCCGGTGGCTCCCGGCCGGTCGCGGCCTTCATCCCAGGGGCTCTTAGCCGGCCGCGGCCGTCCTCCGGCCGTTGGCCGCCAAATTGACAAAGCGCCTGATGATGCCCGCCGCGGGGTTGGAGCCGACCGGGGCGTCGCCCAGCAGGACTTTTTGGGGGCCGCCGGGGTGAGGGGGGGCGTCGTCCTTGACGAAGACGTCGACGATCTCCTGGGTGAACTCGGGGTGGAACTGGACGCCCAGGACCCCGGGGCCGTAGGAGAGGATCTGGTGGGGGTCCAGGGCGGAGCGGGCCAGAATTTTGGCGCCTCTCGGGGGCCGGGACACCGTCTGGCTGTGGGCCAGGAAGGCGGCGAAGCGGTCGGGGAGCCCGCAAAGGAGGGGGTCGTCGTCGCGCGGGGGCGCGCCCGGCAGAAAATTGATCTCGTGGGGGCCCAGCTCCTGGCAGCTGGGGTGCCAGCCGACCTCGCCGCCCAGGGCCAGGGCCAGGATATGGTGCCCGAAGCAGACGCCCAGGACGGGGAGCCCGCCGGCCACGGCCGCGGCCAGCCACTCCCGCAGCTCGAGCATCCAGGGGAGCCCGTCCGAGGCCATGGCCAGGGAGCCCGTGACGATGACGCCCGCGTAGTCGGCGGGGTCGGGGCGCCGGGCGCGGACGGTCTCCATGTCGGCCAGGACCGCCTCGCCGGGGTCCAGGCCGCCCGCGCGCACGAACAGCCCGCCCATGCCGCCGGCCGGGTCGACGTCTTGGAAATAAGCGGTCCTCTGCTCAAGGATGAGAACTTTCCCGAGGGTCATGGCTTAAATCTGACGGACGGGGAGGCCCCTGTCATGGAGGTATTGTTTCAGGGAGCGGATGGAATGCTGGTTGAAGTGGACGATGGAGGCCACCAGGACGGCGGAGGCCTTCCCCTGGTCCAGGGCCTCGCGGAGGTGCTCGGGCCCGCCCGCCCCCCCGGAGGCGATGACGGGGATCCTGACGTTTTCGGCGACCAGGCGGGTGATGGTCAGCTCGTAGCCGTCCCGCGTCCCGTCGGCGTCGATGGAGTTGAGGCAGATCTCGCCCGCGCCTAGTTTCTCGGCCTCCACGGCCCAGGCCAGGGCGTCGCGGCCGACCGGCAGCCGGCCCCCGTTGATGACCACCTCGTAGCCCGAGGGGATCTCCGGGGTCTTTTGAACTCTTTTGGCGTCGAGCCCCAGGACGACGGCCTGGGAGCCGAAGGCCTCGGCGCCCCTGGAGATCAGCGACGGGTCCCGGACGGCCGCGGAGTTCAGGGAGATCTTCTCCGCCCCGGCCAGCAAGACGTCGCGCATCTGGGGGACCGAGGAGAGCCCGCCGCCGACGCTGAAGGGGATGAAGATGGCCTCGGCCACCCTCTCGACCACGTTTAAGAAGATGCCCCGGCCCTCGGCGGAGGCGGTGATGTCGTAGAAGACGATCTCGTCGGCCCCGTCCTCGTAATAGCGGCGGGCGGCGGCCACGGGGTCGCCCAGGTCCAGGTTCTCCTGAAACTTGACGCCCTTGGTCAGAAGGCCGTCCCGGACGTCCAGGCAGGGGATGAGGCGCTTACTGAGCATTTTTGGCCCCCTCCCGGCAGTAGGCGTAAAAATTTCTTAAAATCCTGAGCCCCGGGGGGCCGCTTTTCTCCGGGTGGAACTGCAGGGCCCAGAGGCCCTCGCGCCCGTAGACCGAGCAGAAGTCGCGTCCGTGCCAGGTCCTCCCCAGGGCGAGCCCCGGGCCGGGGGAGGGGTGGTAGCTGTGGACGAAATAAAACTGGTCGGAGGGTTTCAGACCCTCCCAGAGGGGGCTTTTTTTGACGAACCTGACCGTGTTCCAGCCCATGTGCGGGATGCGGATCGGCCTGTGGTCGAAGTCCAGAAGATCCTCCCCGAACCTGACCGTCTCCCCCGGCAGCAGCCCCAGGGTCTCGGTCTCGTTCTCCTCGCTTCTCTCCAGCATGATCTGGCAGCCCAGGCAGATGCCCAGAAGCGGTCTTCCCGCCCGGGTCAGCTCCCGGATGGTCTTGTCCAGCCCCGCGCTCTTCAAGACGCCCATGGCCTGGCCGGCCGCCCCCACCCCCGGGAAGATCAGCCCCTCGGCCCGCGTCAGCTCCCCCGGGTCCGCGGTGACGGAGGCCGGAACGCCCAGATGGTCCAGGGCCCTCTTGACGCTGGTCTGGTTTCCGGCCCGATAGTCGATGATGGCAAGCACGTCCCGCGCCTCCCGGAGGAAAAGTCCGGCCGGAGTTGAAACTCGTCGGCAGGAAAAGCCTGTTGACAAAAGACGCCGTCGGGAGAAAAAGCCGCCCGGCGGGAAAGCCGCCGGGAGACAACGACGCGGCGGCGGCCGAAAAAAAGACGCGCCGGGGTCAAAGACCCGGCGGCGGCCGTCAAAAAAAATCCCGACGGCGCCAAAAAAAACTCACAGCCGCGGCCGCATGGTCCCGAGGCCCCGGCGCCTCGTCAGACGGGCCAGATAAAACCAGCCCCAGGCCCCCAGGACCAGCAGCATGCCGACGGCGGTCGCGCGGCTCAGGGCCTGGGCGGACAAGGCCTGGGCCGGCGTGAATTCCAACACCCGGCCCGCGTAGGCGCTGAAGGCCTCCACAAAGCCCAGGCCGGCCGGGGTCAGGTTGACCAGGGTGGCGTGGATCTGGCCCGCGCAGTAAAAAAAGACGCCGGGCGGGTCCAGGCGCACCTGGAGGGCCGCCAGGGAGAGCCAGTTGACCAGGGCCCAGGCAAAAAAGTAGCAGACCTGGAGGACGCCCAGGCGCCGCCAGAGCCCCGGGGTCGACCTGAGGCTGTCCCAGCCCTGGGCCAGGGCCGCGAGCCTGGGGGGCAGCCTGACCGGCAGGCGCCCCAGAAAGAGGACGGAGGCCGCCCCGCCCAGGGCGGTGGCCGCGAAGTAAGCCGGCAGGAGCGGGTGGGGGGAGTGCCCCCGGACCCAGAGAACGACCAGGCCGAAAAGCCCGAACAACGACGCCGTGGTCAGCGTCATCACCGAGACCGAGACCAGCTGGGCCAGGTAGTTGGTGACGGTGAGCCTCCTCACGGAGGCCAGGTAGAGCCCCCGCACCCCGGAGCCGCCTTTCAAGGGGACCACGTAGTTGACCGCCGTGGTCACGGCCGTCAGGGCCAGCCCTTCCAAAAAAGTGAGCCTCAAGTCGAAGGCCGTGACGGCCAGGCGCAGCAGCTCGCTGTTGGCCGCGACCATCAGCAGCCAGGCCAGGGGGAGGGCGACCAGGACCGCCTTTGGGATCGGCCTGCCCCAGACCTCCCTGAACTCGGCGAAGTTGGCCCGCACGAACCAGACGATGGCCAGGACGCAGAGCGCCGTGAGCGCGAGGCTCGCGGCCAGCATGAGGGGGGACGATTTTTTTCCGCCCCCGCCCGCCTCGCCCCCGGCGTTTGGCCCGCTTTCGTTTCCGCCGCCCCCGTCGCCGCCGCCGACGTCGTTACCGCCGACGCCGTCGTCGTCATTGCCGACACCGGCGTCGTCGTCGTCGTCGCCGACGTCGGTCCCGGCCGTTCCGGATGTTCCGGTAGTCTTTTTCTGGTCGGTCATGGGCGGAACACCGTAGTTTTATTTCCGCGCGCTTTTTTATGTCGCTCGCCGGGCCGCCCCCGGTTGAAGGACGGGGGGCCGGGGCCGCCGGCCGGGTGCCTCGGGCGGCCTATTTGAGGCTGGTGT
Organism: Deltaproteobacteria bacterium; assembly: GCA_031264015.1. Taxonomy (GTDB): domain Bacteria; phylum Desulfobacterota; class Desulfarculia; order Adiutricales; family Adiutricaceae; genus JAIRNQ01. The sequence goes on along the minus strand of JAISET010000102.1, from coordinate 19,871 downwards.
TGCGCGGGCCGTTCGAGCGGACGTCTTTTTCCAGGCGCCTGAGAAGCTCCAAAGATATGGGGCCCGCCTTGCCCTCGCCCACGGGCTCGTTGTCCCAGTGGGAGACGCCCAGGACCCCGAAGGAGGTGGTGGCCAGGAAGACTTCCCCGGCCTCGCTTTTGGCCTCTTTCTCGGTCATGTCGCGGTTGCCGACGCTCCTTAACGTCCCCTCGGCGACGAGTTCGCGGGCTATGTCCATGACCCGGGTCAGGGTCACGCCCTTGAGGATGCGGGAGAACGACGGCGCGCAGAGGTCCCCGTCCTTGGTGACGACGACGACGTTCTCGGTGGCCCCCTCGGTCAGGCAGCCCTCGCGGTCGAAGCTGACCACGTACTGGGCCCCGGCGTCCACGGCCGACTTTTTGGCCAGGACGTTGTGCAGGTAGTCGCAGGACTTGATGACGGCGTATTCGTCCTTGGCCGGGAAGGGGGCGGTGGCCAGGGTGACCCCCTTTTTGTACTGCTCCTCCGAGGGCGTCTTGAGCTTGTAGGTGACGACGTAGAGCTGGCTGCCGCCCGCGGAGTCGTAGGGGTTGACGCTGAAGCTGCCGGGTCCCCGGGAGACGGTCACCCGGATGGTGAAGTCGTCGTGACCGTCCAGCGCGCGGGCCTGCCTGATGATGTCCAGCAGGTCGTCGAACTCTTTGGGCAGTTGGAGCTCCAGCCCTTTGGCGGAAAAGCGCATCCTCTCCATGTGCTCGGGCAGGCAGTAGACCCGGCCGTCCGCGCACTTCAGCGACTCGAAGACGGCGTCGCCCCGGTGGACCATGTGGTCGTCGGGGGGCACGCCCCAGAGGGCCGGGTCCTGGGAGAACCCTCCCCAGTAGCTGGAGAACATGACGTAAAAGTCTTTGAGCCAGGGTCTGTCGCCGGCGAGGAGCGTCCGGGCAAGCTCCTGGGGGGAGAAGGCGGGCCATTGTTGGGGCATGATACGCGGGCTCCTGGGAGGGGAGAGGGTTTGGAGTCAAGTCGGGACGAAAACAACAGGCAAAAAGCCAAAAGGGCGGTCGAAAAGAACAGGCGGCAAGAACAAGCAAAAAGAACAGGCGACAAGAACAAGCAAAAGGAACAAACAAAAAGAACGGCCAAAAAACGGGCGGCCATGACGGGGGGGAGGGCTTGTCTTATCCGGAAAAGCGTCGTCCGGCCGGGCCGGGCCGCCGGTTCCGACGGGCGGGACCGCCGCCTTCGGCCGCTAGCATTTGACGGGGAGACCGAGGGCGGCCCGACGTCGCAGCGAGGCCACGGACTCTTTGTAGTCCGGCCCCCTGAAGAGGTGCGAGCCGCTGACCAGCACGCCGACCCCGTTGGCCGTCAGGGCGCCGGCGTTGTCGTCCGAGACGCCGCCGTCGACCTCCACCAGGGGGCCGGCGTTTAGCTCCGCCAGGTATCTTTTCAGCCGGCCCGCCTTGGCGGTGGTGCTGGGGACGTACTTCTGCCCGCTGAAGCCGGGGTTGACGCCCATCAGGACGATCATCTCGGCCCGGTCCCAGATCTCGTCCAGGGCGCCCAGGCCGGTGGAGGGGTTCAGGGCCAGGGCGGGTTTGGCCCCCTCCCTGACGATGGACTCCAGGCACTTGTCCAGATGCGGGGTGGTCTCGACGTGGACGGAGACGTAGTCGGCCCCGGCCCCGGCGAACACGGGCGCCCACGTCAGGGGCTCCGCCACCATCAGATGGACGTCCAGGGGCAGCCTGGTGGCCTTGCGCAGGGCCCCGACCATCCAGGGGCCGAAGGTTATGTTGGGGACGAAGCTGCCGTCCATTATGTCCACGTGGAACCAGTCGGCGCCCGCCTCCTCCATGGCTTTGACCTCCTCGGCGAGGCGGCCCAGGTCGGCGGAAAGAACGGAGGGGGCGATAATGGTCATCGGAAAACCTGACCCGGGACCGGACCGTCGTCCGCCCGGAGCGAGCAAAAACTTTAAAAGAACTCAAAAACAAAAAAACAACTCGCAAACAAAAAAACAACTCGAAAGCCGCAGGAAAGCCGCCTGAAAACTGCCCGCAGGCCCTGACCGCGGCGTCGCGGCCGTCGTCCGGGAGGCGTCCCCGGACAAAGGGGCCCGACCCGGGGGAAAAAAGCGGCCGCCCCCCTGGAAAAAAGGGTTGGAAATCCGTCGGAAACACCCTCGGCAAGGCCGGTAGCAGCTTGCGGCCAATAATAATGAATTGCGGGGAAAAATACAAGGCCGGGAGGAAAAGGCGCGGAAAGGAAAAGAGGGCGCCCCGGGCGTCTCGAAAGGAAAAGCTTGCGACTGTCAAAAGGCGTCCCCGGCGGCGGAAAAGGGAAAAAACGGGCGGACGCGGGCGGGCGTCGTCGTCGGTGAAAACAAGGAGGCGGGCGGCGGGGGAGGGGGGCGGCGGCCGGGGAGTTCGAGCCGGCGGCGACCCCCGCTTGTCAAAGGGCGGGGGCTCCCGTAAAATGGACCCCATGAAAGTGCCCGTCTTAAAAATACCCTTCGACCGGGACGACGCCCGGGAGATCGCCCTGGAGCTCTCCGACATGCTGCTGGAGGGCCGCCTGGCCATGGGCCGCAACGTCGCCGCCTTCGAGGGGGAGTTTAAAAAATTTGTCGGCTCCGCCCACGCCTGCGGCTGCTCGAGCGGCACGGCGGCCCTGGAGATGATTTTCAGGGCCCTGGGCGACGGGGCGGGCCCGGAGGCTCCCCGCGGTTCCATGGGTTCCCCGGGCTCCGTGGCCCTGCCCGCCAACACGTACATGGCCACCGCCCTGGCCGCCATAGCCGCCGGGTACAAGGTCATATTGGTCGACAACGACCCGGTCTATTTTCAGATGTGCCCCGACGACCTGGCGCGCAAGATCCGCCCCGACACCAGGGCGGTGGTCCTGGTCCACATAGGGGGCTTCATAACGCCCAGGTGGGGGGAGATCAGGGACCTGGCCGGGCTCAATGGCGCCGCCTTCATCGAGGACGCCGCCCACGCCCACGGGGCCGAGATCGACGGAAAGACGGCCGGGACCCTGGGCCTGGCCTCGGCCTTCTCCTTCTACCCCACCAAGGTGCTGACCACCGCCGAGGGCGGCATGGTGACCACCTCCGACGACAAGTTGATGGAGAGGCTTCTTTATTTGCGCCAGCACGGGCAGGAGCGGCCCGGCTCCAACGTCCACGGCCACTTCGGCCTCAACTACAGGCCCTCGGAGATCCACGCCCTTCTGGGCCTGCGGATGATGGCCAAGGCCCGCCGGATACTTGACGAGCGCAGGGGCCTGGCCCTGGTTTATGATAAACTGTTGTCGGGGCTCGAAGTCGTCCCGGTCCTGCCCGCGGGGGGCCACAAGCCCGCCTACTACAAATATATGGCCCTGCTGCCCGAAGGCGTCGACAGGGAGACCGTCAAAACCAGGCTCCGCGAGGAGTTCGAGGTGGCCCTGGCCGGCGAGGTCTACGCCGTCCCGGGGCACCGGCAGCCCCTCTGGGCCCGGCACCCCGAGTACCTGGCCGCCCCCCCGGAGCCCCTGCCCAACGCCGAGGACTGCGCCGCCCGGCAGATCTGCCTGCCCATCTGGCCGGGTCTGACCATGAGCCAGCAGGAATATGTCGTCTCCTCGCTGGACAAGGTTCTAAAAAGTCTCAAAAAATATTCTTAAAGCCTAAAAAACTTGCCGTAAGCAATGATAATTGCCGGCAACCATCAAAAAAGTGTCGATAGTTACCGTTCATAAATATAAATAACAGTAGCCGTCAATTTTTTCGCCTCTCGTCCGGACGACCGGGCGGCCGCCGTCCGTCGGCGGGGCGGGCTCCCGGCCTTCCGAGGCGCCGCCGACATTTTAATCCGCCGCCGGCCGGCCCGACGGCCCGCGGTCGTCGGAAAAATTTATTTCCGACCGGGACGCGCCGGGGCGTCCCGAAGAAAAAACGTCCGGGGAAATCGCAACCCCCCGGCTCCTCGCCGCCGACACAAGCGGCGCGTCTCGGCCGTCCCCCGCCAGGGGGGCCGGCCAAGGCGCGCCGGACATTCCCCCGAGGGGGGAAGTGGGAGAAAGCCAACATGAAAGTCACGCTGATTCTCGGGAGCCCCAGGCCCGGGTCCAACTCCGCCAAGCTGGCGGAGGCCGCGGTGGCCGCCCTGCCCGACAAGAACGTCGAGGTCAAGAAATTCAATCTCAACCAGCTCCGCTTCCGGGGCTGCCAGTCCTGCTTCAGCTGCAAGGGCAGGACCGAGACCTGCGTCTTGAAAGACGACCTGGCCCTGGTCTTGTCAACGGCCGCCGACTCCGATTTGGTCATCCTGACCAGCCCGGTCTACATCAACGAGGTCGCCGGCCAGGTCAAGTGCTTCATCGACCGCACCTACTCCTGGTTCAAGCCCGACTTCCTGTCCAACGCCGTCCCGGGCCGCCTCAAACCGGGCAAGAAGATGCTGTTCATCTGGACCCAGGGCAACCCCGACAAGGACTGCTACAAGCGCAACCTGACCGCCCACGTCGACTACTTCGGCTCCCAGGGCTTCAAGGTCACCCCCTTCGTCGCCTGCGGCCTCACCCCCGAGGACGTCGGCAAGAGCAGCCCCGGCTACCTCAAGCAGATCGCCGAGGTGGCGGCCGCCCTGTAGCGGGCCGGGAAAAACAAACCCGGCCGGGTGAAAAAAGGCCGGCCGGGGAAAAAAATCTCACCACGCCACTAAAAAAGGGGGCCGACGGCCCCCTTTCCTATTTCAGGCGCCGGGGGCCCGCTATTTTTTGGCGAAGCGGGACTTGGGGTACTTGGAGTAGTCCAGGATCCGGCTGTAGAAGGTCTTGGAGAGGTAGAAGCCCGCGGCCGGGTTGTGGCCCAGGACCCTGTCCTTGACCACCAGGGTGGTGACGGGGGCCAGGCTGTTACTGTTGAACAGGCAGTCGTGGCCCACGCAGAGCCCCATGACCACGTTGAGCTCGGCGCCCCACTCGTTTAAGACCATGGCCTGCAGGACGGGGTTGCAGGTGGCCTCCTTGCGCCCGGGCAGCAGCTTCATCTCGTCGGGGACGCCCAGGTCCCCCTTGTCGATGGAGCCGACCTTGCAGATGACCGTCTTGGGCTCGAGGCCGGCCGAGCGCAGGCACTGGGCGAAGATTCCGGCCTCGTTGATCAGGGCGAAGCAGGAGGCCACGCCGATCTTCTGGAAGCCCATCTTTTTGGCCAGGGTCACCGTCTCCTCGATCCTGGTCATCCGGCCGTAGAACTCGGCCTCCACCTCGCCCGCGACCTTGAGGAGCCTGGCCCGGGGGTCGTCGGACTGGTAGATCTTCCTGGTCGCCCTGGCCCCGGCCGGGTTTTTCACCGTGGCGCAGTTGTCCGGGAAGCTGGAGTCGTTGCGGTAGCAGTTGCGCGAGCCGCACTCGGAGCAGCTGAACCCTAGGGGCTCGGCGGCGGGAGGGGCGGCGGAGGGGGCGGCCTTGGCTTTGGCCTGGGCCTTGGCGGCGGGTTTGACGGGCGTCCCGGCCGCGGCGGGGCTTTCGGCGCCCTTGGTTTTGTGTCTGACTGGCATATGCTCTCCCACGAGTCGATTGGCTGGCCGGCCGGCGGCCGGCTTCCGGGGCCCGGGCCGCCGGTCTTGTCGGGCGGCCGGGCCGGGGCGGGTCCGGCGGCCGGGGGGAAAAGTCGCCAAACTAGGCTTGTAATTTGACGAGGGAACCATATTTTGACACATCGGGCGGCCGGGGGCAACTTAAAAACCCGCCGGGCCGGGTCGTCGGGGGACGGCCGGCCGGTCCGGCCGGACGACGGCGGCCGGGTGCGGCGGGCTGGGGGCCGGCCGCGGACAAATCATGGTTTCGAGGGGAATTTCGTGGTAGGATAAGTCCTGATAAAACAAGGCGGCCAGCAATTTAAATCATGACGACGAGCTCCGGCGGCGGCGTCCGCCTCCATTTTTCCGACCGAACCGTGTCTTCTTTGACGGGGTCTTTATGCTGAGAATGAAATTCACGAAACATTTTAACGGCGTCACCGTGTCGGGGCATCTCCAGGAGATGGTGGAAACCGGGAGGGCGTTTCATGACGTCATCGGTGATATCGACGATGTCGTCGACATCGACGGTTATTACGGCGCGGGCGATCAGGAGTCCTGGTATGAAATGGGCCTGAGAACTTACGTCCCCTGTTATGACCTGAGGAAATGCTGGCCTCGGGCAGCCTTCAAGGAGTATCTGAAGATTGGTCGCGACGACAAGGCCGGGGGAAAAAACGGCCCGGACGGCGTTTCCTCGACAAATTCCAACGCTGACGGCGGCGAGGACGACTTGGACGACGGCGGTGATTTTTTAGATTTTGACGACGACGATGACAATCGGGTCGCGAAGGAAACTGATGATTTGTCGGAAGACGGCGGCGAGGACGACTTGGACGCCGGCGGCGGTGATTTTTCAGATTTTGACGACGACGATGACAATCGGGTCGTGAAGGAAACTGAGGATTTGTCGGAAGACGGCGGCGAGGACGACGAGGACGACGCCGACAGCGGATACCCGGGCGACATTTATTGCTGCAACATTTTGTATCCGGAGATGTGCTACTCGATGATGTCCCTCAATCTTTTGATCAGGAGGAGGATCCTCAGGTTCTCGAAAAGCGACAGCGCGTTCGACCCGCTGGTTGTCTGGGACCGCACGATCGCCTTGATCAGGTCGTTCCAGAGCGCTTTCGCCAGCTGCGTGGGCGGTCGTCTCGCCCCGGCGAGTTATCTGAAATGGCTTGCCGTGATAAACGACCCCTCGGTGTCCGTCGAAACCATGCTGACGTCATATGTGGACGTCGTCGCCGCCGATTTTATCGCCAAGACCGACGCGCGGCGAGAAAAATCTCTGGTCAGGACTTTGTCCACGCTCGTCTCTTTTTCCACCTCCAAGAAATATGAAAAATTCAGGGGCGTGACGGAACGCGTCGCCAAGCGCCAAAATGCCAGCGTTCATGATATAAAATACGACCCCCCGGACAAGACTTATTTCTTCGAGCAATTTGACGAGCGGTGGTAGCGGCGGCGGAGGTGTTTTTATCAAAACAAGCCGGCTCGGACTTGACGCGGCGGATTATGGAGGGGTCTTTATGCTGAGAATGAAATTCACCAAACATTTCAACGGCGTCACCGCGATCGGCACCCGCTCCGAGATGCAGGAAACCGTGTGGGCATATCATGACGTCTGCGATTTTGACGACGGTGATAACGGCGCCGCCGACACCGGATATTATTTAAAAATGGCCGAGAGAACTTTGGTTCCGTGTTATGACATGCGGCACAGCCGGCCGCGAATAAAATTCGGATCTGATAAGGAAGACGAAGCCGACTTCATTTCCTATATAAATCCCGATCTGGACGACGACGACACACCCGATAATTTTACGCGGGGAGTGGTCGACGTCGGCCGCTACGACTGGGATGATGATGATAATGACAAGGAGGATGAGGAGGATATTTCAAACAATGAGATTGAGGAAGACGACGACGGCAATTGGTCCGTAAAGGTCGGGGGGCAAAAACGTCCGATCATTCTTGAAGATTTGGACATGAAAAACCAGAACAGCATTTATTGGTGCAACACTTTGTATCCTGAAATGTGCTATTCGATGATGACGCTCAATCATTTTATTAGAAAAAGGGTTCGCAAGCTCACTGAAAGCAACAACTTGCTCGACCAGCGGGTCGCCTGGGACCGTTCGATCGCCATGGTCAGATCGTTCCAAACCGCTTTTGCCAGATGTGTGAGCGGGCATCTCTCCCCGGCAAATTTTAATAAATGGATCGCCATGATGAACGACCCGCCGGCGCCCATAGAAACCATGCTGAGGATATATTTGGATGTTCTTTGCGGTGATTTTATCGGCAAGACCGACGCGCTTCGTCGAAAATCTTTGATCAGGTCTTTGTCCGCTCTCGTCTCTTTTTCTTCTTCCGTAAAGTACAGAAATGTCAAGGCTAAATCTGAACGTCTGGCCAAGCGTTATAAGGTTGACATTCAATTAATTGAATATAATCCAAAGGACGTGACGTTTTACTTTAAGCAAAATGACGAGCGGTGGTAGCGGGGACGTTTTTCAAAATCAGCCGTTCATGAGTTTGTCATGCGGTCCGGCGCGCAAAACGCCTCAGAAATTTATTTTTTTTGTCCGAGATTCTTTCACCTCTCCCGCGCGTCCGACTAGGAGTCTGACACGGACGGTTGTTTATAGTTCTTTTAGGACTTGTTTATGATTAAAGTGGAATTGACAAAACACCTTGCCGGCGTCGCCATATCCGGCACCAGGTTTGATTTTCAAAGCATAGTGAAGGCCTGCCATCTAAATTGTGACGCCGACAAATACGGCGACAAAGAATTCGCCCAAGAGTGGGTCGACATGGAGAGTAAAACCTTGTCCCTCTGCCCAGACTTCATGACCGCCGGGCTCGTTGGTTCGGACCCTTTGGTCTCGACAGAAAAATACTCCTTCGAGGGCGACGGGGAGGAGCGCCGTGATAATTTAAAAAAAGTCTCCGGTCTGTTCGTCGGCGAGCAAGCTTTAATTTACCGCTGCAACGTCCTATATCCGGAAATGTGCTACTCCATGCTGGCGCTCAATTTTTTTATCAGGAACAAGGCTCTTTTGCTCACGGAAAAAACGAGCGGTCTGCCGGACATGTTCGACCGCAGGGTTGTTTGGGATTGGAGCATCTCCGTGATAAGAGATCTCCAAGCCGCTTTTGCCGAATGCATGCAGGGTTTTTTCGACCCCGCCGATTTTGCCAAATGGATCGGGATGATGAATGATTATTCGTGCCGCCTTGAACGCATGCACACTCAATATATGGACAAGCTTTCGGCCGTGTTTCTAAAAACGAGCGGCGACCAAAGAAAAGAATATTTTCTCAAGATCCCGCTGGGGATCGTCAAGTATAAATCCAACTACAAATACAAAAAAATGTTGAGAATTTTGGGATTTAGATCAATGCGTAGAAGAATTCCATTCCAGGAAACCGACTACATGCCGGACGATTCGGAATATCGCCTGGCCCAGGACGACGAACGCTGGTAGCCGCCCGGTCTGCGGTCTATCGTTGGAAATGTTTTTCTAAGTGTTTTCGCAGTGTTCTATCGTCGTTTTTCTAATGTCGCGTTTCTATCGGCGGCCTATCGTCGGAAATATATTTTTCAAGCATTTTCGCTGTGTTCTATCGCCTGGTTTCCATCGTCGTTTTTCTAATGCCGCGTTTCTATCGGCGGCCTATCGTCGGAAATATTTTTTTCCAAGCATTTTGCCATGTTCTATCGTCTGGTTTCCATCGTCGTTTTTTTAATGTCGAGTTTCCATCGTCGGTTTGTTTAACGCAATTCCCCGTCAGGCCCGCCGTCCCGGGAGGCTCCGGGCGGGGGGCGGCCGGTGTTAAAAGGTGGGCGAGATGGCCAAGGCTTCCCCGGACATGACGGGCGCTCCGGAAAACGCGCTGTCGGCCGGTCTGAGGGCGAGTCTTCTGGGCTTCGGGGCCGACCTGGTCGGCTTCGGGGGGCTGGGGGAGCTCCCCGCCAAGGTCAGGGAGGGGCTGCCTGCCGGCGTCGTCGTGGCGGTCAAAATCCCCCCGGACATCGTCCGGGGCATCTCCGAGCTGCCCACCATGGAATACTGCCAGTTCTATCGGAGGGCCAACGCTTCGCTGGACCAGATAGTCGCCCGCGGGGCCGAGTATCTCATAGGCCTCGGCTTTCAGGCCGTCGCCCAGACCAGGGAGAAAGTGGGCTTCGGCGAAAAGGAGGACCGGACGCTTCTGCCCCACAAGACCGTGGCCACCAGGGCGGGTCTCGGCTGGATCGGCAAGTGCGCCCTGCTGGTCACCGAGGAGCACGGTTCGGCGGTGCGCCTGTCCTCGATTCTGACGGACGCCCCCCTGACCCTTGGCGCGCCCGTCAACGTCTCCCGGTGCGCCGAGTGCTCCGTCTGCCGGGACGCCTGCCCCGCCAAGGCCGTCTCCGGAAAGTCGTGGAGCCCGGAATTGCGCCGCGAGGATTTTTTCGACGCGACCCTCTGCCGCAGGACGGCCGAGGAGAGGTCCCTTTTGGGCTTCGGGGGAGGGGATACCATCTGCGGCAAATGCGTCGAGGTCTGCCCCCGCACCCGCCGGGCCATGAAAGGGGCCGCCTGAAAAAACTCCCGGGGGTGTTGGTCGGAAGACCGTCCCCGGCGCCGGTTTAATTCAACTCGTTTTAATTACAATTTGCATTCAAAATGTGATTAATTTTGAAAGCGATCTTTGTTAAGTCTGTCAATCCAAGGCCAATTGGTCAATTGTGTCATACCCTTTTTATCCTTAGCCATTTGAGACAGTCCTGCTTTAACTTTTTGCATTGCTTCATCTAGAGATTTGAATATTGAGTTTCTAAAACATTTTTTCCGCAAAACCCTCCAGATTTGTTCTGCAGGATTGAGCTCGGGACTATACGGAGGCATCTTTAGCAAAGAAAATTTTTTTGGGAGTATTGTGTCTTTACTTCCATGGGATGACGCACCATCTAAAACCATAACGACAAATTTATCTCCGTATTTGTTTTTCAATAACTCCAGGAAGGCATTCATATTTTCCGTGTCCATTTTATCTGCTGTCATATGGTCAAGTTTTCCATTCCAAGGGCAAATTGAAGAATACGCATAACGACACTCCCGGATTATGCAAGTCTTTACCATCGGTCGGTTCGGATATGGAGCCCGACAAGATTGAGGACAATAGAGTCGACCAAATCTGGCCTCGTCTTGAAACACTGGCTTTACAGGTAATCTTTCTTTGTTTTTCCTCGAGACGGAAGCCGGCATTCTTGGGAGTTTTTTTTACTCCTCCTGTGGAGCAGGGTCGCTCCTAGGGCGGCCGGTGTCCGGCTCCGTCTCGCGCCACCCATTTCTTTCCAGCATTCTATATGTTGCGGACAAAGGCATGTCATGACCGACTAATGCTGGCGGCTGATTATGGATTGGAGCCGCGTCAATTAATTCTCCCGCCGGAGACTGGTCGAGGAATTTGTCCAGGAACTCCGCCTCCTCCTCTGGCGTCATGAGTTGGTTCCGTCTCCCGCCGCTGTTCTCAGTCGTTTCGGGGAATTCAGCACCCGCCATCCCTTCAATTAGGCGCATGTCGCGGTTGACAGTCATTGTGGAGATCCCTGGAAGTTCGGCTGTCTGCCCGACTGTCATGCCTGGCGGTGCCGGGAGAGTGACGGACAGCCATCTTTTGGTGTCGGAAGACGAGCGAGATTGATTGACAAAGTCTTGAGCCAAGCCAACTGCCTCGGGTGAATGGGAATAAATCCGCGCCGTTGGACCGCCTTCATGGCGCGTTATGCATTACTAACTTTTTGAATGCAAATTAGAATAACTCGTTTTAATTTAACTCAGCCTGTCAGCCGGGAGGGGAAAGCGGGCGTCGGAATAGAGGAGAGCGGCCATGGGGCTCCGCCGCCGCGACGAGAACCAGAAGCCTTGCGGGGAGCTCCGGCTTCCGGCGGCCAGGAAGGCCGGGGCCTGATGATGATGATGATGATGACGGTTTCGCGTCCGGCAGCCCGCCCGCCGTTCGTCGATGGTCAGGCGGCCGCGCCGGGCGCGGAAACTGGTGGAAAAGGAAAGGTTTTTAGAGGCGGGCAGGCGCGTCTTCAAACTGTTTGAATCGTCTCGAAGCGCCTCAAAGCATTTCAAAACAAATTGTCGACACCCGACGTTTCCTGCCGCCTCCCGGGCCCTCCGCTGCCCCGGACTTTTCTTATTTCGCAGACTCCTAGGGCAGCAGGTAGTCGGCGGCCTGGACGTCGTACTCGCAGGGGTTGAGGCTGGCGACGATGCGCCTCTTGAGCCCCCGGCCGTCCTCGGCGGGCTCGCCCAGGTCGACGGTCTGGCCCTGGGCGAGGCCGCCCCCGGGGTCGCGGTCCAGCAGGACGGCGCCGGGGTAGACGCTCAGGTCGTTGGCCGCCTTGGCGACGGCCAGGCCGCCCCCCTCCAGGACCAGGAGGCTCCCCGCGGGCCAGGGCCCCATCATCTGGGCGAAGACCCGGGCCACCAGGGGGTCCAGGGCGCCGGAGGAGTCGTCGACCATCTCCCTGACGGCCGCGGAAAAACTCATGGGCTTGTCGCGGTAGGGGCGGTGGGAGGTCATGGCGTCGTAGCGGTCCGTCACGGCCAGGATTCTGGAGCTTAGCGACAGGGGCTTCTTGCGGCCGGCCGTCCGGCGGTCGGCGGGGTTGACGCCCAGCTGGCGCTCGCCGATGGGCCGCAGCATGGTCAGCTTCAGGTGGTAGCCGGCGTTGAGGCGGATGACCCTGGCCACGCTCTGGAGGCTCAGGTTGCGGACCTGGGCCAGCTCCTTTTCCTCGAGCTCCCCGCTTTTCCCCGCCGTGTTGAGAAAGTCCCCGGCCTTGCCCAGGTCGTGCAGGAGGGCCACCAGGCCGAGCTCCTCGAGGTGCCTCCGGGAGTAGCCCAGGCGGGCGCCCAGGGCCATGGACAGCAGCGAGACGTTGACCGAGTGGGTGTAGAGCTGGTCGGCGTGGTCCCTGACGGCGGCCAGCTCCAGGCAGGTCTCCGGCTCCTCCCCCAGGAGGTCGATAAACTCCTCGACGATGCGCTTGCTTTTCTGGATGCTGGCCTTTTTGCCGGCCGTCAGGCGCTCCACCAGGCCCCGCATGACGGTCAGGGCCTGGGAGTACATCTGCCGGGCCTGCCCGCGGGTCCTGGCCGCTCCCTCGGTCCTGGTCAGGATGTTTTTGCCCCCGTCGGCCGCCGCGTCGCCGCCCCGCTCCCCGACGGTGTTGTCCTCGTCCCTCACGGGGACTATGCGCCAGCCCCCGGAGGTGGTCAGGTTGTCCCTGAGCCACTCGAAGGGCTCCGGGTGGCGCTTGGCGGCGTTGAGGTTGGAGATCAGCAGGACTATCTCCTCGTCCAGCAGGCCCTCCTTGGGCTCGAAGCGCAGCCCGCTTAAATTTCTCTCCTGAAAAAACTCGGCCATCTTGACGGAGGTGGCCCACATGGTCGGGGTGTAGACGATCCGCTCGTCGTTTAAATAAAACCTGCCCCGCGACAAGCTGAAGGACGCGGCCCTGCCCTCCCGCCAAGCCTTCCTCAGGCCATCCTTGAAGCCCTGGAGATTCTCGGAGAAGAGACGGTTGTTGGCCTGGTGGATCTTGACCACCTGCAAAAGCCGGAACAGCCCGTGAAGAACCGTCTCCCCCAGCGAGACCTCCCTGACCCGTCGCTCTTCCTGCGCCATGCGCCCTCCTTTTCCCGCGTCGTTTAAAAGGCCTGTCCCCGGCAAATCGACATGAGATTCGCCGCGTCCGGCCTCCATTTTTTCCGGGGCGACAATTTGCCCGGCCCGGAGTTTTTCGGGCCCGGCCTCAGCGCCTGGCCGCGAAGTCCGCCAGGGCCTGGTCGGCCAGACGGCAGGCCCGGCGCAGGTCCTTGTAGAAGCTCGAGGCGGCGGAGTCGACGATCTCGCCCCGGCCCATCAGCCTGAGGGCCATGGCGGCGCCCGCCCGGTGGGACGTCTCGTGCTCGGACCCCAGGCCCAGCAGGGCCCTCAGGTCCTTTTTCATCAGGACCCCCTCGGCGAAGTCGGCGGCCTGGGAGGAGACGGCCGAGAGCCCCAGGGTCCGCCAGCAGTTCATCAGGAGCTCGGTGGGCTTCATGGTGTTGGTGTCGTGGATCTGGCGCAGAAACGAGAGGACCGACTTCTCCACGCCCTTGCTGCGGGCGCCCGCCAGCAGGGCGTAGACCTTGCGGCAGAGGCCCGGGTCCGGCTCGTTGAGCAGGTGGGGCATCAGGCCGATGTGCTCGGGGTTTTGGTCGAGCAGAAGCAGGCCCGCCGCCTCCCGGACCTTGTTGTCGACATGGCGGCTCAGGCCGGCCAAAAGCTCCCGCCCCGCCGGGGTCTCCCCCCGGCCCGCCTCCAGGCGCCTGGCCAGATGCCGGGCCAGGGTCATGACCTGGTCGACGGGCAGGGTCGAGTTGATCAGCTGGCCCAGCCCGGGGTCGAGGCCCTCGGGGAGACTGGCCAGGGTTTTCAGGATGGCGCCCGGGACGATCCTGTCCCTGGCCTGGGCGCAGACGGCCACCAGGGCCGGGGCGGCCCCGGGGGGCAGGCAGGCCAGCAGCGCGGCGAGCTCGCCCTCCGAGCGGGCCCTCTCCTCTTTGGACGCGCCGTCCGGGAGGCGGAACTCGGCCAGGCCCTCCAGGGTTTCCCGCGACGAGATCTTTTTGTCGAAGAGGCCCAGGACGCCGTCGAGCCTGCCGGCCCCCTTGGCGGACATGTCCCCCAGCAGGGACCGCAGGCTGTGGATCTCGGAGAAGTGGCCGGCCGCCAGGTTGAACTTGGCCGCCTCGGCCAGAAAGGTGACCACCGGGCCCGCCTGGGCCAGGTTTCTCAGGCGCCAGAGCAGCACCAGGGCCGGCTCCAGCACCTCCATGAGCGGCCTGGGCCCGGTCTCCCTGGCCAGGAGCTTCCGGATCTCCGCCCGCTCGTCCTCCGTGAGCCCCAGCTTGGCGAACAGGGCCAGGTCCTCCTCCTGGCCGGCCCCGGAGTAGCTCCCGGAGCCGGACCGGCCGGGCTGGCGGACGTTTTTAAAGGACGAGTTCCTTTTGCCCTGGCCGTCGTTTTTCTCCAGGGCGTCGATCTCGGCCAGCAGGGCCACCACCCCCTTGCCGCTGCCCTTGGACCCCTTCTCGGCCAGGCCGGGCCCGCCGCCCGTCCCGTCCCCGGGGCCGGCCCGGAAGGCGGCTATCTCGGTCAGGGGGTCGATGTCCCAGAACTCGTTGGCCGTCTTGTACTTGATGAACTCGAACCCCGCCGCCCACATGGCCGTGACCAGGTCGTCCTCGTCCTCCTCCCTGAGCTGCCGGAAGCGGTTGACGAGGCCGATGAAGGTCTCCAGGTCCTCGAGGGCCAGGCCCTCCTGAAACTCGATCCACTGCAGCCCGTCGCGAAACAGCGGGAAGATGACGTTGGGCTCCCCCGGCTTGTCCTGGTGGACGACCACCCCATGGAAGAGGAGGCTCTCGGGGTTGACGAAGAGGCGCACCGACTCGTGCTCCTCGACGTAGGCCCCGAGCCACTCGGCCAGCCTGGTCATGGACTCCTGCCTGATCTTGGAGTTGGCCGGATAAAGCGAGGAGTTCTTGATGGCCACCATGAAGATCTGCAGGCCGGCGCTGAGCTGCGCGACCAGATCCTCCAGGGTCAGCTCGGCGGCCGGGGCCGGGGCCGGGGCGGTCTGGGCGGTCTGGGCGGCCTGGGCGGCCTGGGCGGCCTGGGGGGAGCCGGGGGCGGCCTGGGGGGCCGGGTTCCTCGGGGGCCCGGGCGGGCGTCCGGCGGCTTCCGCGGCTTTTGCGGCGGGGGCCCCGCCCCGGGGCGGCCGCTGGGAGGCTGGTCCGGTTTCCGCCGGTCCGGGCTGGTCCGAAGAGACTCCGCTCATAAGGGGAATTCCTGGTCGCTGTGGATGGGGGCCGGCCGGCCGGTGTCGTCCGGGCCGCCCGGGGTGGGAAACGTCTGCCCGCTGGCGACGTTGGGAATTGAGAATTTTTTAAATTAGCGAGACTGGCTTTGGTTTAAAAATAAGCAAAAAAATAATATAAGATGATTTTTAGAGATATTTTATTAAATTAAATTGCCTGACTTGTTTAAAAATAAATTTATTTAAGGAAAAGAATTGTTTCAATCAATAAAGTTTTGTTGAAGGAACAGACTAAAAACAAATAAACGAACGGTCGGGCGGGCCGACGGCAGGCAGCGGCCTCCCCCCTTCCGCTTTTTAGCATAACAAGAAGCTGGCCGAACGACAAGGCTGTCGGCCGCCCCCGGCCGGTCTGCGCGGCGGGCGGTCGTTTCGGCGGTCCGGGGGAGTCGGGGGGCGCCTGGCTGTTGACGCTGGAAAAGGAAATATGGCAACCTGTCCCCTTCGGCGCGACCTTCGTCGGGGGCTGGCTTTTGCGCGGCCGGGCCATATTTTGCTGCCTCGGCGACAGCCGGGGCTATTGTCTGCCCAAACGCAAGAAAAATCTCAGGCGGATAACCGACGACCACAACATGGCGAGCCTTTTGGTCAAGGCCGGAAAACTCGCCAAGGCCCAGGCCAAAAACCACCCGTCCGGCTCCAGGCTGACCGCCTTCGTGGGCATGCCGCCCCCGGCCACTCCGGAGGTGTTCTCGGTGGAGACCCGGCCGGGCGACCGGATAATGCTCTGCAGCGACGGTCTTTACGGCCCTCTGGAGGAGGACGAGGTCGCCCGCGGGCTGCGCTCCAGCCGCGACCCCGACCGGACGTGCCGGCGGCTGGTCGACATGGCCAACGACAAAGGCGGGCCGGACAATATTTCCGTCGTTCACATAGCGGTCGCGGCTTAAAAAGACAAGGGCGCGGCATGGGCGAGTCCGACAAAACAGTGTTCGATCCCGGGGCGACCATGCCGGATCCGGGAGCGACCATGCCGGAAAAAGACAGGGCCTTGAACGGATCAAACTTGGCCTCCGTCCCAACATCGTCTCCTGCCGCCATGCGCGCGAAATCGACGGCATTCCCTCCATTTTCTCCGAGTGGACGAACGGCGGCAGTCCGGCCGATTCCCTCGGGAACGGAAGCCTTCACGCCGGCGACGACGGGGAGGCGCGGAAAAGAATAGATGATTTTGAGAGTCTTCTCGCCGAGCCCGGCGGCCGCGGCCTCTTGATCAAGTAAATGTGAAAAAAAATTTTTCCTTTAAAAAGTAAATACTTATGTGAATCAAAAAAATTATCAAAAAAATATGATTTTCAAAATGCCCAAAAATAAGAAGAATTTTGAAAAACCAGCGTCGACGTATAGTGGGAAAATCCAATAGAAAAGAGTAAAAAATACTACGCAAGAAAAAAAATCGAAAAATGTTTTTGAATTACGGTAGAAGATAACTGTCTGACAGCAGGCATACTTGTCAACTGTTCCGAAGAATAAGGTGGGTGGGTCTGGCTAAGTTTATGGAAATCTTACTTGCGCATATAAATTTGTCTTATGGCAGGCGCCGCGGCGGAGGCTGTTTCGGCTGTCTGCGCCTCCCGCTCCTCCGTCCGTCATCGTCCCCCCGCCCCGCCTCGTCCGTCCCCTCCGTCTCGGTCCCCGCGTCCCCGTCGTCAGGCCGTCAGCTCGGGCCGGCCCGTCCGTTTTCCGTCCTTTTAAACGGTTGTTGTCGCCCAAAACGGTCGTTCTTTTTTAGTTGGATGAAAAAGGAACATGACGACGATAAGATTTGATTATGCCATAAAAAGAATAAAAAAAGACCGCCGGTGGCGCCCGGCGGTCTTTAAAAGTCACGGCTTTTCCCGGGCCGCCCGCGGTCCGGCTCAGGCGTGCTCCCGGCGGCGGCGGATCTCCTCGCGCTGCTTGGTGAAGATCCACTGGACGATCTCGTTTTGGTCGCTGCTCAGGACGTCGGTGAACTCGAGACCATAGACGTAGGGGTCGCCGGTCAGGTTCTCCTCCTTGTCCAGGATCCTGACGACGCGGCCCAGGATGTCCATCAGGCGCCCCTCGGTGTAGGGGAGGATCAGCCCGATCTCCAGATGCATGCCGATGGGGAACTCGGAGCTGTGCCCGAAAGAGAGCCCGAACTCGGAGATGTCCTGGACCATGGCCTGGTTGGTGTAGTTCTTGCGCGCGCTCGTCTCGGCCAGGATGCTCAGGATCAGCGAGAGCTTGCGGTCGATGCGGTTCAGAAGAATCTGCGAGGCGCTGGTCAGCTGGGGCAGCGGCTCGGAGTCCATGTGCGCCAGCCTCTTGACCGTCGAGTCCTGGCCCCTGATGTACTCGTTGGGCTTGTCGAGGACGTTGAAGAGCATCTGACTGGGCAGGTTGGCCCTGAGTCCCTTGCGCCGTTCTTCATTGAAAGACATACTGGACATCCTGGAATTTGGTGTTGCCGGGGAGGTCGGCTGCCTGGCGGATGGTGTCCCGCCCCTCCCTTTTGGCCAGGTACATGGCTTGGTCGGACAAGTATATCAAATCTTGAGGCGAGTTGACCAGAAAATGCTCGATGCCGGCCAGACCCTGGCTGATGGTGGGCCTGACGGCCTGGAGACCCGGGGGCAGCGGGGTCAGCGCCAGGGCCTGCCGGAGCCTCAGGGCCAGGTTGCGGGCCTGCTCGAGATTGGTCCGGGGCATGACGATGGAGAACTCCTCGCCGCCGGTCCTGGCGGCCAGGTCGCCGCTTCTGACCACGCTCTGGACCACCCCGGCCAGCCACTTGAGGATCTCGTCGCCGGTCTGGTGGCCGTAGGTGTCGTTGACGTTTTTAAAGTGGTCGAGGTCCAGGGTCAGAAGGCTCAGGGACGACTGGTGGCGGCGGGCCTGGCAGTACTCCCGGTTGATGGTCTCCAAAAAGACCCTGCGGTTGCACATGCCGGTCAGGGGGTCCCGCGAGGCCATGTTGATGGCCTCCTCGAACCTCAGCGCCTGGCTCAGAAACAAGGAGCAGGCGAAAGTCAGCTCGTCGAGGGTCTTGGGGTCGAGGGAGTCGCGGTTCCCGGCGCTCTCGAAAGAGAGGCTGACGGTCGCCAGAGGGCCTTCCAGCCAGGCCAGCTCCAGAGTCAGGTCGAACTCGCTTTTGTCGCGGACGGGGCCGGAGGAAAAGACCGTCTGATGGCCCGGCTCGTCGTCCTCGCGGCGCCAGGCCTCGACCCTGGAGGCTCCGGTCGTCTGGCGGGCGGTGGAGCAGATGGCCTCCATCAGGGGCCTGACCTCCATGTGGCCGGCCAGGCTCTTGTAAATGAACAGGCTCCCGGGGTTGTGGTCGGCGGCGCCCCGGTCCACCAAAGTCTCGTAGAGGGAGTGGTTGGCCAGGACCCTCCCGGCCACGCGCCGCAGCCTCGGCACGTCCACGGGGGAGGAGACTACGGAGAAGACGCCGTCCGCCACCATGTCCATGGAGCGGTCGAAGTCGGGGTCCTTGGCGACCACCACCACCTGGGTGGGCAGCCGCTCGGCCTCGATGACGTTTAAAATGTCCGCGGGGTTTTTGAGGCCCGGCAGGTCGTCGCCCACGATCAGCAAGGCCGGCCTGGCCCTGGGCAGCAGCCCGAGGCCGTCCTTCAAAGACTCGGTCCACATGAGGCCGAGGCCGAAGGGCCTGAGCGCCCTGGCCACGCGGTTGAAATCCGGCCCGTAGTTGCCCATCACCAAAACTTTGACCACCGACATCCGGTCCTCCCCCGGGGCCGCCAAAGGCGTTCCCCTCGACGATAATGGAAGCACGTTCCATGCCATGTTTTGGCGCGCGCCGGGAGGACAAACGGCTTTTTTCAAGGGATTGTCCGCGCCAACGGCTCCCCCCGCCGAAATCTGCCCCGCCTCTCCAGGGAAAATTCTTCCCCGCCCCCAGAAAAAGCTATATTTTTAAAATCGTCCTTCCGCGCCCGCGGACGAGGGGGGGGCGGGACGAACGAGAGTTCGACGACGCCGCCGGGGGAGGGGAAGAGTCCGACGACGACGCTCCCGACGGCGATGACGGCGGGGAGGGGGACGGGGACGGGGACGGGGAGGTGGAGGTGGAGGGAACGTAAGCGTTCGCGGGGGCGGCCCGCCTTGGTTCCGGGGCCCGCTTTAATCGTCGGCCCAATCCGTCGCCAGGCCCGGGCGACAGGGTCCGGCTCCAAATAATCGGCATGCGGCATGCCGGGCGCCGCCGGCCGTCATAGGCCGGGCGCCTATTCGGCATGTTTGACGACTCGCCCGCCCCGGCCTTAGGGGGAAAAACTACCCTCCAACCGCCCCCGCGCCGCAAATTTGCGGGAGTCGCGGGGCCTCTCAAGGCCGGCTCGTCATTCCTGGATGTCGTCGGCGTCTTCGGGCTTGATCGGCTCCCG